>NZ_JAGQDN010000003.1:0-350796 GCF_021270385.1 Brevibacillus sp. AF8 | reverse complement strand
CGCACCGGATTGTGGCTCCGGCACTCGTGGGTTCAAGTCCCATCGATCGCCCCATCTATTTATGTTCAAAATGTAAAATGAAATAGCCCAGCGGTGGCTCCTGTAAAGGAACTGTCGCTGGGCTTTCTTTGTATTTGTTTACGAGTGATCGACAGGCTGATAAAAGTGAAGGCGATTGCCAAAAGGATCGGTCACGCTCACTTCACGCGTTTCCCACGGCGTCTCCTCTAAATCAGGACAAGCGTACTTGTATCCTTGACGCAACAGGGACTGATGGAAAAGCTCAATGTTTTCCACCTGTACGCGAATCGCTGAGCCAGGACAAGCATCTCCGTGATGCTCGGATAGATGAATCGTGCACGATGGAGAGGAAATTTGCATGTATAAAGGAAAATGATCCTCGTAACGATGCTCCCAATCAATCTGAAAACCTAGAAAATCCACATAAAACTCTCTTGCCTTCTCAACGTCAAACATGCGAAAAATTGGCGTTATAGTCTGAGTCATTTGCCTAGAAACCTCCGGATTGTATTGAGGGAGGCGAGGTGCATCCCTTCGTGAAAAATCGTTCGTACAAGCACTTGCGCAATCGTATGCATGCCGGATTCTGTTGCGGGAAACTCTTCGTCTAATCGATCCTTGTAAGCAGCCTGTATCTTCTGAGGTTGTTCTTGTAATAAGGAAACGAGCGTTTCGAGATTCGGCGGCGGTGTTTTCCAGTCAGTAGGCTTGGTCCCGAAGTTAAACCATTCCTTGAAGCCAGGGGGGAGCGGGATCGTTTCTTTTGTAAGGTACGCGATCCATAAATACTGATCCAGATAAATGTGCCCCAGATTCCACAAGATATTGTTGGAGAAACCATCAGGAATGATGTTCGCATCTTCATCTGTCAAACCATCGATTGCTTTTAACGTCTCCTGTCGATAATCCTCTAGCTGCTGGAATAACACCGTATGCCGCTTTTCCATACCTTTCCCCCTTTGAGTGGCAGTTTTCGCAAATAAATTCGAGGCAGAGAATCTACCTTCCTTCTATATGAAGGGGGTGTACCAAAAAAAAGCGTGCAGAACAGCTCGTCTGCACGCTTTTTGTATGCGGTTTATAGAAAACGGCGCTACATTCTTTCCTGCTCGAGGGCGTGAGAAGGGGAGAATAGTTTCCGCCACTTTACTTGCGGTACACAAATGGCAGCCAGGATCATGAATACGCCACCCCATTGAGGGAGAGAGACAGTCTCTTGAAGCACGAAGCTCGACAAGAGCACGACTGTGGGCAGCTCGACTGCACTTAAAATGGTAGCCAGTCCATTGCCGATCCGCGGCACACCGACAGCCAAACAGAAGATCGGGATGACCGAACCGAAGATCGCAACCAAAAGACCGAGCGGCAGTAAACCTTGCAGAAGCTGACCATTTACCAAGAAAGTCGGCGGATAAACGATCGAGAGCATCAGGGCTGCCATACTAATCGAAATCGCGCTTCGCAAGTATGGATCCATTCCAGGGAGAATTCGCCCGCTGAAGAAAATAACCAGGGCAAAGGTCGCGCCAGACATCAGACCGAAGATCAAACCAACCATGTCTACGCTCTGAATACCGCTTTCGCCTAGTCCGCTTGCAAGAACAGTCCCTGCTCCAAGCATAACCAGAGACACCCATTTTTCAGCGGTCGGCCATTTTCGATCTACAATCGCCTCTAGCAAGACACCGATCCAGGTAAACTGAAAGAGGAGAACAATTGCGAGTGAAGCAGAAACCCGGCTAACAGCCTGATGGTAAAAAAGACTGGTTGAGGCCATCATCAGGCTGGCTGGTGCCAAAAGCAACAAATACGTAAACGAAAAGCGCTGCTTCGAGAAAAGGATGGCCATGACCGTCATAATCAAGCCGCCAAAAATCAATTGACTCCCACTCATTTCAAATGGCGTAAAGCCGAGTTGAAAGGCATGCTTCATGAAGATCGAGAGGACACCGTAGCTGCACGCACCGAGTAAAACTAAAAAGATAGATCGCCAGTATGTCATAAGTAAAAGTTCCTTTCGTATGACTAAACTCGGAAGAATAATGACTATTGTACTACAGGTATAAAAGTGGTACAATAAAATTTTTGTGCATGCTTTACTATGCTACTGAGGTAACTAGCTAGCTACGTGCATTGGTAATATGGTAACGGATGAAAGTGTAAAGAACGCGCTATTCTACGTGAGAATACATAGCTGTTTTTTCGTATTTCCGTTACACTATTTCATAGATAATAAGTTCAAAAGTTGTCTATAGAGAAAGAGAAGGCGAAACACATGGAGGAGCTAGGATGAGACAGGGGATTATTTATGCAATTGTGGCGTATTTGGCTTGGGGTTTACTCCCGCTCTATTGGAAGCTGTTTCAGGCAATGGGGGCATGGGAGATACTCGCTCATCGAATCGTCTGGTCGATTATTTTTGTTGCAATCATTATCCAGGTAACGAAACGCTGGCGCAGTATGTGGAGAGCGGTTACTGGTTTTAAAATGCTCGGAGCATTAGCGATATGTTCACTGTTAATCAGCGCAAACTGGCTCATTTTTATCTGGGCAGTGAATAACGATCAAGTCATGCAAACGAGTCTTGGTTACTACATGAATCCTCTCATCACCGTACTGCTTGGAGTCCTTTTCTTAAAAGAAAAAATGCATGCTGGGCAATGGCTCGCGCTTATACTCGCGGCTTTCGGAGTCATGTTCATCACCTTCGAGTACGGTGAGATTCCATGGGTCTCTCTATCACTTGCTTTGACCTTTGCTTTTTACAGCTTGGCGAAGAAGCTCGTCCGAATGGAGGCGATGATCGGACTGGCGTGGGAGACGTTGTTTGTGGCCCCTATTGCTTTCGGTTATCTGTTGATGCTACAGGTCAATGGGACGGAGACGATGACATCCTTAGCGTGGTGGCAACTTTTATTGCTGACGCTTGCGGGGGTAGCTACTGCCATGCCGCTCTACTGGTTCGCCCAAGCAACGACTAGACTCCCGCTTTCCGTTGTGGGCTTCATTCAATACTTGGCACCTACGATATCGCTCTTATCAGCTGTATTCTTATTCGGTGAGCCTTTCACCCAAACACATCTCATCAGCTTTGGACTCATCTGGTCTGCGCTTATTGTATTTACGGTGTCTTCCGTACGCATGAAACGAAGAGCTGCCCCAATCAATCCCGAGGTCGCTATCAAAAAACAAGCGTAATTATAAGAAAACTCCTGACCAGCCGAGAAAGACTCGGATTTGGTCAGGAGTTTTTGTTTACCAAGACGTAATTAGCAAATCGCTTCGCCGTGCTTTTTCATGCGGTACGCACCGTGATTAGTAGGTCCCACATATTTATTGAGCGCAAACGAGTGGCGAATCGCTTCGGTAATAAATTCTTTGGCAACAGCTACTGCGTTGTGCACAGAGCTTCCTTTTGCCAATTCCGCACAGATTGCAGCGGAGAACGTGCAGCCGGCACCATGAGTAAAGCTCGTCTCAAAGCGCTCTGATTCCATTACCTCAATCGTTTTCCCGTCATAGAAAACATCTACGGCATTTCCGCTTTGAAGCTTGCTGCCACCTTTTACAACGACATAAGAGGTGCCGAAGTCGTGGATGCGCTTCGCTGCTTCCTTCATGTCATCGACACTTTTCAATGCGCCCATTTGGCTAAGAATACCAGCCTCGAACAGGTTAGGAGTTGCAACTGTTGCATGCGGGAGCAAGACTTCGCGCAGGCTGACTGCAATTTCTGGATGGAGAGCTTCATCTGCACCCTTACAGATCATCACAGGGTCAACGACAACATTTTTCAAATCGTATTGTTTTATTTTACGGGTAGCGAGGTCAACCAATTCAGTGGTTCCGAGCATCCCTGTTTTTACAGCATCTACGCCAATTCCTGCGAGTACGGTTTCGATTTGTTTTTCTAGGATCGTAACGTCGATCGGAAACACTTCGTGAAACCATTTGTTATGTGGATCTTGGGCTACGATAACGGTGAGGGCGGTCATCCCGAAAACACCAAGCTCCTGAAACGTTTTGAGGTCTGCTTGCTGACCAGCTCCGCCGCTGGTGTCGGAACCTGCAATGGTGAGTGCTTTCTTCATGGTCATTGTGATTATCTCC
This sequence comes from Brevibacillus sp. AF8, assembly GCF_021270385.1. Lineage (NCBI taxonomy): Bacteria > Bacillati > Bacillota > Bacilli > Caryophanales > Paenibacillaceae > Brevibacillus > Brevibacillus sp. AF8. The sequence goes on along the minus strand of NZ_JAGQDN010000003.1, from coordinate 346,665 downwards.
CTTTGTATACCGCTGCACAATCGAAGCGGATCTATACTGTCATGCGCTGTAATGCCTCTCTCTCTATTAAAGAGGAAGAATTCGGTGCTGTCAATAATATCCCCAAAATATAAAAACCGCCTCCCGTAGCGGGCAAGCGGTTTATGTATGTGTGCATTTATGCTTGAGAAGCAGCGTGGTGAAAAGAGAAACTGATGGTAGTGGACATGGACTTGGAACGCTTGGTTGCAAGCTGTTTGGCTTGCTTTGCTGCCTCAAACATACTGGGTGCCTTGATGATTTCAACCCATCTGCGTGTTGCTGTTTCAAATAAAAAGCGATAGATAGTCATCTTCTTCGACCCTCCATGGTTTGTTGACATCTACATTGTAATACGTAGCCGGCTGCAAAAGGTTACATAGCTGTTACATATTTTTGAAGAAAGTATGGTTGTTTACGTAAATCGTAAAATGTTTCCGAAAGAAGCGTTACGTTTTGCGAAATGTTACGTCTTTAGTATGTGATGTTTACGAAAGTTTCCATTTTGAAAGAACGAATGAGGTGCGACAAACGATGGTCAATTCAACAGGAGAGCTGACGGTGACAGGGGTCAATCACAGCTACGGAACGGGAAAAATCAAAGTGCCCGTGCTGTATGATATCAACCTTCATATCAACAAGGGAGAATTCGTGGCCCTGTGTGGCTCATCGGGTTCTGGCAAATCTACGCTCTTGAATTTGCTTGCAGGTTTGACCAAGCCGGAGGAAGGGAGTGTCATGGTTAGCGGAGCAGAGATTTCCAGCTACAGCGAAAACGAACTATGCCTGTTTCGCCGTAAAAATATGGGTTTTATCTTTCAGTCATACAATCTGCTTCCGAATCTGACAGCGTTGGAAAACGTAGAGCTTCCACTGATTTTTGCAGGCGAAAGCAAGAAAAAACGTCGGGAGAAAGCAACAGAAATCTTACACCGCGTGGGGCTGGAAGGTCGTATCGACCACAGACCCAATGAGCTTAGTGGTGGACAGCAGCAGCGTGTCAGTATTGCCAGAGCACTCGTCAATCAGCCTGGCATTATCTTGGCGGATGAGCCGACGGGGAACCTGGATTCGAAGACAGAACAAGAGATTCTCCTATTAATGAGAGAAATGAACAAGGAAAATGGGACTACGTTCATCATCGTTACCCATGAACAGGAAGTAGCGGAACAGTCCGACCGCGTCATTTATCTCCAGGACGGACGGGTTGTACAAAAAAGGACAAGACCAGCGTAGGCGAGGGTATGAGGTGAACAAACAGTGAAGGTAATGGATTCTTTTCGCATTGTCTGGAGGAATCTGTGGCGAATGAAGCTGCGGACAGCCCTCACATCGGTTGGTGTCATGATCGGGACGGCTGCAATCGTCGCGATGATGGCGCTTAGTTTAGGGCTTAAGGAAAGTGCGGTAAAAAGCTTGGAGAACTTCGGGAACTTGACAGAGATGGACGTCGAGCCATTGCGTTGGTACGAGGAAAATGGTGAATGGATTGATGTTCCAGAGGATAAGGTCAAGAAGCTGAATATGCAAGCGGTGCAGGAATTAAAAAAGATTCCTGGCATTCAGGCGGTTATGCCGATAAAAGAATTACGAGAGCAAGCGAAGCTTAAGGTAGGTAGACGAGAAGGCTACGTCCAGCTTATTGGGGTGGATGTGAATGAGTCGGCTGCCTATCGCAAAAATGACATTGAAAAAGGAACCTATCTGACAGGGGCGCCCCAAGAGATAGTGGTTGCTTTCGATGTATCCAGAGAATTGCGCGACGTAGAAAAGGAAAAGCGCGAGGAACGGCGAAGAAAGGCCGGAGCTGGACGGCATGAAATGTCTCAGATGCCACCTCCTGATATAGGGGGCGGAGAAGCACTGACCTTCAATCTCGTAGACAGAGCAGGGACTCTCATCTTGTCGCGCGAATATCGCATCGATGATGAACCAAAATACGAGAAAAAAGAATTGCGTGTAAAGGTTGTCGGTCAATTAAAGAAATCGGAAGAACGTAACTCGTCAGCCGCGGTTTATGTACCGATTAATGTAGTGAAAGAGCTAAATGAGTGGGTCACGCGCAGTCGAGGTGACGAAGTCGAAGAGGGAGCATCTCGCCGTTCACGCGATAAAGCCAAAAAGGAAACCTTTGAATTTGACAGAATTACTGTCAAGGTAGAATCTCGTGAAAAGGTCGAGGGTGTAGTCAAAGCGTTGAAGGAAAAGGGCTTTGAAGTATGGTCGCCTGCACGTGAGCTGGAAACCATCAATAACTTCTTCTTCGTGATTCAGATGGTCCTCGGAGGAATTGCTGCAATCTCCTTGCTCGTCGCAACCATTGGAATCGTCAATACGATGATCATGTCGATTTTAGAGCGAACCAAAGAGATTGGTATCATGAAAGTAATCGGGGCCACTGTGTTGAATATTCGTTGGCTGTTCTTAATGGAGTCAGGCTTTATTGGCTTAATTGGTGGACTGGCTGGTCTCGGAATGGCGTGGGGAGCGGTTGAGCTCGTGAATTACTTTGGAGCGTCTGGCGGTCTCTTGGATAGTCTCAACATGGGCTACGGCGGCGGTGGTGATCCAGAGGCTGAGCCAACAAAATTGGCAGTGATTCCGGGTTGGCTGGCACTCTTTGCGATTGGCTTCTCCTTTATTATTGGGGTGTTGGCGGGAATCTTCCCGGCGATCCGCGCGTCTCGTTTAAGTGCGCTGCAAGCGATTCGATCTGAATAAGTGATGAAATGTGAGGAACGTAAGATGAACAAGAAAAAATGGATCATTATCGCCACGGTCGTGGCCGTTCTTGGAGGAGGTAGCTATTACGGCTACTCATACTTCAAGGGCGAAGAGGTTACAGAAGAAAAGCCGGAAGAAAAACCGAACTTCCCGACAGCGGTCGTGGAACGAGGTGACGTCAAGAAGACAATCAACTCAGCAGGTACAGTGGAAGCGAAGGCCCGTGAGGAAGTCAAGCCAGAGCTCAGCGGCAAGGTGCAACGTGTGCTAGTGAAAGAAGGGCAGTCCGTAAAAAAAGGCGATGTTTTGTTCACGATAGACAGCTCGGATGCACAACTGGAAATTCAAAAGCTGGAGCTGGACATTTTAAAGGCGAAAAAAGAGCTAAATGAAATTAAGCAAAAGAAAGACAAGATCACGGCTACAAAAGAAGGAAAAGTGGTTGAGGTCCTTGTAGAAGAAGGACAAGATGTAAGACCGGAACAGGTGGTAGTCAAGCTGGCTAATACCGACTATTTGAAAATTATTGGGCAATTTACCTCCTATGAGTCTGAACGATTCAGTGTAGGACAAAAAGTGAAGGTATTCATTCCGACTTCCATGTATTTTGTGGATGGTGTTGTCACAGAAGTGGATAGAATAGGTGAAAAAGTAGAAGGTGCTGGCGGAATTCACAATGTCGAGGTATTGGTCAAGAAGCCTGGGGCCATTTACGTCGGAGACAAGGGTGAGGTACAGTACACGGATGATAAGGGCCTCTTATACGTAAGCCGAAATCAGAAAGAATTCCAGCTGCCGGATGAAATAGAAATCTTGGCTGGTACGTACGGGAAAATCGGCAAGATCGACGTCAAAAAGGACGATGTAGTCAAAGTAGGGCAACAACTGTTCAAGATGGATATGGAAGCGTCCGGTATGGAGCTGATGGAAAAAGAACTGGCGCTAAAAAGTTCCTTATTGAACATGGAGCAGAAAAAGCGTGAAATTGCGAAGAACCAAGTAACGGCGCCAATTAGCGGTGTAATCACCAAGCTGGGCGTAAAAGAAGGCGAAGCGCCAGGATCAGAGCCTGCAGCCATTATTATGGACACGTCTTCTGTTTACTTTATGGCAGCCGTTGGAGAGCTTGATATCCCCGCGATTAAAATCGGACAAAATGTCGATGTTTACGTGTATGCATTCGGTACCGAGCCGTTTAAAGGCAAAGTCGTAGAGCTCCCGAAAGAAGGGAAAAAAGAAGACAAGGAAGTTCGTTTCGCGGTAAAAGTGGAATTGCTAGACAAGGCTGATTTTAAGCATGGAATGACGGGAGACAACGATATTATCGTCGCCCAAGCACAGAATGTCCTGCGCTTGCCAAGCAATGCAGTTGAAATTCTGGGACCAGGTCAGGGAACGGTAATGGTGAAAGATCCGAGCACCGGAGATCCAATGCCGAAAGACGTAGAAATCGGGATTGAAGGATATGATTTTATTGAAATCAAAGGCGGCTTGAATGAGGGAGAAGAGGTTCTGGTGACCAACTCCGAAGGCATGTAAAAGCCAATTGAATTCGTGTTTATGCGACAGCCCCGTTGCCACTGGCCATTAGACCTAAGCAAACGGGGCTGTTTTTTACACGCATTCCCTTTTCAACGGTTTGAACGCAATTGTAACGCTACGGACATTAACGACGTCAAACTATGTAAAGGATGGGAAATTGTACAGTCATTTTCCTTTGCAAATTGATCAGCAACAGGGGCCATGGAGAGCTGTGCCACTGCAATAGGTTGGTCTGGAAACGTTTGGCGGAGCTGATACAGGGCGTCTTTTATCGCTTCTCTGTAAGCTTCTTGCTTGTTTTCCATGAGCAGGGCAAAAGCATTTTCGACGAGAGATACTTGTATCTCTGGATGAAGGCTGTGAGAATGGGCGTGTTTCACGAGACGCTCCATCGTAGGTTGAACAGTAGCGGGATTGGAGAACAGCAGAACTTGTGGCTCAGTATGCCGTGCAAGCTCATGAAAAAAAGATCCATCGATTGTGAAGAGTGGAACAGTGGCAGTTGCTTCATCTTCTGGTGTTACCAGTGCAGCATACTGCGTGCATGTGATCACGATTGCATCGACCCCGCAGTTTCGCATCCAGTTTAGTTGCTCACGTAATTTGGCATGCGATTGTTCCTTGGTATGGACAGAGGTTCCTTCGTTCTGCAGGAGTAAACCTGGATCAACAAAATGAATGAGCTCTACGTCAAAGGCTGCGAACGCATCTGATAAGAGGGAAATATTCGAATAATGTCCATGGAGACAGCCAATACGGGTCATTGTGCAGCTCCCCCATGTAGAGTATCCTTCTCTGATTTCTTATGGGCAATGACGCGAATACGCTTGTAATCGAGCACCCAGTGTCCCTCTTGAAACAGAGCAGGACGCAGTAAGTCAGTGACTTCGCTACATACTTGCTGAATTTCATTTGAGGACAGTCCCGCGAAAAAAGGACTGCAAAAAGAATTCAGCCAATGTGACAGCCCCAGGTCTCCATCAGCCATGACTGTCGGGCGATCAAAATGGGAGGCAAGTACGACATGGAAGCCTTGCTTTTCCAAAAGAGTCGTGTACTCTCCTATGCTGGGAAAATACCAAGGCGAGCGCTCGTCGGCAGATATTCCTCTTCGTGCTAAAACAGTCCGTAATGCCTTGGTGATTTGTCCGCAATTTCCCTGCCCTCCAAATTCAGCGACAAAGCGTCCACCGGGAGCTAGAGCCAACCAAATGGTTTCAATGACTTCGGCAGGACGTTTCATCCAGTGGAGTGCGGCATTAGAAAAGACAGCGTCGTAGCTGACATCTGTACGATACGTATGTGCATCGGCTACTTCAAAGGCAAACTGCGGATATTTTTGACGAGCAGCCTCAATCATGGCGGCAGAAAAGTCGATTCCTGTCACATTAACTCCTGCAAGCGATAGTTGAGCACACAGGTCACCTGTTCCACAGCCTAAGTCAAGAATGTTTTCTCCAGAAGCCGGCTGTAGCCAGTCCACTAAACCTTTGCCGTATTCAGAAACGAAATTCATTTTGGCGTCGTATAGCCCGGCATTCCATTGATTGGTTTGAACCATCCGAATCCCTCCCTTTCATCCATTTTTACCAACTGGGGGGATATAAGTCAAATCTATATAAATTATAAACTGAATAGTTTTTAACTATACCGATGGCGCAAAAAGCTCTGTGATTGTAAAGGATATTTCGCTGTTTTTGTCGAATGATCACAGTTGAAAAATTGAAAGGAAGAAATAGGAGGACAATTCGTGAAAAAATGGGTTGTAAAAGCACTTCTAGTGTGTTTGGCAACGGGCACCTTTTTGTCAGGTGTGTCAGTACTGCCAGCCATGGGGGCCGGGGCAACAGCATCCATGAAAAAAAACAGCCAAGTATCTAAGCCACTCCGGCAGCAGCCTGTTCACGATATGGTTATCTTTAACGATTATCAGGTTGCAGGATTGGATTCAAATGGTTGGAACTGGGTGAAGAATGATGAGTTTATTCTTCCTCCCGAGACACCACTTGATATTGACGTGATACAGACCACTTATGGAACTGGCACTAACCTCAATCGGAAGCAAGTTTTATTGGATGGCGTAGAGTTATCGGAGTATCAAGCCGAAACTACCTCCCCACAGACCTCTTTCAAATGGCAAGTGCCTCGGTTTACCATTCCAGCACAAAAGCTATCTGCCGGCTCGCATACCTTGACCTTTATTGTGACGGATGCCAAAGGGAAGAGCAGCACGTTGCATGTGCGATTTCTGGTAGAGGCCCAAAATTACCCGAGCATATTTAATGGGGAAAAGGCTGAGGGAGAACCAGTACCAAGCGGCGGACAAACGGCGATTTTTGGAATGATGGGTTCACACGACTTTACTAGTTCTGTACCGGGCACTTGGAAATTAACAAATAAGTCCACGAATACAGAAATGAGGTCTGTTCAAGAAACCATATTTTCGACGGGGACATTGTTGACGGGGCAGTACGAGCTCCTCTTTGTTCCTGATGATACTACCATGTCACCTTGGATGACGATGATTCAAGTAGGCGTTGCAGAGCTGTACATGGGGACAGATGCAAGTGGTCAAAAGCTCACGCAAGATCAGAAAATAACAGCTCCAGCAGCACCAGGGAAGGTTCCATTGTATTCGCCAATCCCAGGAAGATGGTCGGTGAACGGAACCGGACAAACCTTGACAGACGCGCAGCACTTTGAGGTGGACATTCCTGAGAGACTGGCCGGAATCACAATCGCTGTTACCTTTGAGCCTGTTTCGGGGCAAAAAGAGACATCGTCTATGTGGGGCGATACTTCGGCGACAACGGTTCAAATACAAATACCAGGTGCACCTAATGCCTGCGGCCCTGCTAATGGAAATGTCACGATGGATGTGTTGATGCAGCAGAACGAACAATCAACACCGACGGTAGAAAAGATGAACCTGTATTCCTCTGATAATACAATCAAGCTGTATCAGAATCCTGTTCATGTGATCTGGCTGGCAACTGCTGCCGAACACATCAAATATGGAAGTGAAGCGGATGATGATGAAGGGCCGGGTGTATGGGCGATCGATAATGTCATTGCCGACGAGAGCAAATTGAGCTGGGATCACACGGCATTGCTGTTGTCCGGTTACAAACCAGGTCGCTACAAAGTCAACTACTATAGCAAAAGAGACCCGTCGCAGGTATGGTGCGGCTACGTTCAAGTGATAGAAGATTCGCCTCCAATCAAGTCGTATCCGTCATGTGAGCCGGATGATACAGGTGTAACTCCGCCAAGTTCGCCACTTCTTCTTCGAAGCGAGAGCGGGAAGGAATACCGGGACGGACAAAAGATTACCGTGAATGCAGGCGATAATCTCGAAGAATGGGAAGACTTAAGACTGATCGCTACTCATGCTGAGCTTGTCGGATCCAAAAAGATCAGGGATAAGAGCGAAAAGAAGTCCTACTATATGCCGAAATTTGAATGGAAACATGGAGAAATTGGTATTGGTGCCAATCGGAAGCACAGTAACGGTACCATTTCCTCAGAAAATCGGATCGAGATCTTTTTCGGGGAAGAAGAAATCGCCAGCATCAAGCCAAGCAAAGGTGATGGCGACGATGGTGAGGGACTTGAATCACTGAATTTGAAAAGGTATATCGATACGGATAAGCCTGGGGAATACAAGATCAAGGTAACGAATACGCTCACCAATAAAACCTGCACAGTTATCAACTCCAAAAGAAAGCACACCAAGAAAACCGATGAAAATGAGCGTAATGAAACATTGACGATGACAATTGAAGTAAAGTAGGTAGGAAGACCCCCTTGCAATTTGGCATGGGGGTTTTCGACTACAAGGGGAGGAAGTCCTGTGACAAATGAGCAGAAGGCAATCCTAGAAAAGTTCGGCTTTCGGATCGAAGGAGAGCAAGTGAAACATTTGAAGCTGGGGATCGTAAGACATAAAAGAGAGTTCGTCTGTCACGCCACGTCAGAAGAGTTGCGGGACTATATCAAGTCCGTCTTGCGCAACCAATGTCAGTGGAAGCGAGGAGAATCTGAGTGAGCAGCCAGGGAGGTTATTGGTGTTGAAGGAGTCTAGGGAGACATTGGTTACGGCATTACACGAAGTGGAGGCTTGGGAGAAGGACCAGAACGACTTGTGGTTCTGGGAAAAGCTTGGCAGACTTCCTTTTGTTTTGTTGGATCGGATTACGCCTGCATTCGTTCAGGAGAAGCTGGGAAAAGCCGTAGATGAAATGGCAGCCTTTCTTGAAACAGGTGGAACTTATTTGGTGCAGGATGAACCGATATACAAGCGGTTTGGCAAACGATTAGAGGGACAGGGCACTTCTGTTATTGGCAAGGAGGAGATAGCCGCTGTTCCGCTTACGATCATGAATGAAGTCGCCATGGAGTTGAAGGATTCACGTGCGAATTTTGCCACGGTACAAGGTGCGACGACTGGCTTCGGGGGGATATTTACCCTTGCGATCGATATCCCGTTATTGATGGGGACATCCCTAAAAGTTTTACAAGAGATGGCGCTTGCCTATGGCTATCGACCGGAAGAGAAGAAGGAGCGGCTGTTTGTCGTCAAATGCCTGCAGTTTGCTTCATCGGACATCGTAGGGAAAAAAGCGATACTCGCTGAGCTCTCCCGCTTTGATGACCCAACTGCCCAGAGAGAGGTAATGGCGCAATTGCAGGGATGGCGTGAAGTCGTGGTAACGTACACAGAAAACTTTGGGTGGAAAAAGTTATTTCAAATGGTGCCCATTGCGGGTATTTTGTTCGGGGCGTATTTGAATCGCTCAACCGTACAGGATGTCGCCGAAGCGGGGATGATGCTGTACCGCAAACGGCGCATCCTGGAGCGGCTGCGCGATAGCGAAAAGAGTGGGGAGATTACAAAGACCACTCCTCAGCTGTAAGAGCGTAGATAAGATGGTCCTCCCATACGCCGTTAATTTGTAAATAGCGTAACGAAAGGCCTTCATGGCGAAAACGGTTTTTTTCCAAGACACGAATGGAGGCTTGGTTGCGAGGCATTACAGCCGCTTGTACCCTGTGTAGCCCAGCATCCGTGAAAGCAAAGCGAAGGGCAAGATTTACGGCTAATGTCGTATAGCCTTTGCCATTGCACGCCTGATCCATGAAGTAACCAATCGTTGCATTTTGCCATGCGCCGCGTGCCACATTTGACAACGCAATACGCCCAATCATCTTTCCGGATTCCCGGGAGAATACGCCGAAAGCATAGGCCGTGCCACGTTCAAAATCATTCTGCGCTTGTGAAATCTGTTCTTGCTGTACTGGGAGGGTCAGAAATGAAGCGGGGCGGATCGGTTCAAATGGTTGGAGAAAGTCATGATTGCGCAGCCGAAGCTCTAGGAGCTCGGCTGCGTCTTGTTGGTGGAGAGGCCGTAAGAGAATCTCGTCCGTATGTAGTGTCATGAGATCAATCCTCCTGAAAAAGTTGGATTGATAGTATAGCATATGCCAGAGTATTTGGGAAACACCGATTATCCGAGCAATTCAGCAAACGATACCCCAAATGCTTTGCAAGTTTCCACTTCTTTTGCAGTAGGAGAAAGCTCGATTTTCAATCCTTCCATTGGTGTTTCTGCTCCCCGTTCGCTCGCCTTTTTCAGCAAAATATCAACTGCTGCACCGACATGCTCATAAGCGGAGTCGCAAGAGCCAAAAGCAACAACCTTTTTCCCGCTAAGGTCAATGTCGTCCATTTCCTCATAAAAATCCATGCATTCATCTGGGAGTTCGCCGTCGCCCCATGTGTAGGCGCCAAGCAAGATTCCGTCGTAAGCCTCGAGTTCTTTTGCGTTTGCATCCATCACTTCTTTTATCTCCAGCTCAGCACCAGTGGAACGAATACCTTCTGCAATTGCTTCAGCAATTTCCTGTGTATTCCCTGTCATGCTCGCGTAAACCATCAAAATGCTCATAAAACGTAAACCCTCCAATTGGATAATGAGTATCATTCTCAATAAATAAAATAATGAAAATGAGAATCGTTGTCAATAACTTTTTTCTTATTGCCACGTTTCATTGATTTTGGTAGAGTTAAATAAAATTATAATAATGTACTCTAAATAGAGGTGCGCCGAAGAAGAGTAAGTCTTTTCGCAATCTGCCAGGGGGCAGGAGAAGGAAGAAAGGCTAAAGCGCCGAAGCTTATGCTATGCCCCTACGTAGCACAGGCTGGGGTGTCTCATGAAAAATGAACATCCTGTCACAAGGGACCTTACGTCTTTTTGTGGAGCGCTATTTATTATTTGCTTCTGTAGTATCAAGAGCAATGAGATAGCGAATGCACTCATTGCTTTTTTTGATTTACCATGCTGTTATTTTGAGGAGGATGTAACAATGAATATGATGGATGCCAACGAAATTATCGCGTTTATCCAAAAAAGCGAAAAGAAAACACCCGTGAAAGTATATGTGAAAGGGAACCTGGAGGGAATCGACTTCGGTGCGAGCTCCAAAGCTTTCATTACTGGTCCTACTGGTGTTGTTTTTGGTGAGTGGAAAGAGATTGAGCCAGTGCTCGCTGCTAACGCAGACAAAATTGAAGATTATGTAGTAGAGAGTGACCGTCGCAACTCCGCCATTCCATTGCTGGATACAAAAGGGATTCAAGCGCGTATTGAGCCAGGCGCAATTATCCGTGACCAAGTGACAATTGGTAACAACGCGGTCATTATGATGGGTGCTTCCATTAACATCGGTGCAGTTATCGGTGAAGGTACAATGATCGACATGAATGTTGTAGTAGGTGGACGTGGAACTATCGGGAAAAACTGCCACATCGGTGCGGGATCGGTTATCGCGGGCGTTATCGAGCCGCCGTCTGCACAGCCAGTTGTTGTCGAAGATGATGTTGTCATCGGAGCAAATGCAGTCATTCTGGAAGGTGTACGCGTAGGAAAAGGTGCTGTCGTTGCAGCGGGCGCTGTCGTCATTGAAGATGTACCTCCATACGTAGTAGTTGCGGGAACGCCTGCACGTGTGATCAAGCAAATCGATGAAAAAACTCGTTCCAAGACAGAGATCAAGCAGGAGCTACGTCAGCTGTAAGGGAGAGAGTGCACATGGACTGGCGTTCGCTCGATGAACAATATATCGTCTCCTCTTACAAAAGACTTCCGATTGCCATAGACAAAGGCGAAGGAAATTACTTGTACGATACGAACGGGAAGAGTTATCTCGACTTGTTTACCGGACTCGCGGTAAACGTTTTGGGGCATTCTCATCCGCGCATTGTACAGGCTCTGCGTGAGCAGGGAGAGCGCTTCTTGCATATTTCCAATGTATTTTTAAACAAGCCGGCTATTCGTTTAGCCGAGCGTTTGGTTGCGAACAGCATCAGCGGTAAGGTGTTTTTCACCAACTCTGGTGCAGAGGCCACAGAGTCTGCCATCAAGCTGATTCACAAATGGACAAAAAATGAGGGAGCTGGTCGTGAAGGCATCGTTGTCTTGCGCAACAGCTTTCATGGGCGAACACTCGGAGCAGTGCGTCTGACGAGGCAGGCTCACGTCTATCAAGACTTTCCTCAGCCAGCTTTTCCTGTTTATGAATTGGATGTGGAGGACACGGCAGGATTGCGAGCGATTTGCCAGGAAGCAAGACCCGCTGCGGTCCTCATGGAGCCAGTATTGGGTTCTGGCGGTGTCGTACCGTTATCTGAAGCGTTCTTGCGAGAGGTAGCTGCGATCTGTGAGCAAGAAGGTATGCTCTTTGTCATGGACGAGATCCAGACAGGAATGGGCAGAACAGGAAAGCTCTTTGCTTATGAGCATGCAGGCGTAACGCCAGACCTTATCCTTTTTGCCAAAGGTATAGGAGGAGGGCTTCCCCTCGGCGGTGTCATCGCTGGTCCAAAGCTGATGAATCAGTTCAAACCAGGGGATCACGGAACGACATTCGCACCATCGCCACTGTCTGCTGCCCTGGGGAATGTCGTGTTGGACGAATTGCTTGATCCAGCCTTCATCGCTCACGTAGAAGAAGTGATTGCGTACCTGTGGTCGGGCTTGGAAGCGTTGCGAACGCGCCTTCCGGATCAGCTGCAATCCCTGCGCGGAAAAGGCTTGATGGTTGGAATTCCGCTCTCTTCCACCCCGGAAGAGGTAAGCCACTTGCAGCAAGCATTGCTTGACGAAGGAATTCTCGTTGACGTGACGCAGAAAACGATTGTTCGTCTGCTTCCGCCACTGACGTTGACCAAAGCCGATGTGGACCGTTTCCTTGCCGTGTTTGAGGAGCAATTAACAGCAAGAACAAGTACGAAAAAGGAGGCGTAGACCATGACGACTTCCTTGTTTACACAAATTCGCCGAGACCTGCACCAAATACCGGAGCCAGGCTTCGCTGAAGTGAAGACGCAACAATACTTGCTCGATTATTTGAAAAAGCTGCCTCAGGAGCGAATCGAGATCAAAACGTGGCGGACAGGCATTTTGGTCAAGCTGGCAGGAACAGAGCCAAAACGATTAATTGCCTGGCGGACGGATATGGATGGCCTGCCGATCGTAGAGGAAACGTCCTATCCGTTTCGATCGCTTCATGAAGGATACATGCATGCTTGCGGGCATGACATGCATATGGCAATTGCTCTTGGCCTCCTGACGCATTTTACCGAGCATCCGATTGCAGATGATTTGTTGTTTCTCTTTCAGCCGGCAGAAGAAGGCCCTGGCGGTGCTGAACCGATGATGGAAAGTGAAGAGTTTGCAGACTGGCGACCGGACTGCATTTTTGCCCTGCATATCGCGCCGGAATATCCAGTTGGTCATATTGCGACGAAGCCAGGAATTTTGTTTGCCAATACTTCTGAGTTGTACATTGATTTGGTTGGCAAAGGGGGGCATGCAGCCTTCCCCCACAAGGCGAATGACATGGTGGTTGCAGGAAGCCATCTTGTGACTCAGCTTCAATCGATTATTTCGCGCAATATCGATCCATTGGATTCGGCCGTCATAACGATTGGCAAGCTGGAGAGCGGGACGAAGCAGAACATCATCGCGGAGAAGTCCAGGCTAGAAGGGACCATCCGAACCTTTTCGATGGAATCGATGGCACTCGTCAAAAGCCGCATTGAATCTCTCGTAAAGGGAGTGGAAATAGGCTTTGATTGCCAGGCAACGATTGATTACGGTGTTGGCTACTGCCAGGTTTACAACGAGGAGCAGCTAACGACAGACTTCATGCAATGGGTACAGGAACAATGTGCAGAGGTAACTCTCATTACCTGCAAGGAAGCCATGACCGGAGAAGACTTCGGTTACTTTTTGAAAGAAATCCCCGGCTTTTTGTTCTGGCTGGGTGTGCAAACGCCGTACGGCTTGCACCATTCCAAAATTGAGCCGAACGAAGACGCGATCGAGGTTGCTGTTCGACTGGTCTCCCGGTATTTTACATGGCTTTCGCAACAGGAGTAGCAGGTGTCAGGAACAAAAAAAGAGTGGCTGGATAGCCGCTCTTTTTTCTGTGTCCTTCCCGCCCGTATTCTGGTCAAGGGTAAGAAGTAGTTACTAACATCTCTGTGTATAAGTCTTTCTTCCTAAGGTTTTTGTGCTTGTGGATAATGTGGATATTGTTGAAAAAACTTATCAGGGCAGCACAACTATTTCCTTTTCCAAACGTATAAACTAGGGAGAAGAAATTCCGGAAAAACAAGCGCTGCCGCGCACACATACAGGAGGATTATTGACATGAAAAAAGCATGGTTGTCGGCCTTGTTGGCGTTGACTGTAGCAGCAGGGGTGGGGAGCACTACTGCGCTTGGAGAGGGTGCGATGCGCGTATTCTTCGGCGCAGAAACCGTTGCGAGTGAAATGCCAGCATCCAAGGCCGAATCGGTTGAATCAATAGTGAACAAGCTCGGTGGTTTCGCCGATTACGATCAGCAATCTGGCAAATTGCAAGTGATTAAGCCAAACGTAAATATTATTGTGGTCGAAGGGATTCAGCAGACCCGCAATAAAAATGTTGTTTTCAGCAACCCTGTCAAAGGATACAGCGACAAAAATGTGCCTCGTACGTTTAACGTATTCGTAGAGGTTGATGACGCGCCTGTAGCCAAAGACCTGCGCATGCAACTTGTGTTGGTCGGACCGGACGGCAAAGAAGTGTCCAAAGGGAAAGAATGGAAATACTCCACGCAAAATGCAAACAGCTTCTATTTTTCAGAGCCTTTTGTATCTACGAAACTCGAAGCATACGGCACTTATAAAGTACAAGTTCAAATGAAATCCGAGAAATTCACTTCTTATGTAACCGTCGGAGAAAATACATTTACAGTTGGCCGCTAAAAATTATGGCTTGGATGCGTTTCCACTTTGCATGTCCCCGTGCTATAATATACGGAAAAGCCAATATACTTGGTGATAGCAAGTACATGAAAGAAAGGAACGATGGGAGCGAATGGAGACAAATCCCCCGCGATCGTCCACAGATGTAGAAGGCCCGAGTATACGCATTGCCTGGAAAGATGAACAATCCATTCAGGCAGAGTGGAGCATGACGAAGGAGTTCGAGCAAGAAATAGAGCGAAAGTTTGCTATTCCGTTTGCTGAACTGCCTTTTGTCCTACGCCTTTTTGATGTGACGTACCGCAAAGAGATCCGAAATGATGGCACTGACCTTTACACTGATTTTGATATCAACCACCGTTCTTCCGAATGGATTTTGTACGGAGTGACGCAAGGATTGGAATATTGCGTCGATCTGGGAATTCGGATGGTGGACGGAAGGTTTTATTCGCTGTCCAGGTCTCAAATGATTTGATCAACGTGCTCGAGCAACGTTACGACTGAGGCAACTGCATTTTTATACGGAACAGCCCCATTACCCACGATATTTGCTAGTGGAAATGGGGCTTTTGATTGTTATTTATGGACTCACGGCTTCTCTCGCTGTTTGTCCAGCAGTCGCAGGGCAACCGCTAAAACAGCCCATACTGGCATTGGTTCATCTAACTTATCTAGCCATTCAGGGGATGTCAGCAAGCCCTCCTGTAGCGCACGATTGCCCAGATCCAGTTTCCAGGGAGGTAACGATTGTGGATCTTCTGGAACGAATTGATCGTACTGGGTCAAGTTGTACGTCTGAATGAGGCGCGTCAGTTTTTCAGCATACGCAGGATCAGTAGCGTAGCCGGCTTCTTCTAAGGCTTGCGCGGCTTGTGCGGGAGTTGTGGCTGCCAGCACGTTTTTATAAGCGGGCTTACGTAAAAATTGGGCATGGTCTTCCATGGATTGCTGGTAATTTTCATAAGCGCGGAACTGGGAAGTACGTATAACGGTCTTTCCGTTTTCCACCTCTTTGCTTTCGATGGTGACAGAGCCTGCAGGTCCCACTCCCTTTATTCCAAAGAGGTTGTACGAGGATGTTCCAGTGGCAGGGTCAACAGGTACTTTTTCACCCCAACCAGATTCGAGTATGGCTTGCGCTATGATAATGGAGGGGAAGAGACGATCGTTCAAATAAGTCTTCCTGGCATGGTCAGCAACCAACTGAATAAAGGCTTGCGCATCCATAAGCTCACCTCTTTCCTCTCTTTGTTATTCGTATGAAAAAAAGAGGTCAGAGGGAATAGGCCTGAACATGAAAAACAGTCGAAATTTCTCGACTGTTTTTCCATTTTTCTTTATGGCTTTCGAGGTTGGAAATATTGAATGCGCTTGTTGAAGAGGTGGAGCTCTGCTTTATAATCACGTGCCAAGTATCGACAGTACTCATTTGCCTTGTTTTTATCGCCATGCGTCGCAGATTCAGGGAGGGACACTTGTATGTAGTGCTTTTCGGAACCGTTTTCATTTTTGCTCCCGACTCCAACAACGATGGCTTTGTACATATTAGGGTCTTTTCCTTTGAGAAGGAACCATGATTCCTTTCCTTCCGGGCGTTCTTCTAGGGTGTAGGGGAAAGCGGCGTCAGCATAGGTCCAGCCCAACTGCTTTCCTGTTTTTGTTGTCATGTCAACGTATCGCGTAAACTTGGCTTTCACGTCGTCAATACTTGCAGATGCTGCGGTAGAACCATCAACGAAATAGATGTAGGCCGATTGAAGTTTCACGACTGCACTCACTCCTAGTACCGGTATTCTGTGCGTTTAGTGTAGCATTGTCTTCCACTCTTTGGCAATGAGGCAGTTGGCGACCAAAAACAATTGCGTGTTTTTTCTGAAAAGTGTAAAATATATATCATATTTATATGCCGTTAGATGAACGATAAAGGATCATGGAGGAATATACGCATGCAGGAGGCCTCAATTAGACATGTATTCGAAGCTTTAAACACCATGCGCGCCATCGATGTGGTGAACAAAGAAGACTGGGAGCGGGCAGCGAAGGAAGCCGAATTGGATTCTTCCGTACAGTTAAACATTCTCTGGATCATCTACTGTTATGAAGGTGTACGCGTCACACAAATTGCAGATTGGACCTTCTGGCATCCCTCTTCGATTGTCATTCATATCAAGAAATTAATGGAGAAAGGCATGGTGACCATCGAAAAGTCGGAGTTGGATGGGCGGGTGGTTCACGTATACCCGACTGAAAAAGGAAAAGAAGTATTGGAAGCCAGTCGAAGAAGTGTACCAGATATTTTTAGATTGACGTATGCATTGGAGAAAATGGAGGAACGATACAGTACAGCAGTAGTTGAACTGTTCTTTGAATGCCTTTCCTTTGTCGCGCAATCGTTGCATGGTGCCGAAAAAGTAAGATGGATTCAAGAAGGGGAAGACAGGGTCATTAACCCAACGCGTCTGGTAAATGATGCTGTTTGGGTGGCAAAAACGTGATTTTTCGCTTATACTAGTGAATAATCCGAATATTTCACGAAATTCGGAGGCCAAAATACTGTTGAGGAGGGATTGCTGATGGAGCACTACGACCACTTATACGACGTTTCGGAGAATGCTAATGTACGTTTTCTCGGTTTTATTTCAGAGGGAACACGATACGACTTTGGCATGGTATTTACACACAAGTTTTATGGGAAGCCGTTGGTGATCTGTATGCAGACAGGGCAATCGACTCTTCTCAGTTCTGAAGATGCGGTGAATCCAGGATACCTGCAAAAAATTTTCAGGCTGGATTCAGAGAACGAGGCCGTCGCGCTTGCTGAGTTTTTCCAGGAACATTTACCATCCATTCCATTTGAAGAAAATCAGTATTAGGTAACGAGCAGAAGTTTATCTTCTGCTCGTTTTAGTTTTTTTCGTAAAATACGGCCTTCCGTTTTTAGTATAATCGAAAGAAATCAAGCAGTAGGAGGAACAGGGAGAATGGGTGTACATAAATGGTCGGCCAAAGATTCTCAGGGAGCGATTGTTCTCGTCCATGGAACGGGAGAGCATCATGGGCGTTATGGGCATGTAGCGGCTTATTTTAATCAGGCAGGTTGGGATGTATATGCGGAAGATTTGCCGGGATGGGGGCGCTCTCCTGGGAGACGGGGGCATATTCAATCATTCGAAGACTATTTGTCCCGTGTACGTGAGTGGACGAGTACCGCTCTTGCCGATGCGTCAGGAGAGAAGCCTGTATGTTTAATGGGGCATAGTCTGGGTGGTCTCATTGCGACTCGCTTTATTCAGACGGATGAGCGGAGCAAAGAGTTGGCAGGGTTAATTCTCACCTCTCCATGCTTGAAGCTCAAACTGACTGTTCCGGCGTGGAAGGAGAAATTGGCGCAGTTTCTCGATCGGGTCTGGCCAACACTTGTCATGCCGAATGGAATCACTCCCGACATGGTATCCCGTGACGAAGCGGTTCAGGCTGCTTATCAGAACGATCCGCTCAATTATTCCAAGGTAAGTGTCAGATGGTTCACGGAATTGAATCGCTCTATGGAAAAGGCGTGGGCGGAAAGAAGTCAAATCAAGCATCCTGTCCTTGTTTTGCAAGCTGGTGCTGATTCATTGGTAGATGCGGATGCAGTGGAACAGTTTACAGCGGGTCTTTCAGACAGACAGACGTTTGAACGATTCGCGGGCTTGCGACACGAAATTTTGAATGAGCCTGAAAAGGAAGAAGTCTTGCAAAAAATCGTGAGCTGGTTGAATGACAATATATCGAATTAATGTGACATACTAATTATCAACAAATGCATCTTGACTCCGAATGACGTAGCATATTAAGATGAATGTAACATAACATTTGTGGAAATATGTGAATCAATTGAATGCGGAGGGGACATAGATGGGAACTATCGTATGTCAGACTTGCGGAACCATCATCGAGCATTTTGAATGTAATTCAGTGAAAACACTTTATGCGGTGTGCAACTGTGACTGCCGACCTGGGGAAAGACAGGAAAAAGAATAAAAAATAGTCAACGGGCCCATGTTGAGGCCTGTTTTTTTTGACAACCTTTTCCGTATGGAGGATAATGGAGAAGTGTGAAAATCGTTGTAAAAGGAGGAATTGTTTCATGAAGCGAAAACCGATGCAGGGAATGCTGGCCGCTGCACTTTTGGTCACATCTCTGTGGAGCGGGACACCGGCGCTTGCCTACAGTATTGGTGATGAAGAAAAAATCGACGCAAGCAAGCCTGAAATTTCCGGAGCCGGTTACGACATTTCCAAAAAATATGCCGTGTGGATGGTTGAAGGGGAAGAAACTGTAACCCTCTACAATCTCGATAAAGGTACGCAAACACAAATTGGCGACAAGGAATCTGAAAAGACGAATCCAAAAGTCGATGGTGATTATGTCGTGTGGATCGACTCCCGTGACGGAGGTTCTGAAGTCTACTTGTATGACATCGCGAAGGAAAAAGAAACCCGTTTGTCAGACGGGTCAGCATCTGTCGATGGTGTGGAGATCGGGGATAAAAACGTTGTCTGGACAGATAACGGGGATGTTTATCTGTACAAAATTTCTACAGGCGATACAGAGGTCGTATCTGCGAGTGGAAAAGCAAGCAACCCGGTTGTAAGCGACGCTTATGTCGCATGGGAAGATGAACGTGATGGCAACAGCGATATTTACTATTACGATATCAAAGCCAAAGAAGAAAAGGCGGCTGTCGTCCAAAAAGGTGATCAAGGGCGTCCTACTCTTTCCACGAATAAAATTTTGTATGAGAATCGCTCCTATAATCAAATTTACGTGCATACCATCAGCAATGGCAGAAACAAAGAATTGACGAACGGTTCGAACGACAAAGAATTTGTACATACGTACAAAGACGATTATGTGTATGCTGATGGTAATGATCTGATCTATCGTACCGTTGATAAATCGTCCAAAAAGAAGATTGACTCCAACCTTTATGGAAATGTAGGGCCGAGAATTTTTGGCGACTACGTTTTGTATGCGAAAAAGGACAGTAATAAAAAGCTCCAGCTTCACCTGTATGATCTGGACGAAAAAGAGCAAGTTCCGCTGGGTAATGTAGGTGGTGATCCTATTGATCCAGCTGGTCACGATCGTTATGTCGCATATGTATCAAAGTCTAAGAATAACAATGCTATTGTTCTTTACGATATGGTAAAAGGAACGAGCAAAGCCATCAGTAGTTCAGATCACGATGCAGCTCGTCCTGTCGTAAGTTCTCGTTATGTTGTTTGGTATGATCAGCGGGAAGACGCACTCTTCTCCTACGATATTCGTAAAGGCGTCCAAACCCAGATCACAAACGAAGATGATGACCAGAAGCCGAGTGAAAAGTTTTATGAAGTCGACGGAGAACATCTATTGTGGGTCAATGTCGATCGCAGAGCGGAAGTGATCATCACAAATCTGTCCACTGGAAAGCATACTGAGGTATCAAGGCTGAAAGATGAACCGTTAAGCGTTGATATTTATCAGGACTATGCAACCTGGGTAGTCCAAGAAGGCAAAAAGAATGCAACGATCGTTCTCTACGATATCGAGGGAGATAGAGAAAGAGAAATTCGTAAAAACGTAAAAG
This sequence comes from Brevibacillus sp. AF8, assembly GCF_021270385.1. NCBI lineage: Bacteria > Bacillati > Bacillota > Bacilli > Caryophanales > Paenibacillaceae > Brevibacillus > Brevibacillus sp. AF8. The sequence continues at coordinate 326,447 of NZ_JAGQDN010000003.1, read as the reverse complement.
TGGAGAAAGCAGAGATTGGCGATGATTTCGTAGTTTGGAGCGAAGATACTGGCAATTCCAAAACAGGTTGGGATTTGTATTATTACAACATCGACCGCCAAAAAGTCAATCCGCTGCTACGTTATACGGAAGGTGACCAAAAAAATCCACAGGCTTCACGAAATATGATTTTATTCGAAGACAATCGTCTGTCCGGAAAAGGCAAGCAGTTCTACTTTGAGCTGTATGATTTCGAAGAGGGGGCATTTAGCGATATCGAGTGGGATGATGATGCGGAAATGGAAAGCCCGCGCATGGGTGGAAATCGCATTGTCTGGATAGATGATCGCGACAAAGCTCCTTACGTCTACACATTGGCGTTCGCTCCGGGTGACGATGATGACGACGAAGATGATGAGGAAGACGAGGACTGATTCTGAATAAATCGAGTCAGGCTCCATGAGAGAAAAACAGACGAAAGAATTTCTTTCGTCTGTTTTCATTTATGTCCGGCATAAATACGGCTTCAAAAGTACGAGTGCTACGAGAAATAAAATAACGGCAACATAAGCGGGCAAGAGATGAATAAAATCAACATAGCCAACAGTAAAATGTATGCCAATGCCAGAAACGAAGCCCGGAATGCCTGCTAAAAACAATGTCCACCAAATCCACGCTTCTCCTCGCCTGATACCCCAAAGGCTAATCAGCAAGACAGCCAAGCCATTCGAAACTAATGCCCCGCCAAAGCCAGCACGGTCATGAGCGATAACCGGAATTAATCGCTCATTGTAAGACTGCAAGGTATCGGCAGACACGCAGAGAAAGACGAGGTCGGAAGAAACGAAGACACCCGTGACGCCGATGATCGAAATGATGATACCAGCCCCTGTCAAACCAAATCCGATGATGACAAACAGCAATTGTCCCCATAGAGCCATTCGCCAATCCTGATCGTTGTGAAGCTGTGGCGGTAGGCGCGTCAAATGAACGGTTGCTGGAGTTCGTAATGCGAGCAAAAACAAGGGAAACAACATGAGCGCTAAAATCGCGTGCACGTAATCAAAGTACCCGTATCCAATAAATAAAAAGAAGCTGGAAAACCCAACGGAGCCGGAGACGAGCAAGATGGTCCGCGTCCAGTGAATATCTTTGCGCAGGCCATGGTAAGCTAGTTGGCTATACAAAATTCCTATGGATATCATCGTTCCTGCCAGACTAATCCGATCATGGGACATGAAAGAGAGAATTTGCGGATTTAAGAGCGTGAGCTGGTCGGCTGACATCCCAAGAAAGCGTACGTCGTAGGGGAGAACGACAGTTGTTGCGGCGACCAGCCAAGCAAGTGCCCCACCGATCATCATGCCCACGCCCAACAAGATCCCCCATACCCATGAAGGAAATAAAAAAGCAGGTCGCTTTTCTTGAGGAGGATCAGCTTCTGGTTGTGTTTGCAAGATGGCTTCGTTAATTCGTTTTGGCAAGCCGGGTCCAGAATAGACCAAGCCGCTATGCAACTGCACAAAATCGGCACCCGCTGCAAGAAAGGTCAGAGCATCTTGTGGTTCCAGAATTCCGCCTGATCCAATGATAAGGGCATCTGACCACTGTTCCCGTGCCCAGGAGACAAATTTGACGGCTTGCTCGTGTGAACTCCTCCCCGTGGTATAAACAGTGTTGTTCGCACATGGTGAATCTTCCTGAATGATGCCTCCAGCGACAACTAGACCGTTGAGTCCTGCTTCTTTTGCCGAGGTAAGAATCGGGAGCGCTTCCGGTTCAGCAAGGCTCGGAGGGATCGCTAGCAAGAGGGGGAGATCCGTTTGGTTACGCAAACAGGAAAAATGCTCCTTCCACGCTGTGTGGCTCCATTCTGGCTGTCCTATATTCGCCCGCGTGTCAATCGTGAAAAACGAACAAAAACGCTCCAATTTGTCGATCAGCTCCTGAAGCTCTTCCGTGGCTTCTCTCAGGCCGACTTTTGGTTGGCAGGCCAATCTGACTCCGATCGGAATTTTAATGCCAGAAGCCCCCTCCAAGCGCCTCTGAAGGGTGTGTATCCCATTATTTACCAAAAGACAGGGGTAGTGGATATTCATTGCGGCAATGTCACGTTGAATGGTGCCGCGGGAATCAATCGGTTCTTTGGACACAGGTCCCAGCTCGAGAAATCCGAAACCGAATTTGGACAGCGCTTGAATGGCAATGCATTCCGGGTCCAACCCGGCACCCAACCCGACTGGAGTAGGGAACGTGACTGGGCCAATTGTTCTGGAGAGATGTGAGGGAGGCTCCATATGTCCCATCCATTCAATGATGAACGGACCACCCGGAATTTTGGCCAATGTACCAATTGACTGCAAGGTAATCGACCGGGCTCGTTCGGGTGGCATGAGAAAGAGAAGTGGCCGAAACAACGTTTGATACGACCAGTCTGGCATGGCAGGATCGCCTACTTTCCTGATTTTTCCCATTTCCATCTTATCTCAAAATGTTTGCATAAAAAATAAAAAAGCTGCTCTCTCGAGAAAGAGGGCAGCTATGTTTCGTTTCGGATCGCTTAGCCAGAAATGGCGGTTTGTCTTTTTACGACTTTGATCGTTTTCAGTGTCTCATCTTCAGGACCTTGTACGGGTAATCCGACCCGAATGTTTTCCTGAATGTACGCGATATTTTCCTCGGTGATTACTTCCCCGGGAAGGAAGATCGGGATGCCTGGAGGATACACCATGATAAACTCGGTGATGACTCGACCTGCTGCTTCTGCCAACGGAATTGTCTCTGTTTCTGCATAGAAAGCTTCGCGTGGGGTGGTGGACAGCATAGGGATATTCGGCAGTGAGATCGTCGGCTTGTCTTCTGCTTGTACGTGCGAAAATTCAACGGACAAATCACGCAAGCCATTTACCAGCGCACGGATGGATTCTTCCGTATCTCCGGCAGTAACGAAGCAGAGGATGTTGTACAGATCGCTCATCTCTACCTCAATGTTGTACTTGTCACGCAGCCAGTTCTCGACTTCCCATCCAGTGATTCCGAGATCGCGTACGTGGATGAGGAGCTTGGTTGGGTCCATTGCAAAAGTCGCAGGCTTTCCAAGAATCTCCTTGCCAACGCAGTAGATGCGCGGGATTTCGTTAATCATATCCCGGGCTTTTGCTGCCAGTTCCATCGCTTGATCAGCGAGCATTTTTCCATTGAGGGCCAAATGCTGACGGGCCATATCCAACGACGCGAGGAAGATGTAAGAAGTCGAGGTCGTCGTGAGCATACTCATGACTGTTTTCACCCGATCGACATCGACGAGCCCTTCCCGTACATTCAAGATCGACGTTTGAGTCAAAGAGCCACCCAGCTTGTGTACGCTGGTCGCTGCCATGTCGGCACCAGCTTGCATGGCCGAAATTGGCAGTTCCTCGTGGAAATGAATATGCACACCATGAGCTTCGTCGACCAATACAGGAATTTCATAGTTATGGGCAGCCCGCACGATTTCACGCAGGTCACCTGCAATACCGAAGTACGTCGGGTTAATCACCAACAAGGCAGCAGCATCAGGATGGGCTTCCAGTGCTTTTTGCACGGCCTTCACTGTGATCCCGTGAGAAATACCCAGACGCTCGTCCATGGCAGGGTGAATAAAGATTGGGACTGCTCCTGCGAAAATAATCGCCGACATAATCGATTTGTGTACGTTACGCGGTACGATAATTTTGTCGCCAGGACTGCAGGTCGCCATAATCATCGCCATGATGGCACCGCTTGTACCTTGCACGGAAAAGAATGTATGGTCAGCGCCGAATGCCTCGGCTGCCAAATCTTGTGCTTCTTTAATCATTGCCTTCGGGTGATGCAAGTCATCCAATGGCGCAATGTTGATGAGGTCTATCGAAAGAGCGTTGTCCCCGATGAACTCGCGAAATGCCGGATGCATACCCATACCCTTCTTATGGCCCGGAATGTGAAATTGAATCGGGTTCCGGTTGGCGTGCTCCAACAACCCGCTGAACAAAGGAGTTTTCATTTGTCTCACTACGATCGCCTCACTTTACTAATCAAGAATAATAAGGGGAAAAACAAACAAATTGAGTATAGCAAAATAGGGGGGGAAAGCAAGCGAATTTTTATTCAGGTTTACGTGTGGCGGCAGGAGTTTGGCCTGTAAGCCGAGAAGGACATTTACACGGGGTGATAAAAGGATGAAAACGAGAGTAACGGAGCTACTTCAAATAACATATCCAGTAGTTCAAGGTGGCTTGGCATATTTGGCTTACGCAGACTTGGCTGCGGCTGTGTCAAATGCGGGGGGACTCGGTCAAATTACGGCTATGTCCTTGCCATCGGCGGGTGCACTGCGGGAGGAGATTCGCAAGGTTCGTACAATGACGGATAAACCATTTGGTGTGAATTATGCAATTGGTCAACACGGACGGCCGTATGAAGAAATGCTGGATGTGGCGATTGAAGAAGGAGTGGCGGCTGTTTCGGTGACAGGAGGCAATCCAGAGCCGCTGCTGCGAAGACTCGATGGTCATCCCATCAAAAAGCTCGTCTTGGTTGCGTCTGCCCGCCAAGCACAAAAAGCAGAATCGATTGGTGCGGATGCAGTGATGGCTGTTGGTCAAGAAGGTGGGGGGCACCTGGGACGAGATGATATCGGGACGTTTGTTTTGATTCCGCGTGTGGTGGATTCCGTGAAAATTCCGGTATTGGCTAGCGGTGGCATCGGTGATGGTCGGGGAATTTTGGCAGCGCTTGCACTCGGTGCAGAAGGTGTGGAGATGGGAACGCGATTTATTGCGACGCAAGAGTGTGTCCATGCCCATTCGGCCTATAAAGAGGCGTTGGTTGCTGGGACGGAGCACGATACCGCTGTTATCAAGCGCACATTGGGGGCACCTGCGAGGGTCGTTCGCACACCAGGCTCTGATCATATTCTACAAATGGAGAAAGAAGGGGCAGGCTACGAGCAGTTAAAGAGCTTCATCAGTGGAGAGAACAACTGCACCTTTATTTATGAGGGCGACAGCCAGCGCGGCTTTGGTTGGGCTGGTCAGGTTATCGGATTGATTGACGATGTACCAAGTGTCCAACAATTGTTTGACCGCATGTTTGGCGATGTGAGCAAGTCGTTGGATCGACTGCGGTCTTTTTCCTAAAACAAAAGAACAGGCCTGCGTTTTTCAAATGAAAGCGGACCTGTTCTTTTGCATATAACTTAAATAAAGAAAGCGGGAGGCGGTCTATCCACGAGAATTTCCTAATGTATAGAGCTTACTCAACACGCCAAATGTTTCTTCGAGACGACTCACCAATGCTTCTCCGTCTGCCAGAATTGGATCATGACGGTCAATGGTAATTCCGCAGAGCAACTCCGCTTTTTTTACCTGTGCAAGCCTGTCCACCAACTTTTTCACGCCAGCGGTGCCCAATTCTTTTTGAGACGTACTTGCTGGTTGCATATGATCTGGGGACCAGTGAAAGTGCTCCGGAACCATCGCAATGACCTCATCCAGATGCTTGTTAAACGCATGGCTGATGATCTCTTTGGAAGGAGACTCGTAAATTACCGCGTACCAAACGAACAAATGTGTTCCCCACAAGCCAATTTGAAAGTGCGGATGTTTTTTGTAACCGCGTTTATCATTAGCCCAGGCAACCCACGTATCAGCTGGTGGGTTCACCGTACGGCGTGCATGTTTTGCTATGTGCGTAAACATTTCATCCCCGGTTGCTACGGAGAGAAAGGGCGCAAAGTGTTGGCTGAGTACTTCGAATTTGGGACGGATATTGGTTTTGATTGCGTCCATTCGGGCATCCAGTCCATCGATGGCAAAAACATCAAAATCTTCTTGACGAAAACCTGGAAACGTTGGCATGTAACAAACACCTCTTTTAAGCATCATCGAACCCCACTGGAAAGAAAAGGGCGATCGTCCCCGTCAAGGGAGCTTGGAATCCTCCATATGATATCATACCATCCAGGAAAAAAATACATGCCGAGTTTATGAATAGCAAAACTAAAGTCTGAATAATATGATATACCACTCACTCCCTTACGGCAAAAAACGATATCTGAGTATTCTGTCAACGGGAGGGGCCTGTAGAAGATGAATCTCGGCATGGAGTTGGAGTATTTTCATTTGGCAGTTTGGTTTGACCGCAAAACATTGCACGCGATGGTGCAGGCCCTGGTGGAAGCAGGGGTGAGCGTCACGTGGAAAGAATCTCCCGAGCAGTTTCACCTCCTCGTGAACACCACAGATGGCCGATCCGACTGGAAAATGCAGCGTTTAAACGGGTCCTATAAGCTGCACATTGCAGGCATTCCTGTCAATGATTCTCGGGTGGCACTGGTACTGTACCACTTCGTAGAGCGGGCGAAAGGGCATGCCATGATCAAGGTCACTTTTGAAGAGTGCGTCTTGCTGAAGCAAATCCAGTACGGAGAAGTTATCAGAATAGTGGAATTAAAAGGAGCTGAGAAAAAAGTGATCTATGAAAAATTTTGCAATGTAACGATGGATCAGGTAATTGCCGCGATGAAACGACGTGACTCGGAAGAACGCATCCCGGTGCTGCGTCTGGAGTTGGATTATGAACTGGCGACGTTGTATGACGCGATGCAAGCCAAAGACCAAAGTCAAATGAAGCAGTCCACGGAGCGATTAAAGCAGCTTCGTCGGGAAATGTTGCTTTTGGAAGCGTAGGCAGACTGGAGGATAGCCAAAGGACGATGAGTTTGACACAAACGAATACGGAATGAAAAAGCGACATCTCAAACAAATGAGGGTGTCGCTTTTTTTGATGGAAAAGTCGCTAATGTAGTAATTGTTGTTTTTATGAAAGACTTGTTTGAATGGGAGGCTCGACGGTTGTACAATAAAGAAGGTTTTTAACAGCATATTTACGAACGCGCCGGAAAGGAAGAAAAGTTTTGGAAGCATTCCTATCACAAATCCCCAATGTAGCGATCCTGCTTTTAGCCGTCATCGCATTGACACTGATCCTGTTATGGATCGTGATTATGCAGTCTGTCCGGATCAATCGATTGAGGAAATCGATCAACCGGATTATGACAGGGACGGGAGGAGCCAATCTCGAGGAAGGCTTGCACAGACTGCTGGATCAGGTAGAGGAAATGAAAAAGCAGCATAACGATCAGCAGTTTGCCATCAATCGTCTGTCACAACGAATGGCAGCACAATGCGGCAAAGTAGCGATTATCCGTTACAATGCCTTCGGGGATGTCGGCAGTGATCTTAGCTTTTCGCTGGCGGTAACAGATGACGCTGGGAACGGTGTCGTGATCACCAGCATTTTTGGACGAGAAGAATCTCGCGTGTACGCCAAGCCGCTTGAGCAGGGAACATCGAGCTACCATTTGTCTGAAGAAGAACAGGCTGCGATCAAAAAAGCGATGACCTCAACCGCAGGGATATAAGTGGCTCTGAATTTCAATGAAACAGCAAGCATATGAATGAATCAGAGAGTTCTTTTCATTTCCTTGCTTCTGATTGCGGATATTCCTGTTTTTTGCTAAAATTCATCGTCATTTTGCTCAAGACTTTTGAGGGCACCTGAGGTATAATAAAGATGTCAAAAATGGCTTTTTTGCGAAAAACAAAAAGTAGGTGATCCGCCTTCATTACCCAAATCGATTTTCGATGCGGAGGGCAAGGCCAGGTTCTACAGCGTTCTTTTGTTGATACTTAGCGTATCTCCTCTGTTTTGGATAACTGTTCGGTCGTACTCGGCCCATGCAAACCAAAAGAATTGAGGAGATATTTATGGCACAGCGTTTAGCAACTAATTACGCCAAGGCCTATTTCACGGTGAATGAAGAAGAGCTGAACCAGTTCGTTTCGCTTTTCACCAATGAACACATTTCAGTCCAAGTCAAAGTGTGTGACAATGGCGATCGTGACGTAATCTTGAATGACAAGACCGGAGAAATTCAATTGAATTTCTGTCGGGTTGGTAGCCGCTACTCATGCGACAGCTCGTATCTAATTCGAGATCGGCAGTTGGCAAATGCTATGAGAAAAGCAATGAAAGCGTTCCGAGGCTATGGAATTGTCCACCGGATTTATGACGGCTTCACAATGGTGTATCACTACGATCAAGGATCGGTTGTGAGCATTCAGGAGCTAACCGGAGACGAAGAAGTGTCCATCTTTGAAAATAACTCTCTGCACATGGCCAATGAGCTGGAGGCTTTGTTCCAGCAGGATGGCAGCGAGCAGGAGATTGAGTCCTTACGTCAAGAGACGGACCGATGGCTGGATTTGCGTAATTGGGCAAAGAGAACTGCCCCAGAAAAACTTCCAGCAATTGATGTTCGATTAGCAACGTTATCGCGACGTCTATTTGAATTAGAAGTTTAGTGAAAGAAGGGTGCCTGGTGCGCCCTTTTTTATTGGATCACATAGCGAATAACAAAAAGCGGGTTTCCTCCTAACAAGAGGTCCCGCTTTTACTATTTGCCCTTCACTTAGCGCAATTGTAATGGCTTGCTCATATTGTACCAAATGGCTCCAGCATGATCTGAGCTGGAAACACCGTTGTTGAGGTATCCATGACTTTCATAGTAGCCAATCAAATTTTCCTTACACGTAAGCGTGATTGTCTCACGATTGGACTCTCTTGCGGAGGCTTCCAGGTGTGCGAGGAGCATGGAGGCAATACCGCGATTTTGGTAAGCGGGAGAAACCGCTAATCCTAAAATGGTTTGATGTCCGCCAGTTGCCGGATTTTCTTTAATCGTTTGAAACAGATCATCGGTAATGAAGGTGGATTCGATGACGGGTCCATTGACCAAACCCGCAATGATCCCATCCGCTTCCGCTACAAAAAAACTGTCAGGAATCAATCGAATACGCTTCTCAAATGCTTCCTGTGTTGCAGCCTCATCTGGTGAGAAGCAAAGGTGCTCGATGGCGATTAATGTTGGCAAATCTTCTGCTTTGGCATTACGGATAGTAATCATGTGTTGTGATCCTCTCCATTCTGGTTCATTTCTAAAAGTTTAGCATATTTCATAATAGGTGAGGGCCACTTGTAGCAGGCGTCGGCTCCGCATTCTGTCGAGACAGCCGTCAGCCTATTTGTATTGTTCTTATAGATTATTGAAAAAGGGTATTGTCAAACTAGGCCGATGCATGGTATTGTTGTTTTCGTTGGAAACAGGATTAGGAACCAGGATTCACTTTAAAGGGTGGATAACAACGGAAACCGCCCCCGTTAGTGAATGACGCAGGTCCTAGCGATGTTTAACATTACACTCGTTAGGAAGGGGGAACCGAAAGATGGAATATTCGACTTTCGGAAGACACGTTGCTGTTGACACATGGGGAGTTCAGTTTGATTTGTTGAACGACGCAGAATTTTTGAAAAAGGAAATGATTGAGGCTGCTGAGGCATGCGGTGCTACGGTACTGAGTGTGCAAGCGAAGCAGTTTTCTCCTCAGGGTGCTACCGTACTGGTTCTTCTCTCGGAAAGCCACCTGTCCATTCATACGTATCCTGAGCGCGGCTTTGCTGCCCTGGATTGCTACACGTGTGGGGAAACCGTTGATCCGCAAATCGCTATCGACTACTTGGTATCCGTGCTGAAGCCGGAAAAAACTTACGCGAAGAAATTAGTTCGTGGTTTGGGTGAACTGCAAGTTGTTGAGCCAGAAATGAAACTGGTTGAAGCGGCAAAGTAAGGAACAAATGGAAAAGTTTTCAAGAGGTGCGGGCTGATACCGCACCTCTTTTATATGGAGCTTCGATTCCTATTTGTCATCATGGAGTGACAGTAGGAATTCTGCCGCCAATATCATGGAGCAGAGAACGAAATTCCGTGGATGTATTGGTGATCTGACTATTCATGTTGGGTCTCACATCAACTTGATTGGTCCGATGCGTAGCTTCTTTATAAATATCTGCATGGATGGCACGAATCCGATCAAATGTGGCTGCGTCGGAGGCTACTTGGATCGAGAAGTTGGGAACACGTGAACGAACGGCTGAGTGGACTTGCTGTTCGATTATGCGCGTTTGCTCAGGGCCAAAGTTTTTCCGAACACGAATTCCGACGACTGCATCTGTGCCGCTTACGAGAACAGTAGCACGTTCCACACCAGGCACTTCATCTGCGACCAAGGTGAGCTGTTCAGCCAAATCCTGATTGAAACCATTGACCGTATAGCCTTTGTGATAATTGCGGGCATTGATTCCGCCAGTGTAGGCATGATAATCATGAGCGAGGCTAGTCCTGGCACCCGGGGCCTGCTGATTGGTGGTACTTTGTGTGTGCGCTTGATTTTTTGGATGGCTGTTCGAGCTTGCGCATCCGGTCATCATGGTTGCAATCAAAAGCAAGCCAACCAAACATTTCGGGCCACTCCGTTTCATACGTATGCCACCTCCATTTTCCTTAGTATGACGAAAACGAAGTCTCTTACTCTGGAAGTGGCTCCCGTAAAAAACTGCCCATTGTGCCGCGTTTCACTACCTGTTAATATGGAAGGTATGCATAATAGAGGAGGTTCACATGAAGCGTCTTGACATACGCAACATTGCAATTATTGCCCACGTTGACCACGGAAAAACCACACTGGTTGACAAACTTTTGATCCAATCGGGCACATTCCGCTCGAACCAACAGGTAGAAGAGAGAATGATGGACTCCAACGACCTGGAGCGCGAGCGTGGAATTACGATCCTGGCGAAAACCACTTCTGTCAAATACAAAGATTTCACGATTAACATCTTGGATACACCAGGCCATGCTGACTTCGGTGGCGAGGTTGAGCGTATCATGAGCATGGTGGATGGCGTTCTGTTGATCGTCGACGCCTTCGAAGGCTGTATGCCACAAACGCGCTTTGTATTGAAAAAAGCGCTGGAAGCTAAAGTTACCCCTATCGTTGTCGTGAACAAAGTAGACCGCGACAATGCACGTCCTCAAGAAGTTATCAACGAAGTGTACGACCTGTTCATTGATCTGGATGCGACGGAAGACCAACTGGAATTCCCGATCGTATATGCTTCTGGTCTGCAAGGGATTGCAGGACTTGAGCCAGATAAGCTGGAAGGCGACCTTCGCCCACTGTTTGACACCATCGTAGAGCATATGCCTGCTCCTGACGCAGACGAATCTGCTCCGCTCCAAATGCAAGTAACCATGCTGGATTACAACGACTTTTTGGGTCGTATTGGGATTGGCCGCATCTATCGCGGTACCATGAACCTGAATGAAATGGTATCTGTCACTACACGCGAAGGCGAAGTGAAAAAGGCACGGATTCAAAAGCTGTTCGGATTCTCCGGTTTGCAGCGTGTTGAGCAAAAAACAGCAAGAGCAGGGGATATCGTAGCGATTTCTGGTATTGACGATATCAACGTTGGGGAAACCGTTTGCCACGTTGATCATCCAGAGGCATTGCCACTCCTGAAAATTGACGAGCCTACCCTGCAAATGACATTCCTTGTGAATAACAGCCCGTTTGCTGGTCGCGAAGGTAAGCACGTGACTTCCCGCAAACTGCGTGATCGTCTGATGGCTGAGCTGGAGACAGATGTATCTCTGCGTGTAGATGAAACAGATTCGCCAGATGCGTATGTGGTTTCCGGACGCGGTGAATTGCACTTGTCCATCTTGGTTGAGAACATGCGTCGTGAAGGCTTTGAGCTGGGCGTGTCCAAGCCTGAGGTTATCATTCGTATGATCGATGGCCAAAAAATGGAACCGGCTGAGCTGTTGATCATTGATGTGCCTGAAGAGTACACAGGGGCGGTTATGGAGACATTGGGTCAACGTAAAGCCGAGATGGTTAACATGATCAACAACGGCTTCGGACAAGTTCGCCTGGAATTCATTATTCCATCCCGCGGTTTGATCGGATATCGTACAGAGTTCTTGACGATTACACGCGGTTACGGTATTCTTAACCACTCCTTCGACAGCTATCGTCCACTTGTACCAGGAGCGGTAGGAGGACGTCACGCAGGGGTACTTATTTCCCATGAGACAGGAACAGCTACCACGTATGGCTTGATGTCCGTAGAAGATCGCGGAACCATGTTCATTCACCCAGGTACAGAAGTATACGAAGGCATGATCGTGGGCGAGCACAACCGTGACAACGATCTTGTTGTTAACGTATGTAAAGAAAAGCATGCGACCAACGTACGTTCTGCGACCAAGGATGAGACTGTCAAAATGAAGGCTCCTCGCATGTTGTCCTTGGAAGAGGCACTGGAATATCTGAACGACGATGAGCTGTGCGAAGTAACACCTCAATCCGTTCGTCTGCGCAAAAAATATCTGAACAAATCAGATCGTGAGCGCTATGAGAAGCAAAGACGCTATGAAGCACAACCGCAAGCATAAGATTGAAATGAAAAGAACGCCACTTGATCCTGTTTGGGGATGAAGTGGCGTTTTTATTTGGGCTTTTCCTTACAACAGACTCTCAATATCTGAGCTGAGTTCTTCGGGTTGAGTACGAGCACTGATGCGTTTCACGACACGACCGTCTTTATCCACGAGGAATTTGGCGAAGTTCCATTCGATATCTGGATTTTCTTCGCTAGGAGCATGTTCCTTTAAGTACTGATACAACGGGTGGGTACCAGGACCATTGACATCGATCTTCGCAAATAGCGGGAACGTCACGCCGTAATTGCGATCGCAGAACGTTGCGATTTCCTCTTCTGTTCCTGGCTCTTGCCCAGCGAATTGGTTGCAAGGGAAGCCAAGAACGACCAGCCCCTTATCTTGATAACGCTCATACAGCCCCTGTAGCCCTTTGTATTGAGGGGTAAGGCCGCATTGGCTGGCGACGTTCACGATTAGCAGGACATGGCCTTTGAAGGCGTCCAATGTCTGCTCTTCACCGGAAATCGTTTTGACGGCAATATCATACAAGCTCATCTTATTCCCACCTTTTTCTACTGACATACCCTCATCATAGCATGTACGGCGAAAATCTTGCCAGCCAAATGGAAGGGCCTACCGTTTTTTGACACAGAATGCACCACCTGATAAAGTAAGAAAGATAGCGTTTTCCTAAGAAAAAAGGAGTGACTATTCGTTTCATTCCGCCTATGAGGTGGCATGTGAAGCGGTAGGAGTTTCACCGCTTGAAGACAGGAGAGATAAGTGATGGACTGGATACAAATCGCATCAACCTATGTGCCAACGAATCCAGATCAGCTCACAGCATATGACAGCTTTCGCATATGGGCTGATAAATATCGGGCCTGGATTTTGTTTGTGGAATTAATTATTGTCTATTATCTTGGCTTTGCTACTCGTATCCGTATGCCTATTTTGAAAAACGTGCTCTTGTACATCCTTTTATTTGTTGGAGCACTCATTTTCGCTATTTTGGATGTGCAGCTTCCTGTGAAAAGTGCAATGCTGGTGGCGATCGCGATACTCGTGATTGTAAAGGTACGGATCAAACCGGAGCAAACTGGGCGAAAGTGAGGAGAACCACGTGAAGCGTGAAGATGCACTTTTTAATTGGCTCCAAATTCAAGTGGTTGCCGATGCGCGACCAGAAGACCGCTCTGCTTTGGATACCGCTGCTTTTTTCTTGCAATTGCTGAGAGAGGATCATCAAATGAGCGATATCGGTTATCGTCAGGAAGGTAGCTGGTACGTGCTATTTGGGAACGCTGATTCACAGTCTGTGGAAGTGCGATACCCTGCTGAATCAGTCGAAGCTTTATTGGTCGCGATTGAAAGCGAACCCAAGTACAACTGCAACTAACGGGACAAAGACTCCCCTCCACTTGCCGAAATGATTCGGAAGTTGGGTGGAGTTTTTTTGTATCATGCGCATTTCATAGGTAATAAGACGCGGTTTCTTGGATCATGCAACTTTTGAAAATGATTTCCCGTCAATATTCATGCCCCAAGCATACAGGGGGATTTTGACAGACGAGAAGGGGGAACTACCATTGAAAAAGTACATGACCAAGCCCGTATTAGCAGTGGTGACAGCGGCAGGTATTCTTGGCTGTTTGACGCCAATTTTTGCCAATGCAAGCTCGATTGCTAGTCCAAGTGCCACAAAGGTAGTCATGAATGACGAGGGGAAGCAAGTCACGCGCTACAATCTTAAGGAACTTGCCCAAAATGATCCAACGACACTGAACATGCTCTTGAAGAATCAGGCAGATCACTTGTACATTATTGTAGATGAGATTAACTTGAATACGAAGCTCCAAACGTATATGGAAGAAAACAAAGCAGAGTGGGAGCGTATCTACAACGAGTACTACAGCGATATCTGGCTGGAAGTGCGCCTGACAGAGAATACTGAAGAAATCGTGAGCGTAAATGCCAAGACTGAAAATAACAAGGTATACATAAAGGGGATTGTGACTTCGGATGTCACCAAGGTTGTTGTGAAAAAGCCGAATTCTGACATCATTGAAGTCGTTCCGACCAACGATCACTCTTTTACAGTCAGCTTTGAAGCTCCGGATGCATCCTATGAACCGTATGTAACCGTGAGTGCCTACGCAGGCAGCAAGCTGGTCGATAGCGAAAAGGTAAAGATCGTTCCAAAAGCAGAAGAAGATAAGGAAATGATCATCCATACCATGACTGTATTGGATGCGAAGAAAAAAGAACTAAAAGTAAAAGGAATTGTCAAGCAGGGGGCAGACAAAGTAACTGTCACCTATAATGGCGTGAAAAAAGACGCAAACGTGAAGAAGCTGTGGGATGGCGTAAGCAGCTTTACGGTTTCAGTAAAGGATGTACAAGCAGCAAAAGATCAAAAAGCCTTGATCGAGGTTTATGAGGATGGCAAGAAGGTTGATTCCGAATCCGTTCAGGTAGAAATTGTTAACGCCCCTGATAAGGATCAAGCGACCGAATATGCCATCAAGGCGACTGCTGTAAACAATCCTGCCGCCAAGTCCATTCAGGTGAAAGGGACAGTAAGCGGCTGGAACAAAAAGGACGATACTGAGCTGTTTGTGATCGCTCCAGACGGTCAGAAAAAAGAGATTGAACCGAATGACAAAGGTGAGTTTTCTTTGACCTTGTCTTACAAGAATCGTTCCTTTAGCGCCAAATCCATTCAATTCGCACTGTATGAAGACGATAAGCTGGTTAAGAAAGCTGACGTTGCATTAAGCACAAAAGTCATTGTCGAGCCTGTGAAGCCAACAGACGACGATGAAAATGATGATGATGACAAAAAGAAAAAAGAAAAAGGGAAGCAGAAAGATAAGCATCCCAACGGCAACGCGTATGGTTATTGGAAAAAGCACGGTAAGGAATGGAATGACGATCACGATGATGACGATGACGATCATGACGAGGACAGAGACTAGTCTCTATCATTAAGGCCGCTGCTTGTAAGTCTCGACGTACTCCACCAATTGTCTGATGTAATCACCCAGAATGGGGATCGAAAGAAATTGCGTCAAGAGGGAGCCGAGGAAAGCCAAAACGATAGCAGTACCAATCGTCAATCCCAGACCCCGGGCAAGACCTGCGAGGAAATTGATCCAGAGCAGCTTGCGCGGGGCTGTGTAATTTTGGATTACATCTGCTAGTCGGATATCTTCCAGGAACATCGCAATTTTGTGCATCCGCTCATTTACCTTCCGAACTTCCTGAAGCTCTTCAAGAACTTGATCAATTTGCTGCATGAGACGGTCTGTAGGCGACAAGCTGTCATCCCCTTTCACTATTCGGTATCGTTACCTACCAGTCTAGGGAAAAAGACAACCAGAATCAAGGTGGAGAGGAAACGTTTGCCTATCAGCTGTGCGAAGGGTAAAATGAACGTACAAAACGTTTGTTAGGAGGCTTTGAAATGGCTGAAACTGTTTCCCAATCTCTTTCCGAAGATTTATTCAAGCTCTTGCAAAAGGAGCGCTTTGTTACTTTGGGCACAGTAGACCATGAGTCAGGGGCACCATCGCTCAGCTCCTTGTCCTGGACGTATGCTGTCAGCGCCGATACGATTCGTTTTGCCGTGGATAATCGCTCCCGTATTTTGGCTAATATTGCGAAGGAACCGCAGGTTGTCCTGCATTTGATCGGTGCCGGCTCGTCTTTTGCCATTAATGGTCGTGCTGTCGTTAAAACAGACCGCTTGGAAGGAGTTCCGCTCAAGCTGGCCATGGCAGAGATCAAAATTGAGGCTGTTCGTGATATTATGTTTTACGGTTCCCGTATTTCCGTAGAACCACAATATGAAAAAACGTATGACAAAAACGCAGCAGCGAAGCTGGACAATCAAGTTATGACCGCCTTGAAAGATGCAAATTAACGGGTGGAAATAAATTGTTGACAAGAATCCTGCCGATCCTTTACTATTAGGGTCAATCGAATTGAATAGCAATCTTCTTATCCAGAGCGGCGGAGGGACTGGCCCGATGATGCCCGGCAACCAATCACCTGTATTTTAACAGGGAGATAATGGTGCTAATTCCTGCAGAGTTATCAAACTCTGAAAGATGAGAAGGATTTGCTTACGGTGACGTAAACAAAGCCTTCTTTCAGAGGAAAGGGGGCTTTTTTGATGCCCTCGTACACTATTGGAGGGAGAGAAACAGACATGAAATTGGAAACAAAGTTGATTCAGGCGGGAGTAGGCAGAGACGAAAAAACAGGGGCGGTGAGTTTTCCTGTTTACTATGCAACGGCTTATCGTCATCCTGCCTTGGGCCAGAGCACTGGATATGATTATACGCGCACAGCTAATCCTACTCGCACTATTTTGGAGGAAACCATCGCTGAAGCGGAATCAGGAGATGCAGGATTCGCTTGCGCCTCTGGTATGGCTGCTGTTCACACCGTCATGGGCTTGTTTTCCCAGGGGGATCATCTGATCGTTTCACTCGATCTTTACGGGGGAACCTATCGATTGTTCGAGCAAGTGCTCTCTCGTTACGGTCTGACATTTTCGTACGTGGATTTGCGTGACATTGATGCACTCAAAAATGCGATTCGCCCAGAGACAAAGGCCATCTTCGTCGAGACACCAACCAATCCGCTCATGCAGATTACCGACATTCGAGCAGTAACGCAATTGGCGAAACAGCACGGGCTCCTGACGATTGTAGACAACACATTTTTAACCCCCTATTGTCAACGCCCACTAGAGCTTGGTGCAGATATCGTTTTACATAGTGCAACCAAGTATTTGGCAGGACATAACGATGTACTGGCTGGACTCATCGTAACAAAAGGAGAAGAGTTGTCGGAAAAAATCCGGTTTTTGCACAATTCAATCGGTGCTGTACTTGGACCGCAGGATTGCTGGCTTCTCATTCGCGGGATGAAGACATTGGCATTGCGGATGGAGCGTCATCAATCCAACGCGTTGATTGTAGCGGAAAAACTGCGTGAGCATCCGGCAGTAGCGGAGGTATTTTATCCAGGTCTACCAGAGCATCCCGGGCATGAGATCCAGGTGAATCAAGCGACCGGGCATAGTGGGATGGTATCGTTCCGCGTACGCGATGCAGAGCAGGTGGGATTGTTCCTGCAAAATCTGCAAATCGTGTCCTTTGCCGAAAGCCTGGGTGGTGTCGAGTCATTGTGTACGTATCCGGCGACGCAGACTCACGCGGATATCCCGCAAGAAGTCAGAGAGCATGTCGGTGTTTGTGATCGATTATTGCGACTGTCGGTTGGCATCGAGCATCCAGATGATGTCATAGCCGATTTGTTTCAGGCCTTGAATGCTAGTTTGGTCGTAGGGGGGAGTGTACGATGAATTTTGCAACCAAGATCCTCCACGGTTCCACTTGCATTGACCCGTTCACAGGTGCGTCGTCGGTTCCGATTTATCAAGCTTCCACATTTCATCAGACTGATATCGATCAGCCAGGTACTTTTGATTACGCCAGATCTGGCAATCCGACCAGGCAGGCTTTGGAGGAAGCCATTGCGTCTCTGGAGGGAGGCGCACGAGGTTTCGCGTTCTCATCTGGCATGGCTGCCATTTCCAGCGTTTTCATGCTGTTTTCAGCAGGAGACCATGTTGTAGTGGCGGAGGATGTATACGGTGGCACGTTTCGGTTTTTGACCAAAGTTTTGTCGAGAATGGGCATCTCCGTTACATTCGTGGATGCAACAGATACTGAAGCCGTTCGCGCAGCCATTACACCGATAACAAAAGGGGTTTACCTGGAGACTCCTTCCAATCCTACCTTAAAGGTGACAGATATTGCAGCAGTTTCTCGAATCGCGAAGGAGCACGGCGTGCTCGTCATTGTCGATAATACGTTCCTTACCCCGTATTACCAGCGCCCATTAGAACTTGGCGCAGATGTGGTCATTCATAGTGCAACGAAGTTTATCGGTGGGCATAGCGATGTGGTGGCAGGTCTGGCCGTGACCAGAGACGCTTCGTTAGGGGAGCAGCTCTACTTTATCCAGAATGGCATGGGAGCGATTTTGGGTGTGCAGGACTGCTGGCTCGTGATGCGTGGGCTGAAAACATTGAAAGCCCGACTGGATGTGAGCGCGAAGACAGCCGCGAGCTTGGCTGACTGGTTGTCTACGCATCCACAAGTAAGCCGAGTCTACTATACGGGACTGACGGATCACCCCGGGCACCTGATTCAAACACAACAAGCGACTGGGCATGGGGCTGTTCTTTCCTTTGATGTAGGGAGCCGCGAGCGAGCAAAAGCGTTGTTTGATCGCGTAAAATTGCCGATTGTGGCTGTCAGTCTCGGGGCAGTGGAAACAATTCTTTCCTATCCAGCTACGATGTCACATGCAGCGATGCCTGCTGAAGAAAGAGCTGCAAGGGGAATCACAGATGGTTTGATCAGATTGTCAGCTGGTTTAGAGGATTTCAATGACTTGGTGGCAGATTTGAAGCAAGCACTGGATCATTTGCCGTCTGAAACACCAGTCCATAAAGAAAAAGAGGTATTCTCCCGGGCTTAAATCCGGGGATACCTCTTTTCTTTTATGGTGATCCTGTACGATTTGCGTTGATTTTGTTTTGTCCCTGCGGTTCTTTGTGCATGCGTTTTTCTTTTACTTGAGAAGGGGTTTCTTCGCGAGGCTGCACACTGCGCGGCAACTGGGGAATGATCCGACCTACGATGTCCGCCAACTCTTCCGTAATTCCGGCAACAGGATGGCCGCGACGAATATCATCTCTCATTTCCCGTAACCGTTGTACGATAGCAGGGTCTGCAGTTACGACAGCATTCGCTCCTTGGGGGTCTTCTTTCAGAGCTTCCGCAACCGTATACTTTATGACGCCAACTTCTGGGCGATCCAGATTCGGGTCCACTGTAATACCGACTACCGCATATTTGCCCAATACCACAGCAGTGGCACTGTGTACCCTTTTCACACGTGTTGCCAGTTGGGCGAGGCGATCAGCGGTGGCTTGGGAAGATTGATTATAAGCAGGCTCAGGAGCTGTTTGCTGAACGCGCTGAGTATGATTGGCATGCTTCGGCTGTTGTGCAGCCTGATTCGCCGGGGGTTTATTGCCTGACATACATGCTGTAAGCAACAAGCTAAAACCGAGGCAGTAGATCATGATCCGTTTCACAGGCATTCTCCCTTTCCCAGTATTGCCTTCCTTTCATGAGGAGGGCAGGGTTACAAGTATTTTGTTCTGGGCTGCCCATTTTCATTCTGGCACTGGGTCGTCTATCTCTGTCTACCTGAACATAGACTGTAGTACATCACGTCGCCGCACTTGAGCATCCCTCCAAAAATTGCATAGGGTATATAAGAAGGGTAATAGGAGGCGAGATTTTGAAGAAAATCTACGTACTGGACACCAACGTACTCCTGCAAGATCCAAGGGCGATGTTTTCCTTCGCTGACAACGAAATCGTCATACCAGCTGTCGTATTGGAAGAAATCGATTCCAAAAAGCGGTACATGGATGAAATTGGCCGCAATGCTCGGTACGTATCTCGGCTCTTTGACAGTTTTCGTGAGCTGGGGCAATTGCACACTGGCATTACCCTTGAAACGGGTGGGTTGTTTCGGGTGGAACTGAATCATTCCTCTTTCCACCGCCTTCAAAAACAATTCACGGAAATGAGTAATGACAACCGCATTTTGGCGGTTGCACTAAACTTACAAGAGGAGGAAAATGGAAAACCACAGCCAAGACCAGTCATTTTGGTAAGTAAGGATGCTCTCATGAGAGTCAAGGCTGATGCATTGAATATTTCCGCAGAAGATTTTCTTTCGGATCGAGTTGTGGGAGAGTTCTCCAGTATTTACCCGGGGTATCAGAAGATGATGGTAGCATCCGACATCATCAAGACTTACTATGCGACAAGAAAACTGCAGCTGGCCTCCTGTTTTCCGCGCTATCGCTTTTATCCTCATCAATTTTTAGTGCTGAAGGACGAATGTAACCCATCTATTTCAGCGATTGGAAAAGTCGACCCGGACGGAAAAATGTTAGAAATGCTTATCTCAGATGATGATCCGATTTGGGGCATCCGAGCCCGCAACGTGCAGCAACGGATGGCAACCGAATTGCTGCTACGAGATGATATCCCTTTAGTAACCATGACCGGTAAGGCCGGTACAGGAAAAACCTTGCTGGCATTAGCAGCGGGCCTGCTGCAAATTGAGGACCAGCAAAAATACAAAAAACTGTTAGTAGCAAGACCTATCGTTCCGCTTGGAAAAGACATCGGTTATTTGCCCGGCGAAAAAGAAGAAAAGCTTCGGCCGTGGATGCAACCGATTTATGATAATTTGGAATATTTATTCAACACAAAACGCCCAGGTGATTTGGATAAAATTTTGGCAGGCATGGGAAGTTTGCAGGTGGAAGCTTTGACGTATATTCGCGGGCGCTCCATCCCTGAACAATTTATTATCATTGACGAAGCCCAGAACTTGACAAAGCATGAAGTGAAGACGATCCTGACGAGGGTGGGGGACGGCTCGAAAATTGTGTTAATGGGTGATCCTGAGCAGATTGATCATCCGTATCTGGATGAGAGCAACAACGGTTTAACCTACGTGGTCGAAGTATTTAAAGACCAAAAGCTGGCTGGACATATTCAGTTGGAAAAAGGCGAACGGAGTGTGCTCGCACAGCTGGCCGCAGATTTATTGTAAAGAGGATGTATGAAAAACTGCGAAAAGGTCATACTATTTTTGTCGAGCCCGTTGATTCATGTGAGTAAACGGCGAAATGCCTTGCAGGAGGCGAAGATCCGTGGATAATCATGATCAAGCAATCGACGAAAGTCGTATGGAGATACACCGATTCCTTTAGCTACTTTTCTCTACGACGGAGGTTGAAGAGCCAAAGAGAATA
The DNA here is from genome assembly GCF_021270385.1 of Brevibacillus sp. AF8. Lineage (NCBI taxonomy): Bacteria > Bacillati > Bacillota > Bacilli > Caryophanales > Paenibacillaceae > Brevibacillus > Brevibacillus sp. AF8. The sequence goes on along the minus strand of NZ_JAGQDN010000003.1, from coordinate 305,169 downwards.
ACCGGTAGAACCCCATAAGCAATTCGGGCTCGACAAGGACCGCTCCTCATTGGAGCGGTTTTCATTTTTGAGGATTTGGCAGGCAAAAGAAAAACGCGGATAAACGATCCCGCGTTTTTGTCTGATTTTCCTTATTTAGCAGCCGCGATTGCTTTTCGCAATGACGAAATACATCCGATGTGCATTCCTTCATGGAAAAGAGTGAAGACCATCATTTCCCCATAAGTATGCATAGTGCCTTTGTCTCCTAGCTCAAACGGTTTTGGCAATGGATCATTCAAGCGGGAGTGAAATTCTTCTTTGATACGCACATGCTGTTCTTTTAGCTCGGCAGCTAAGGTTTCGAGGGAAGGTGCTTCTTTTTGCCAATCAGCAGGTTTGGTTCCTGGAGCGAACATGGCTGCGTAATGCGGAGGACATTTCATTCCTTCTGGTCCGAAGAGCAAGTAATCTTGTGTCAGAAGAATATGGCCAATATTCCAGCGAATGTTGTTTTTAAAGCCAACTGGAACCACATCTGCTTCTTCCTCGGTTATTTCCGTCAATCTCGCCAAAAACATTCCGCGAATCAAGTCGTACTGATTCCAAACAAAAGAAAAGTCCTGCATAGCAATCCCTGCCCTTCCTCATATTTACATGCACTTCACATCTTACCGCATAAACAGCAAAGGGGAAATATACAAACTGCAAAAAAATTTGCAAGTTGTCCCTCCAACTCCATACATATGTACAAAGGAGGGAAGCATGATGGTTACGTTGGATTCATCTATTTCTTTTTTGATTTACATCACAGCGGTATCCAGCGCGGCAGCAGGAGTTACGGAAGCTTTTAAATCAGTCATTCCCTTTTTGGCGACAGACTATGAGGCGAAAGAAAATTGCTGGGAGGATCAGTATCATGCTGCTCGATTGATGCACTACAAGCGCTTTTTCAATCTGCTTATTTCCGTATTGGCTGCTGGTGTCATTTTTGGCATGCTTGGTCTGGACCCGGCACTTATTTTAACGGGTGCTGAATCCGCTTATGTAAAAGATTCGTGGCAGTTAGGAACATGGATGTGGGGAATTGTTGCGGTGTTTGGCTCGCCTTTTTTCGCATCACTCCTCAAAATATTAGAGAGCTTCAAACAATCAGTGGACAGCAATTTGCCTCCTAATCGACCGCGCCGCAAAGTCAGCGGAACACGAGAATAAAGCTCGTCTTCCTATAGTTGCCCGATGCTTGCCGGATACGCTAAGATAACCAAAAGAGCGGTAGCAAAGGTGGGCTCAGGTGAATGATGTGGAAATGCTTGCGAATGACTGCGTTTTGGGTGTTGACAGTAGTTGTCTTGGTGGCATGTTCGGCCCAGTCGGAACCAACTGCTACATTTGACCCCGAAAATCCAAAGGAATACGGAGTAAACGGCATTTTTATCGGGCAGAACATAAAAGAAGCAATGGATATGTTGAAGCCAACAAAAGCTGATTTTATGGATATGGTGACAAGACAAAGCTACACGGTAGAGCAAATGGCGCAGGGTGCGGGAGATGCAGTAATGGGGATGCTGCTGGTTGATCAAAGCCAGATGATGATCAAAGTCCACAAAGGTGAATTGACATCGATTATGCTGGGAGGAGTTCCCCGTGAGGACGCACAAAAATTCAAAACATATCGAGGACTCACGATGTTTGACAGTGCTGGGCAGCTAGAGAAGCTGTACGGCAAAGGAAAAGGCGAACAAGAAGTGGTGTATGAAGGCAGCAAATACACCGCCAATTTTGGTCTTGTGGACAATCAGGTGGCGTGGTTCCGATTTGATCGTAAATCATCGTAATAAGGAGAAGGGAGTTCGCTATCAGGGACTCCCTTTTTTCATGGAAAGGATTCATTTGGTCGGATGGAGCCAAACGAGCTTCACTTGATAAGCCTTTGCGATTCCCTCTGCCAGTGGAATCAAGCTTTGATCAATCAGGTAGGCTTCGGGTTGTTGTGTACTTTCAGGTATCACGCCTAGAACATGCTCACGGAGTTGCTCCATGGCAGCCCACTGATCTTCAGTTTGGGATGGGGCCTCGGGCGTTACGATGGCAACTTGATCTGCATATACATACAAATGTTCATTTTGGGAGACAAAACCGATATCATCGAGTTGATCGATGGTGGTTGTTGACGGGAGCAGTAATAGAGAAAAGGCATCGCCTAACATGTTTGATTTCTCCAAAATGGTCTCTAGCTTCTCCTGTTCGGCTTGGTTCTCTACAATAAAAAGCAGTTTGTCCCGATCAAAGACATTGACATGATCTCCGATTTTATGTATGACTTGAGCATAGAAGCCAGGGAGCTTCCCGGCTGGTACATTCAGTTCAATTCCGTACATATGGCGCATGTCATACCCCCATGTTTGCAATCGTGTTTTTTCTATCGTATCAAAAAATCAAGGAGGTTTCCTATGACAAATCAAAATCTTGCCATTGAATCTTATGCGTTGGGAGCATTTCAAACCAATGCCTATGTGGTGACAAACACCGTTACCAACCAGACCATTGTGATTGACCCGGGCATGGAGCCAGATCAGTTGCTCCGCGCTCTTGCTAATAAAAACGTCGTTGCTATTCTTTTGACGCATGCCCACTTGGATCATATTGGTGGTCTCAACCAAGTAAGAGAATTGACAAAAGCACCGGTTTACATTCATCCATTGGAGCAGGAATGGCTCACCAATCCTGATCTCAACGGATCTCGACGCTGGAATCTGCCCGAACTCATCGTTTGTGAGCGGGCTGAGAACGAATTGGCAGATGGTCAAACTCTGGAACTGGCAGGTTTTCATATTCAGGTGTTGCATACGCCAGGGCATTCACCAGGCAGTTGTTCATTCGTAATTGGCCAGCACTGCTTCGGTGGCGACGTTCTGTTTAACCAGAGCATCGGGCGTACGGATCTGTTCGGAGGAGATTATGAGACACTGATGATCAGCATTCAGGACAAACTGTTTGAGCTCGATGATGAGACAATTGTATATCCTGGACATGGTCCGAAGACGACGATCGACTACGAGAAAACGTACAATCCGTTTGTCACAGGCATGCTGCGTTAGTCACTTCATCATTCTTTATAAAGGTTGGGAGAGGATTTTGTCAGGTGGTGGAGAAAAGGAAGGGGTCACCATTTACCAAAGGAGCTATTTATTATGAAGCGAACATGGAAATGGGCACTCCTTCTCGTTATTGCCTGCACGAGTCTGGTTGGGTGTGCGGCACCCATCGCCCAAGCAGATAAGACAAACCAAGCTCCCGACGTGAAAGTGCCCGATCCCGAAACACCACAGCAGACAGCGCCCAATCATCAGGAGACACAACCTACGACTTTGCCGTCAAGATTTCCGGAACAGCGTATCTCCCTTCTCGCCGTTGGGGATATCATGATGCATCAGGAGCAGTTGGATGCCGTTTGGGACCCAGCGACGAAAAGCTATGATTTTAAACGTTTTTTCCCGAATGTCATCCCGATGTTCCGCGAGGCAGACTGGGTCATCGGCAATCTTGAGACAACGATGAGTGGTAGCGAGGCCAAATACTCAGGATATCCGATGTTTAATTCTCCTGAGTCCCTTGCACATGCGTTGAAGGAAATTGGATTTACTGCGGTAACAACAGCGAATAACCATTCGATGGACCGCAAAGAACAAGGAGTTCTGCAAACCATCAAATATCTCGATGAAGCCGGTCTACCGCACACGGGAACGTTTGCAAATCCTGAGGATCGAGATGAGCCCTTGCTGTTGACCAAGGACGGATTCACGCTAGCCTTGCTATCGTATACGTACGGAACGAATGGAATCGCGATTCCAGAGGGCAAGCCGTATCTGATCAATCTCATTTCGCCTGGGCTGATGAAGAAAGACATCGCACGGGCAAGAGAAAAAGGAGCCGATCTGGTTGCAGTGGCGCTTCATTTCGGAAATGAGTATCAGCGAATGCCCAGTCCTGAACAAATCAAGACCGCCGAGCAAGCTCTGACATTTGGAGCGGATATCATACTGGGCGCGCATCCACATGTGGTACAACCTTACGAATGGAAGACGGTTACCCTCGAAGATGGAAGTCAACACAAAGGACTGATCACCTATTCTTTAGGCAATTTCATCTCTGCGCAGCGATGGGACTACAAGGATGTTGGGGCAATCCTGAAGCTTGTGCTGTACAAGAATGAGTCAGGAGAGGCAAGCATCGAAAGTGCTGAAATGATTCCGACCTACGTTCATTTTTATCGGAAAAATAACAAGCGCAACTACGTCATTTACCCGGTGTCAGAAACATTGGAGAAGCTGAAGCAGGGGCAGAAATACCCGACGCTGACGAAAGAAGCGATCCAGTACATGACACAATTGCAGAAGGAAATGCCGGCTCATGTCAATAAGGTTGTTTCCAAGAAAAAAGCCAGCTAATGAATAGCTGGCTTTACTTCTTTCCGAATCCAAAGGGAAGATTGAATTGTAGCTGGAGTTTTAATTCTTCGTCCATCAGCGTGATGCCCTGCACTTGGATATTGGGGGAGATCAGCTCCGGATAAAATCCTAGATCGTACGCTTCCTCCATTTCCTCTACGGTCGATTGAGGCAAGGCAAAGCCGTCAAAGTACAGCTCGGTAATGTGGAATTTGAGATGGGTAGGAGAGACGAGCTCATAGTTACCAACGAGCTTGAGCTCCATCTGATCATACGTGCCTTCTACGGTCAGCTTGTTATCCTCAAAGGAGAAATGCGATTGTTTAAACAACGCATCTTTCTCTATCAAAAAATTGTTGAAGTCAGTCTGGTTAATGGTTAGCGTATGCTTAAGAAGACCTTCTGACTGAATTCGATCGGGCGTCGCCAACTCGGGAACCTGAACCATGACCTGCGCGAGCATTCCGAAGAAGGTCTGGAATGCGGGCAAACCACGTTTTTCCCAGTCTAAAATCAAGTGATTCATCATGGATTCCACAACGGTCGGGTCATCCAGCTTTTGTACATTCTTTTCTTTTTCAGCGGCAACGGCGAGCATCTCTGACAATTGAAGCTCGTATTTTTTTCGTAGCGTCTGAAGTTGTTCCAATCGATTCTTTTTGTCGGTTTGCATCGAGGTGAGCTTGGTGCGCTCAGTATGATAGGACTCTAGTCGAGACATGTCACGCTCGTACAAGATCTCGTAGAAGTCGTACATCAATAAGAACTGATTGAAATTTTCCGCATTTAATAGTAACGTCAGAAGATTAGTACGCTCGCCCATGTAATAGGCACGCGCTACTTCGCCGGCACGACGTTGTGTGGCTTCCATCACTAGCTTTTGCCGTTGCAAGTCGAGATCCATTTGAGCGATTTCCCCGTATGTCCGCGTCTCTTCTTCCTTTAGTAAGGTGAGGGTTCGCTCCAGCTCTTTTTGTGTAAAATGCTGCTGCAGGATAAGCTGCTCCAAAGGGGTAGCGGGCTCTTCCTGTGCGAATACCGTTAGTGGACATACAAACAGGAACAAGACGAGAAGAAATTTGCGCATGATTTCACCTTTTGCTTTTGCCTTTCCATATTGTATGCTTCTTTTCGTATTATAGCCTTATCTAGTTGAATTTGGATAGCAGGAGAAGAGCTTATGACGATGATCGAACTGATTCGCGAGGAAATAGAAAACCAACCAGGAAAAGCGATTACGTTCGCGCGCTTTATGGAGTTGGCCCTATACCACGATACTCATGGATATTATATGGTTGAACAACCCAAAGTAGGCAAAACGGGAGATTTTTATACGAGCGCATCGGTGCATCCCGTCTTTGCGGAAACAATCGCGGATGCTGTTTTGGCATTATGGGAGGAGGCGGATATTACTTCGCCTGTTCTCGTGGAGATTGGTGGTGGAACCGGGGCTGTCTGCCGTCACATGCTGGAGCGTATCCGCGAATGCAAGCCAGCGGTATACAAAGAGTTGACGGTCATTTTGATAGAAGCGAGTCCGTATCACCGGAAAGTGCAGCAGGAGGCACTCGAGTGGCACGAGGGTCCGAAGCGTTGGTATTCTTCCGTGAAGGAAGCTGCCAAGCATGAAAAAATAGAAGGGGTTATTTTTTCGAATGAATGGCTGGACGCATTTCCGGTACATATTGTAGAAAAAACCAAATTCGGCTGGCAGGAAGTGTGGGTGCGTGCTGCCGAGGACGGGTTGGAAGAGTGTCTGGGAGAGATGACACCAGCGCTAGGAGAATATGTGCTAGGGCTGAACTTGAAGCTGCCGATCGGCATGCGGATCGAGATAAACTTGGCGATGGAGCAAGCGGCACAAGAAGTTTCCTCCCTCTTGAAAAAAGGGTTCGTCATTACGATTGATTACGGTGATCTGCAAGAGGAGCTTTACCATCCCAGTAGAAAAAACGGAACACTGATGTGCTATCATCGTCATCGGGCGCATACGAATCCGTATATCAACATTGGCGAACAAGACTTGACGACACATGTGAATTTTTCTGCGTGGCAAGAGTATGGAGAAAAGGCTGGTTTACGGGAAATGGACTATATGAGGCAGGATCGGTTTTTGATGCGCAATGGCTTGCTTCATAAAGCGGTCGCGCATATGGATACAGACCCTTTCACGAGCGTTGCGATGAAACGGAATCGGGCTATTCAGCAGTTGATCGATCCTGCTGGCTTGGGTGGGCGTTTTTGGGTCATGGTCCAAGGAAAAGGCATCCGGGAGTAAAAGAAGAAGGGAACACAAAAAAAGATGCTCATGGCGAGCATCTTTTTTTACATAATCAATTGTAGCAAAGCGTGCTCTTGTGGGCCAACAGGCATCACGAAGAACGTGTAATACGTGAATCCAACAAAAGACAGGAACATGAAGCCGAAGAAAATGTTTAAGTATACTCGTTCAGTCAGATTCATGTAGCTCAATGCTACGAAGAAAGCAGTCAAACTGAAGAAGATGAGCGCCATCGGGTACAATTCTCCCCAAAACGCCATCAACGCGATCACAATGGTCCAGAAACCAAGAACGCGATACATACGATCCATTTTTGTCCCCCCTTTTTGCCTCGAACGGTAAGATTTACAAGATTCCTCCCCCATTATATAGGACAGGTGAACACGTGTAAACGATAAAGGTATGTCGGATTATTGTCACCCGAGGGGGAGAGACTGGACTTGCGGTGCTAATACTGAATCACCGTATAGTTGCAGGATTGGCAACCGCGAATTTTGGAATCATCCTCACGTAACTCAATGTTCCCCAAGTACGTTTCGAATATTCCCATCAAGAGAGCGTTGTGCATCTGGCATACGGCATTCGGATATTTTTTTGCGCTGTCAGAGAAGGTGCAATTATTCACGCGAAAACGCAGCTTTCCTTCATCCATTGCTTCGATGTCTGGTTTCAATCCCTGGGCCACGACAATCCGATGGACCAGGTCCAATTTTTCTTCCATAGAGGCTGTTTCTAAATTGATTCCGCTTTGGACAACCGCCCGTTTTGCCATCTCTGTTCCAATGCGATGTCCCATTTTAATGAGAGCGGCTTCGCCAGCCTCGCCGAGCGATAGGAGGCTTTCAATCGCGATATCGGCCAACAACTGATAGTCACGAGGTGGGAATTGCAGACTCACAACCTGTTCAGAAAGTGAGTACAACCGACTGGGACGTCCTCCCTTACCGCTTTTGTCTGTAACAGCAGTGAGTAAATTCACGTCTTCCAGCTTGGTCAAATGCAAGCGTGCCACATTTGGATGGATAGAGAAGTGATCAGCTATATCCTGAACCGTGATGGGATCTTTACTGTAGGCGACAAATTGGTAAATGGAAAAACGGGTGGGGTCAGCTAAAGCACTGGTTAACTTTTGCGCATCGTGGTCCATGCCGATACCCCTTTCTCAAAACAATTTCCATAAGATCAAATTCTAAAAGTCGTCTTTTCAGCACCGAGAAAGTGGTGAGTGTAGGGGACCTACATGAGCACCGGACTTTGAAGGTGAACGCCTCTTTCGATGTTACCCAACTTTCAGGACTCCTTCGTGATCAAAAGACAACTTTTTGAACAATCTTCATAAGTGTATCCCATTTTGTGTTACTTGTTAAGGTAGCAGTGTGCTACAACAGGATATCACACGAATTTTCATCTAGTTTTTAAATTAACTACTATTGACATAGTGTTAATGAAGCATTAAAATCCAAAGTAAGGAAAGAAATTTTATTGGCTAACTTTTTGTAAGAGCCTGAACCAAACATCAAGAACTGCAAATCGTAAGACTTTTATAGATGAAATCATGCGTAATAGATGAGATGGAGGGGTAACCAATGGCCGTTGCTGAACGTACACAAACACAAAAATTAACGTTTTTCACTTATCCTAGCTGCACATCCTGTCGCAAAGCGAAGGCATGGCTGGCAGAAAACGGAGTGAATTACGAAGAGCGTCACTTGTTCAAAAATCCACCGACAGCAGAAGAACTGCTGGATATTATCAAAATGACTTCAAATGGCTTGGATGAAATCTTGTCGACGAGAAGTCAGCGTTTTAAAAACCTGGATGTCGATATTAATGATATGTCGGTGAAGGAACTGCTCGAAATGCTTAGCGAAGAGCCTCAGCTTTTGAAGCGTCCGATCCTGACTGACGGTGAAAACCTGATTGTCGGATTCAATTCTTCCGCCATGAAAAATCTGTTGTCCTAATGAAGAGGGGGGAAAGACCTCCTCTTTTTTGTTTGTCCATCGAAAGGTAAAATAAAGCCACAAGCTGATAAAGAGGTGGGAGTTCTTATGGAGACCTTGCTTTTGCAAAAACAGGACGGTATTGCCACGATCACATTAAATCGACCGCATGTACATAATGCCATCAGCGTGGAGCTGGTTGACGAACTGCATCAGGTCCTGCAAGACTGCCAAGCCGATCCTCGGGTGAAGGTTCTGATTGTGACGGGGACGGGCAGAAGCTTCGTTTCCGGAGGCGATTTGAATCAGTTTATTGCAGCTCGTGGCTTTGAACAGGCGCATCCTTTGCTCAGCAAAGTGACGGGGCTTTTGTCGGCCATTGATCAGTATTCCAAACCGGTGATTGCCATGATTAACGGTGCCGCAGTCGGAGGTGGCTGTGAGTTTGCGGGCGCGTGTCATTTTCGTTTTGCCAGTGACCGGGCGACGTTCGGTTTTGTACAAATCAGTATGCATATTACGACAGGCTGGGGTGGGGGAAGTCGGCTGTTGGACTTGCTGCCAGAGTCAAAAGCACTCGCTCTCCTGTTGACTGGTGACAGATTGCGTGCAGAGGAAGCCAAGTCCTACGGTTTTGTTGACGAGGTATACACGGAAGAGAAGCTCCAGGAGGAAGTATATCGTTTCGCTCGAAAAATCGCTGCCCAGCCACTAGCTGGCATTGAAGCGTACATGCAGATCCTGCGGTGGAAGCGTATGGGGATTCCGCAAGAAGAACGAATCCGGCGTGAAGTGAGTCAATGTGCGCATCTATGGGGTAGCCCTGAGCACGTCTCCGTAGTGGAAAGCTTCCTGACAAAGCGCCCAATGTCCTGATCGATGTAGACCTTTCCGTTTAAACATTTATTTGCTTGGACATACTTTTTCTAGTAGAAAGCGATTCTACAAGAGTAGGGAAAAGCATAGGATGAATTACATCATCCTTTTTAAAGGTAACGGGAGGGACTCATATGGTAGCTTCCAGACAAGACGCATGGACCGAAGATGACGATCTAGTGTTGGCGGAAGTCACCTTGCGCCACATACGCGAAGGCGGCACACAGCTTGCTGCATTTGAAGAAGTGGGTCAAAGGTTGGGAAGGACAGCAGCTGCGTGCGGCTTCCGCTGGAACAGTTGCGTACGTAAACGGTACGATGCGGCCATTTCGATTGCGAAAAGCCAGAGGCAGCAATTGAAAAAGCTCGGGAGGATTCAAGCACCGCCCCCTGTGGTGGCAGAGGTCGAGGTCGTCACGTTGCATACAAAACGTTCTGAGACACCAATAGCAGAGGTGCAAAAGTACGCGGATGTAGAGGAGCAGCAGATTGAAGCAGTCATTCGCATGCTCGTCAATCAAAAGGAAATGACTCGTCGCTTGCGACAATTGGAACAAGAGTTGGAAGGAAAAGAGTTGGAGTTAAAAGAATTGAAAGAAGCCCACGAACGCGCTAGAAAAGAGCTGGATCAGGTTCAGGGTGTCAATGATGATTACCGTGCGTTGGTACAGATTATGGAACGTGCACGCAAGCTTGCTTTTTTACAGGAAGAAGATTCCAACAAAGCGATCTTCAAAATGGATGAAAACGGAAATTTAGAGCGCGTGGAAAAATAAGCGCTAGGTATGAAAAAAGAAGCGGTGATTGATCCGCTTCTTTTTGTTTGCGCATTCATCTGTCATTCATGTTAGTAAAGAGGGAGCTAGTCTTGCAGCTCTACGCTCTCTGGCAACCATACGTACGGGTTTTCACCACGATCACGCATGAGGTTGTACTTCACAGGCGTGAAGCCCATTTTCAACCAAAAATCGTCTGCGCGGCAGCGGGAGTTGGTTTTAATAGGAGCTCCAAAGCTCTTCGCGTGGTTAACCAAAGCTGTTCCGTAATCTTTGCCGCGGTAGTCAGGCAGGACCTCAAGCTTCCACAGCTCGTAATAGTCTTGCGCAGGTTGGAAGTAACGGTCGTATTTCCCGTCAATTTTGTAGAGGCTCATACGTGCTACCAGAAGATCGTTGTCATAAATACCGTAAAATGGAGATTCCGAATCGTTTTCCACGATGTTCGCCTCCAGGTCTTCCTTCATAGAAAGCTCCTCCAGGCCAAATTCGCGAAACTTCTGGAATTCCTCCAGTGTCTTATAGTTGATTTGCAAACGTCTTACTTCAAACATGGTTAGCCACTCCTCTCACAGCTCTTTGCCTTGGCCACCTTTTGGCCCCGCCCCTTTATTATACACGATGTTAGGCTTTTCCGAAGTGTTTTTCTTTTTTTATATAGAGGGATTGTCAGGAAATGATTTCGCTTCCTTGGAAAAATTTAAAATTTCATCCTAGAACTATGATCATTCTCGTGGCAAAATAGAAAGTAGCATCACATGATACAAACCTGGCAAACAATTTGGAAGCGCTTACGGTTGTAGTCGGTTTGTCAAAGAGGGGAGCGTTGCCATGAACAAGGTATTAATCGCAAACCGTGGTGAAATTGCCAGACGAATTATCCGTACATGCAAGGCAAGAGGAGTGGCTACGGTTGCTGTCTATTCGGATGCAGACAAGGATCTGCCGTTTGTACGTGAAGCAGATGAGTCAGTCCATATTGGTCCACCGCCCGTTCCACACAGCTACCTGAACGTAGAGGCCATTCTTGCAGCAGCGAAAAGCACCGGTGCCGATGCCATTCACCCAGGCTACGGTCTTTTGTCAGAAAACGAAGCTTTTGCCCGCCGTGTTCTGGAGGAGGGTCTTCTATTCATTGGGCCAACCCCCGAGGTCATCGGGCAAATGGGTGACAAGCTGACTGCCCGCCGTATGATGGAGGCTGCGGGAGTGCCGGTAGTTCCGGGGTGTGAACAGGCTATCGATTCTCCAGATGAAGCAGCTGTCATCGCGATGTCCATTGGATATCCCGTGATGCTCAAGGCAAGTGCTGGCGGCGGAGGAATCGGGATGCACATTTGCCGAGAAGAGGCCGAACTGCGTCAAGCCTACCAATCGGCGAAAGGTCGGGCAAAAGCGTATTTTGGAAACGATGCGATGTACATGGAGAAATACGTGGAACGTCCGCACCACATCGAAGTGCAGGTCGTTGCTGATCAACATGGAAACGTCATCCACTTATTAGAACGGGAATGCTCCATACAGCGCAGACATCAAAAGGTGCTCGAGGAAAGCCCGTCGCCCTTTTTGGACACAGCAACAAGAGAGCTTTTGTGCAATGCAGCGGTTACCGCAGCGAAAGCAGTGGGCTACTCAGGTGTAGGAACGGTTGAATTTATCGTAGATGAACAGAAAAACTTTTACTTCTTGGAAATGAATACACGCTTGCAAGTGGAGCATCCCGTGACGGAAGAAATGACGGGCATTGACCTCGTGTCGCTCCAACTGGACATTGCCGATGGTCACCCGCTGTCGATCAAGCAAGAGGACGTCAAGGCTCTGCGCCACGCGATTGAGCTGCGTGTCTATGCGGAAGACCCTGTCACCTTCCTGCCATCGCCAGGGACGATTACGTTGTACCAGCCACCTGCATTTGAAGATGTAAGAATTGATGATGGGGTAGAGACAGGTACACAGGTGACTCCTTTTTACGACCCGATGATTGCAAAGGTCATTGTCTCTGGAGCGACAAGAGAAGAGGCTGTACAGCAGGCGCAGAAGGCTATGGATCATTTTCTGATTACTGGCATTAAAACGAACATTCCGTTTTTGCAAGAAGTATTACAGGATGAACAATTCCGAGCAGGTAACTATACAACATGGTTTGTTACTGAGCGCGGAACTGCGTCAAGCACGGAAAAACGCTAATATCCATGATATGTAAAGGAGAGATCCATCCATGAAACAAGTAGCAGCCAATATGGCAGGAACCGTTATTAATGTTCTGGTGCAGCCAGGTGACGAGATCAATGAAGGACAAGATGTCCTTGTACTGGAATCGATGAAAATGGAAGTTCCTGTACAGGCTCAAGCATCAGGCAAGGTTGTGGAAGTTAAAGCGAATATTGGCGATTTTGTCAATGATGGCGATATCATTGTCGTTTTGGAATAGGATTAGAATACTTCTAAACTGAGCGACCGCTAGGCGAGGGGGGTGACTTGTTGTGCGTGTGCAAATCGTGGAGGTCGGTCCTCGTGACGGGTTGCAAAATGAGAGCGCGATCGTTCCGGCAGCAGCAAAAATTGCCTTGATTCATAAGCTGATGGCAGCAGGCTTGAAGCGGATAGAAGCAAGTTCATTTGTGAATCCGAAATGGATACCGCAATTGGCGGATGCAGATGAGGTCTTGCAGGGAATCAATCGCAGCCAAGAGGTAGCGCTTAGCGCATTGGTTCCAAATATTCGCGGTCTGGAGCGGGCGCGCCAGTGCGGACTGACAGAGATTGCCCTGTTCATGTCTGCCTCTGAAACCCATAATCAAAAAAACATCAATAAACCGATAGCAGACACGTATCCGATCCTGCGGGAGGTTGCCCAGGAAGCGCTGGCTCTCGGGATGAAAGTTCGTGGATATATCTCAACGGTGTTCGGCTGTCCGTATGAAGGAAACGTTCCGCTGGACAATAGCCGCAGGGTGACAGAGGCTCTGTTGGAAATGGGAGTGTACGAGATTTCTCTCGGGGATACGATAGGGGTTGCAACACCGAAGCAGGTTCATGAGGTTTTTGGAGAACTTGTGAAAGATGTTACGAACGAGCGCTTAGCCGCCCATTTCCATGATACGAGAGGAACCGGATTGGCGAACGTAGCAGCGGCGCTTGATGAAGGAATCCGAATCTTTGACAGCTCAATCGGCGGGCTTGGTGGATGCCCGTATGCCCCAGGAGCTGCCGGCAACATTTCGACTGAAGATTTGGTCTACATGTTGCACGGAATGGACTATGAAACGGGAGTCGATCTCGAGAAGTTGATTGAGGCTGGTGCGTATATTGGGCAGCAGTTGGGCAAAGAGCTCCCCTCAAAAGTGCTACGGGCATCGCTCGCAAGTAAACCAGCTGGATGATCTGTATTTCCACACATTCGCAAAGAGGGGATAGAAGATGACGGTTTCCCTGCAAAGAGAGGGCGCAATCGGCGTACTGACGCTGCAACGGCCAGAAGTTTTTAACTGCCTCAATCTGGATACGCTTGTGACACTGCGCGGCTTGATCAGTGAAATCAACCATAATCGCGACATCCGGGCGGTCATTGTGACAGGGGCTGGTGACAAGGCGTTTTGCTCTGGTGCAGATTTGAGAGAGCGACGCTCCATGTCACCACAACAGGTTGATGTCTATATCCAAACGATTCGAGATACGTTCACAGAGCTGGAAAAGCTACCGAAACCTGTCATCGCGGCGATTAACGGGCTGGCACTGGGTGGCGGTACAGAATTGGCATTGGCGTGCGATCTGCGGATCATGAGTGATCAGGCCCAGATGGGGTTAACGGAGACATCGCTCGGGATCATCCCTGGCGCCGGCGGAACACAGCGCCTACCTCGGCTGGTTGGAAAAGGCGTCGCCAAGGAACTGATTTTTACGGCAAGGCGTGTTTTTCCAGAGGAGGCAATGTCCATCGGGTTAGTCAATCGGATTGTTCCCACTGATCAACTCATGGCGACAGCCATTTCTTTGGCCGAGCAAATTTCAGCGAATGCTCCACTTGCCTTAGCCCAAGCCAAGTTTGCCATCGATTGTGGAGTGGAAGTCGAGCTAGGTAGCGGACTTCAGATTGAAAGCAACGCGTACAAGCTGCTCGTCCCGACGAAAGACCGCCTAGAAGGACTCGCAGCCTTTCAAGAAAAACGAAAACCGATATACCGCGGAGAGTGACGAGGGGGATTACGCTGATGACCAAACATTTGGAAGACACATTGCACGAAAAAATTGCCCAAGTAGTGCAAGGGGGCGATGCCAAGTATCATGACAAGCTCAAGGAGCAAAACAAGCTGTTCGTCCGCGATCGCCTCAAGCTATTGTTTGATGACGAGTTCATGGTCGAGGATGGGCTGTTCGCGAATGTTATGGCAGGCGATCTGCCGGCGGATGGAGTTGTGACCGCAATTGGCAAGGTTAATGGTCAAACCGTCTGCGTGATGGCAAATGATTCGACTGTGAAAGCCGGGTCTTGGGGATCGCGGACCGTCGAAAAAATCATTCGCATTCAAGAGACAGCCGAAAAAATGCGTGTTCCTCTTCTCTATCTCGTCGATTCAGCAGGAGCGCGTATCACTGATCAATTGGAGATGTTCCCAGGCCGACGGGGGGCTGGCCGAATCTTTTACAACCAAGTGAAGCTTTCGGGCAAAATTCCACAAGTGTGCATTTTGTTTGGACCTTCTGCGGCTGGTGGCGCTTATATCCCTGCTTTTTGTGACATTGTCATCATGGTCGACAAAAACGCGAGCATGTACTTGGGCTCTCCGCGCATGGCAGAAATGGTGATTGGAGAAAAAGTGAGCTTGGAGGAGTTGGGCGGCGCACGCATGCATTGCTCCGTCAGCGGATGCGGCGACGTACTGGCTGCCAATGAAGAAGAAGCGATTCAAGCAGCGCGCAGCTATCTGCGCTTCTTCCCGGCGAACTATACATTGACGCCGCCGACTGCACTGGCAAAAGCTCCTGTGTCTACAGCGAAAGAAATCACGAGCATCGTGCCGGAGAACCAAAATGCAGCTTTCAATATGCATGATGTCATTACAGCATTGGTCGACGAGGATTCGTTCTTTGAAATCAAAAAATTATTTGCCCAAGAACTGATTACCGGATTGGCACGTCTGGATGGCAAACCTGTCGGTATCATTGCCAACCAGCCGCGTGTAAAAGGAGGAGTCTTGTTTGTCGATTCGGCTGACAAGGCGGCTAGATTCATCACGCTGTGCGATGCGTTTTCCATTCCACTGTTGTTCTTGGCGGATGTTCCGGGATTTATGATTGGGACAGCCGTAGAGCGGGCAGGTATTATCAGACACGGGGCAAAAATGATCTCCGCCATGGCGGAAGCCACAGTACCGAAAATATCCGTCATTGTACGTAAAGCATATGGTGCTGGCTTGTATGCAATGGCTAGCTCTGCCTTTGAACCAGATGCTTGCCTCGCACTGCCCGGAGCCCAAATCGCCGTGATGGGACCAGAAGCAGCCGTTAATGCCGTCTACAGTAACAAAATACAGGCGATTGAGGACCCGGCGGAGCGTCAAGCGTTTATTCAGGAAAAACGCAGAGAGTATCAGGAAGACATCGATCTGTACTTACTGGCTTCGAACTTGATTGTGGATGCTGTTGTGCTTCCAAGCGAACTGAGACGCGAATTAATCCAGCGCTACGAGGTTTACAAGGAAAAGCGTCACGTTTTTTCGGACAGAAAGCATGCTGTTTATCCCGTATAATTGAGGGGTCAGGCTGTCGTCAATGGGCGACAGCCTATTTTTTTACAAAAAAGGTGTGGGAGCCAAGGAATATTTCGATAATTTCGATCTTTTTTTGTGGCAATCAATTGAACAATCCCGAAAACTCTGTTATTCTTGAAAAATAAGCATTGATTAATGTGGGTGAACAAATGCTGCTAGAACCAATGACGTTTCAGGTAGTAGTCATAGGTGGAGGGTCTGTCGGGCTGCTGTATGCAGCAAGGCTCGCACACGCTGGACAACCTGTTACGATTGTTACACGCAGTTCACTCCAGGCGAATCAGCTAAATGAACGCGGGCTCAGCTTTCAAAAGCTGAATGGGGATTCAATCACTGTTCCCGTAGCAGCTCGCTCCATTGAAGAAGGATTGCCTGAAGGGAATCTGTATCTGTTAACTGTAAAGCAGCCAGATTTGCACAGCTTGCTCCCAGCTCTACAAAGGTTGGACCTCAAGGCAAGAGTAATCGCTTTGCAAAATGGCATGGGTCATTACGAATTGCTTCGAACCGTTTTAACGGAGACACAGTGCTTCTTTGCGATTAATACGGAAGGGGCAAGGAGATTGTCGCCTACAGAAGTCGTGCACACCGGTACAGGTACTTTGCGTGTAGGCTCTTGGGAGACTTCTGATTGCAATGATCCACTGATTCGCATATTTGTCGAATGGGCAATAGCAACAGGAATGGAGGCTGTCTATGAAAAGGCAATACAGCCCTTCGCTTGGCGCAAGCTCATCGCAAATGCGCTGATCAATCCGTTAACCGCGCTTTTTGAAATCCCAAATGGTGCCCTCCTCGAAAATTCACATACGCAACAGCTCATGCGTGCTTTATTTGTGGAAGCAGCTGCAGTAGCCGCGTATGCTGGACAAAAAATCGAGGATGCAGACTTGCAGGAAATTGTCTCCATTTGCCGAAATACTTCCCGTAATCTTTCCTCCATGCTGCAGGATATTAAGAAGCGCAGACCGACGGAAGTGCAGTCTATCAACGGCTATCTCGTCCAACTAGGGCAAAAAGCCGGGATTCCGACTCCGCTGCACGAAACCTTGCTTCGCGTTATCCTTCTAAAGTCAGACATGGGAATACGGAAGGAGGGAGGCGACAGTAGATGACCTTTTTGGCGAATGTCTGGGCCTATTTGTGGGGGACGCTGACGGTTGTGCCGTTTCTCGGATTTCCGATCGTTTATTTCATCTTGTATGGAATGACGCGGAACAAGAAATTGGCAGGCCGCTTCGCGATAAATATCACGAATCTTTTGGTGATTCGCTCTGCCGTTTCCGCTTACGAACTGATCTGGCCCGAGGCATTCTCCGCTTGGTGGTGGGTATTCTGTTTTTACCTGGTGGTAACCATACTCCTTGGGTGGGTACAGATGAAGTTGAAGGGGCGGCTCTCCCTCAAAAAGGTAGGATTTTCAGCCTGGCGATTGTCGTTTCTCTGGTTTGGAATCGTCTACATAGTGCTGTTTACGACCGGAATTATCAAAACGATGGGTGTCGTGTAAAGCACTGTTGATACATATCGTATTTATTCCGATAAGAAAGAAGGTTGGAACTATGCGACTTCCCATCGAGACCATCGGTCATAAGATTCGAATGATTCGGAAAGAACGCGGCTTTACCTTGGAAATTATGGCAGGCAAGACAGGGTTAAGCAAAGGTTTGCTGAGCCAAGTAGAGCGTGGAATTTCACAGCCGTCGCTGGATTCGCTGTGGAAAATCACCAAAGCTCTGGAGTCACCCATCATTCATTTTTTCGAAGATATTGATCAAAAGCAGGTGCATGTGACTCGCTTGCAAAAACGCAGACAACTGGTCTTTCCTGAATCGACGGGCACGTATTCGCTGCTCTCGATGGGAGGTAGTGCCAAGCTGGGGATGCTGGAAGTGCGACTGATGCCTGGAGAAATGGCTGTCGACAAGTTCGTGCAGTCAGAGGGAGAAGAGTGCTTCACGGTCATTACTGGCAGTGTGACAGCACGCTTCAACGATGAAGAGCATGTATTGGAAGCAGGAGACAGTATTTCATTTGATAGCAGCAAAACACACTCAATCGAAAATACAGGAGAAACGGAAGCTTTGTTAATCTGGTCCGTCACCCCTCCGCAATTTTAATGCAAGCGCAAACGAGCCTGTATTACACTTTGACAACCCATTAAAGTGGGTTGTCTTGTTTTTTGTGGCTGTGGAGCATGTTATAATTTTGGTTGACCATGGCCCGAAGAAAGGTGAGCTAGCATGAATGTTGAATGTCTCGCGCTTCCATTGGCGAATCCGCTGGCACAGGAGTACCAGCAGCAAAATGCCTCTGCATTACAGTTTTTTGCACATAATCCCTACCGTGAACAGTCCTATCGAGAACGCGTGGAATGGCTTCGAAGTCAATCCTATCCTCACCGGAACCAGCTCGTGGAAGGTTTATATCGATTTAATAAAGAGATGGGTACTCACCCTGAAACACTGAAAAATATCGAGTTGCTCAAACAGCCAGACACCTATGTGGTCATCGGCGGTCAGCAAGCAGGAGTTCTGGGTGGGCCACTCTATACGGTCAACAAGGCTGTTCATCTGATCCAGGCAGCGAAGAGGCTGTCTGCCGAGCTTCAGGCGAACGTCATTCCGGTGTTTTGGATTGCTGGCGAAGATCATGACATCGATGAGATCGATCACGTGTACTGGGGAGCGGACGATGGAAAGCGCCTGCACAAAGAGCGACTGGCTCTGAACAAAAAGGGCCGTCAATCGGCAAGTACGCTACCCTTGGACCCTGAGCTGTGTACGCAGTTCCTGGAAAAGTTTTTCCAGGGACAGACAGAGACTACCGAAACCAAACAGATTCGTGAGTTGCTGACGCAGACTGCATCAGACTCGCGCACAGTCGCAGAGTGGTTTGCCCGCTTGATGGCAAAACTGTTTGGCAAGCACGGTCTTGTTCTGGTTGAATCCTCGTTGCCGTTTGTTCGTGAACTGCAGCAACCCATTTTTTCACAGATCATCGAAAACAATGAGCAATTGACGAAGGTGATGCTGCGGGCAGCGGATCGAATTTCAACGGCTGGCTATCCACTCCAATTGCAAGTGGAAGAGCATCAAGCCAATCTGTTCGTCTATGAGGGCGATGATCGATTGCTGCTAGAACGTCACGGGGAGCGCTTTATCAATCGGAGACGTTCTTACAGTCGCGATGAATTGCTCAAGCAGGTTGCAGATACCCCGGAGCGTTTTAGCACAAACGTCGTTACTCGTGGGTTGATGCAGGAGCATCTCTTTCCTACGCTTGCCTTCATTGGAGGTCCGGGCGAGATTGCGTATTGGGCGTTTTATCGGGAGGTATTCGAGCTATTCGGGATGCAGATGCCGATCGTATTGCCTCGGATGTCCATTACCCTTGTGGAAGGTGCTCAACTGAGACTGCTGGATAGCTTGGGGTTGTCTGTTGAACAAGTCTTGACTGATTTCACGGCTTGGAAAACCGAGTGGTCCAAAAATCAGGGGCCACATCCGTTGGAGCAGCAATTCGCTTCGGCACGGGAGTCGATTATGTCGATCTATCGTCCGCTGGTAGAGGAGGTCGTTTCTCTGGATGGCGGATTGCGTGGTCTGGCGGAGAAAAATAGTAAGCTGCTGCTAGAGCAGGTCTCCTTTTTGGAAGAACGTCTAATTCGTTCGCTACAGCAAAAAGATGACGTGGAACACGTCCGCGTCCAACGAATTGAGACCGCTTTGTTGCCCGAAGGTGGGCTGCAAGAAAGAAAGCATTCGTTTTTTCCGTTTGCAAATAAGTATGGTCTTGGTTTGATTGACCGATTAGTAGATGCACCATTCGCGCATGATGGTACTCATCAACTTTATTACCTGTAAAATGCAGCGCAAAATAGTCGGATCGTCCTAGAAGTGGACCCGGCTATTTTTTTGTTGTTTAAGCAGATGGAAAACTTTTCATCAAATCATGCCGAAACTTTTCCGACAAATTTTGCGTCTTAGTAGTAATGGATTGTTTTTGGGGAAAGGTGGTACTCGGGATGCAGATTACATTACAACAAATCGGGAAAAAAGCCACTCTACTAGTTGTTAGCTTGTCGGTTTTATTGACGGGCATCGCAACCGCAGGAATGAAGAAGGCCGACGCACGGGAAGAATACGTGGTCAATTCCCCTGCATTTATCGACACGAATGGACATTGGGCAGCAAAGGAAATAGGGATTGCTACCAAAAAAGGATTGATCAAAGGATTTCCCGACGGGACCTTTAAGCCAGAGCAAACGGTGACGCAAGAACAGTTTTTATCCCTGATTGAACGCGTCATACCTTCCTTCACAGGTCATGAGCCTGAAGGCTATATCAAAGAGACCTACTTGCAGGCTGCTGCGGGACGTTGGTCGGAAAAAACCTATCACCATTTGGCTTCTGCGGGTATCATGCCATCGGGGAAACCGATGGATAGCATGACGCGGTTAGAAGCGGCAAGAACCTTGCTGGCAGCTATCGGGCATCAATCCGAAGGGGAAAAATATCGGGGAACGACAGCGAAATTTTTTACGGATCTTTCGGTCGAAAACGAAACACAGGTGATGACGGTCTACCCTGCTTACAAAATGGGGATTCTGGCTGGCTTTCCAGATGGAAGCTTTCGTCCTGATGACAAAATCAACAGAGCACAGGCAGTCGTCCTATTAAATCGTTTGGAAACGAAAATAGACGAGCTGTACCCTGGCAATGTACCGGAGAGCGAGAAAAAGGCAATGACACAAGCTGTCTCGTCATTCGTAAGTGATGTGATGGATAAGCAAAAAATTCGACGCTATGATGACTTGGTCGCGTATGTAAAGAAAAACAATCTGCCTGTGAGCGAATCGTTTTTACGCGAGCATTTTTCGTTTATGCAATATGAAGTGTATGATTATATCCGGTTTCCGCAGTTCAATGAGCTGATGTACTTTGCAAAAATCGGAATGAATAAATACAGAATGACGGTTCAATATTACGCAGGGGATTTGGGCGGAAGCGTCGATCGCACGTTTTACCTTTCCTCGAGCGATGGCAAAACGTTTCGACTGATTGGAAAAGATGAATAAGAAAAAGAAGGCTGGGACATGACCCCAGCCTTTTTTCGTGTCAGGCATGACGTTTTTGCCAAATAAAAAGGACGAGTGCAATCGCGAGCGGATAGAGAGCGGACCACCCCAAAAAAGGATACAGCCCTACGGTACATACGAGAGAAGTCCAAGAAGCGATTCGGCCTACGCGACTATTGTGCAACAGCCGTACCCCGGCCAGACACCCGCCGATGTAAGTCGCAAAAAAGGTAGCATTGGGAAGCTCGATGAGTCTGGACAAGTCGATCACGTCGAAATAGAGTACGCCAAGAACGACGACAAAACAAAGAGAGAGAAACAGAAGTCCGCCGATTGGTGTCCGGTACTTGACGTGGAGGGTGCCAAACCAACGCGGAGCGATCTTTTCTTGAGCCAACGAATAGGCGATGCGTGACGCAGCTCCAATGTACGCGTTGGCTGTCGCGATACAAATGAACAAGGCGGTTACGGCTACAATCCATCCGCCGATCGGACCCAAGGATAGTTGAACCATGACACTGAGCGATGCAGCGGAGATGCCGACCCCATAGCTATGCGTAGCCACAGTCATAAAGGCTACGGCAAAGTATAAGACAGCAACGATTCCTGCACTCCACAAGACACCGCGAATCGCATTTTTCGCAGGATCGACGAATTCCTCTGAAAGATGCGTCACGGCTTCCCACCCAATGAAGCACCAGAACATCAGACCTGCGGCTTGCACGACACTCAACCAACCGTTTGGCATAAATGGGGTAAAGTGAGTCACAGATGCATGCGGAATGCTGGCGACAACGGCCAAAATCAAAATCGTGATAATCAGCGAGACAACAATCGTTTGGACACGTGCAGCTACATGCAAACCTACAACATTCATTATTACGACAGCGAGAAGAAGCAGAGCCGCCGCTGCATAAACTTGCGACTCATTCCAGTTCAGCAGGATCGCAATGTAGTTGGCCCCTGTAACACTAAGAATCGGTGCGCCAATCGGGACAGACAAGAGAAAGAACCAGCCAACCATGTTTCCGAATCGATCTCCGTACGCTGTCCTTACAAAAGTAGAGACTCCACCTGAGCTCGGGTAACGAGCAGATAACAGCCCCATTGTAATGGCCATGGGCAGGACGAGAATAGACATGACGAGCCAAGCTAAAATGGAAGCAGGACCAGCCTTCTCGGCTGCGAGTCCGGGGATGAGCAATACGCCGGAACCGATCACCGCCCCGATATATAAGGCGACGATTTGCGGAAGTCGCAGTGTTTTGGCTAGACCGGGGGCTTGCGTAGATAATTTCCCCATAGGTAGATCCCTCGCTTTTTTACTTACCTTGTCGTTGGTAACTGAAGTGTAGCATAGACTTAATAATCGGAGTTATCTATAATATTAGATGATTCGAATCGATTTTTTCGATGAAATGAGGGGGAAATCTGGATACTCGTTATTTGCAAACCTTCCGTGAAGTAGCAAAATGCCAAAGCTTTACTCGTGCAGCAGAAATTTTGGGCTACGCGCAGTCGAGTGTTACGACCCAAATTCAAAACCTGGAATCGGAGTTCGGTGTCAGCCTATTCGAGCGTTGGGGCAAAAAAATCAGGCTTACCCATGCAGGCGAAGTGCTTCTCGGCTACAGCGAACAGCTGCAAGCCGTATTAGATGAGGCAAAAGCGAATCTGTCCGAGCAAGCGCAACTGGCGGGAACGTTGAGTATCGGAACAGTGGAGTCATTGGCGGCCTTTTATTTACCCCCTTATTTGCAAAAATTTCGCTTGGAGCAGCCGCGTATGCGGATCATGCTAGCACCGGGCATTTGCCAAGATTTGAGGCAAGGGGTAAAGGAAGGGAAGTTCGATTTCGCCTTTGTGCTCGATTGGCTCCAAGATCAATCTGAACTGACAAATGTCGTTTTAGGTGAGGAAAAACTAGTCGTTGTTACTGCCCCTACCCATCCGCTGGTGAAAAAAGAGAAGGTAGAAACCCACGATTTTACCGGGGAAACCTGGATTTTTACAGAAAAGGGATGCAGCTACCGAGGGATGATGGAAGCGGTGTTGCGTGAAGCAGGAGCAACGGTGGAATCTTCTTTTGAATTTGGCAGTCTGGAAGCGATAAAACAATGTGTTGCCTATGATTTAGGAATTGCGTTGCTTCCGAAAATTGTCGTACAAGAAGAAGTGAAAAATGGTACACTCGTTATACTCCCCTTTTCCCATCCGGATATCCGTGTATTCCGGCAGTTGGTTTACCATAAAAAGAAATGGATGCCACAGGCTTTGCTGCGCTTTTTGGAGTTGCTTACGGTAGAAACCGCAGAGCCGTAAACTGCCGATAATAGGAAAAACAGGTGATGGTTGAACTTGCGTATGATATGATAGAGAAGGTTGCTTTATGAGATAAAAGGAGGTCCATCCATACATGAACACAGTGTCTGAAAGCATCGTAAAAGATATGTCGTTGGCGCACAACGGCCATCTGAAAATTGATTGGGTAAAAGAACACATGCCTGTCCTAAACCGCATTCGTGAGCGCTTTGAAAAAGAGCAGCCATTTGCAGGCCTGAAAGTTGCGATCTCCTTGCACTTGGAAGCGAAAACGGCTTATCTGGCAAAAGTAGTTCAAGCTGGTGGCGCTGAAGTAACCATTACCGGTTCCAACCCGCTGTCCACGCAAGATGACATCTGCGCAGCATTGGTGGAAGACGGTATCCGCGTATTTGCGAAATACAATCCAGATCCTGCAGAATACAAAGAGCATCTTATCAAAACACTGGAAACTCGCCCTGACCTGATCATTGACGACGGTGGCGACCTGATCACTATTTTGCACAGCGAGCGCCGTGATCTGTTGTCTCAAGTACGCGGTGGTGCAGAAGAAACAACAACAGGTATTCTGCGTCTGAAAGCGTTGGAGAAAGAAGGCAAGCTGGAGTTCCCGATGGTTGCTGTAAACGATGCATTCTGCAAATACTTGTTCGACAACCGCTATGGCACGGGTCAATCCGTATGGGATGGTATCAACCGTACTACAAACCTTGTAGTAGCTGGTAAAACGGTTGTGGTAGCTGGCTACGGCTGGTGCGGTAAAGGTGTAGCGATGCGTGCAAAAGGTTTGGGCGCAAAAGTCATCGTAACCGAAATCGACCCAATCAAAGCGGTAGAAGCTTACATGGATGGATTTGAAGTAATGCCAATGCTCGAAGCTGCGAAGCATGGTGACTACTTCGTAACAGTGACAGGTAACCGCGATATCATCAGCAAAGAGCATTTTGCTGTGATGAAAGATGGCGCAATCTTGTCCAACGCGGGTCACTTCGATGTCGAAGTAAACAAGGTTGATCTGAATGCAATGTCGACTTCTTCCCGTATTGTGCGTAAAGATATTGAAGAATTTGTCCTGGCTGATGGTCGAAAAGTGTATCTGCTCGCAGAAGGCCGCCTCGTGAACTTGGCTGCTGGCGACGGACATCCGGCTGAAATCATGGATATGACCTTTGCTCTGCAAGCGGTATCCTTGGCTTATGTCAATGAACAGTACAAAAACATTGGCAAAAAAGTGCTGAACGTACCATTCGAGTTGGATCAAATGGTTGCTCAGTACAAGTTGGAAGCTCTGAACATCGGAATCGACAAATTGACAGATGAGCAAAAATCCTACCTGGAAAGCTGGGTCGAATAGTTCCTCGAATCCCGTCTTTTCCCGGCAAAAAAATATGCGAAAAAATCCTGCTTACAAACGCAGGATTTTTTTTTATAATAACAAATAGGTACTAGGTGGGGAAAAGTGGGGGAAAGTGGAGCCAACCGACAGGAAAGTGGGGGACCAGGGCGTGTTCATGGGGGAATATCAGCACAGCATCGACGAAAAAGGCCGCCTGACGATCCCAGCCAAATTCCGTGAAGGGCTAGGCACTTCCTTTGTTATTACCCGCGGGCTGGACCAATGTTTGTTTGCTTATCCGCAAGATGAGTGGAAACAACTAGAGGAAAGACTCAAGTCTCTCCCCTTTACAAAAGCAGATGCTCGCGCATTTACACGATTTTTCTTTTCAGGTGCCACCGAATGCGAGTGGGACAAGCAGGGAAGGGTAAACATACCACCCAATTTACGTGAGCATGCAGGCATGCAAAAAGAATGTGTGATCATCGGGGTGTCAAACCGTGTAGAGGTATGGAGCAAGGAACGCTGGGAAGATTATTTTGCCCAGTCAGAAGGCTCTTTTGGAGAAATTGCCGAAAAACTGGTTGATTTTAATTTGTAGCAGCGAGAAGAACAGGAGTGACGACATTGTCGTTTCATCACGTAACCGTTTTGATGGATGAGGCTGTCGAAGGGCTAAACATTCGTCCTGGAGGCATTTATGTAGACTGTACACTCGGTGGAGCTGGGCACAGCAGTTTGATTGCTTCCAAGTTGACGGAGGGCGGTCGACTTATTGCCATCGATCAGGACGACTGGGCACTGGATAATGCCCGCGAAAGACTCGCTTCCTATATGGACAGAGTCACGCTGGTAAAGAGCAACTTCCGCCATATCAAAGACATTGTGAGAGATTTAGGCTTGAAGGGTGTAGACGGGGTGTTATTTGACCTCGGGGTATCCTCTCCGCAATTGGATGAGGGAGAGCGCGGCTTCAGTTACAATGCCGATGCACCCTTAGATATGAGAATGGACCAGCAAGCGCCATTGTCCGCCTATGACATTATTAATGAGTGGGACGAAGAAGAGATTGCCAAGATCATTTGGCTGTATGGAGAAGAGAAATTTTCCCGGAGAATTGCCCGGCAAATCGTTCAACAACGGAAGAAGCAGCCGATCCAAACAACAGGGGAACTCGTTGAGTTGATCAAGGAAGGAATTCCTGCCGCTGCGCGCCGTACCGGACCCCATCCGGCGAAGCGTACCTTTCAGGCAATTCGGATCGCAGTCAATGATGAACTGGATGCATTCAAAGAAGCCGTCGTCGATGCAATTGAGGTTTTGAATCCAGAAGGTCGGGTCAGTGTCATCACGTTTCATTCTTTAGAGGACAGAATCTGCAAGCAAATTTATCAAGACTTTTCCAAAGGGTGCACGTGCCCGCCAGCTTTTCCGATTTGTACATGCGGAAATAAAGCGGTAGTAAAAGTCATTACAAAGAAGCCGATTTTGCCATCAGAAGTTGAATTGGAAGCAAACAATCGTGCACGATCAGCTAAACTACGGGTAGCGGAGAAGCTGTAGACCGGGATCGACGAGAAAGGGGAGGGAGAAGCGATGAGTTATTACTACCGAGGAAATTTAGCTATGGAGTTGGAACAAAAATCCCGCTCTGTAACGAAAACAACAAAACGCACGGTTCGAATCAAGCCAACGATTCCGACCGGAGAAAAATTGCTGTATCTCTTATTTATCTCGTTAACCGTCGTCGGCATGGGTCTAGTGGGTGTCCGCTACTCGCAAATTTCCCAGTTGAATTACGATATCCAGAGCACCAAACATGAAAACCGTGTAACGGCAGAAAAAAATGCAACGCTGAAATTGCAAATTGAACAAATGACCAACCGGGATCGCCTGCAAAAAGAAGCAGAGAAGCAGGGGATGGTATACAATCCGGCAGCTGTACATACGATCGGCAAACCAGAAGTACAGGCGAGTTCTCTGCCACAAACACAACACAAAAAACCTTAAATGTTACTGCTCCTTATGTGCGGTAACATTTTTTCTTAGCTGGGCCAGAGTCTGCTCCTGACTCGGCTAGGTTGCGTTCGTCTCCCCCATCAGCCTTACTTGGGAGGCGGGCGATCTTTGATGTGACGGAGTTGAATGGAGATGGAATGGAAGAGAAAAGTAAATTGGCGAATTCTCGTGGTAGCTTTATGCCTGATCTTGACCTTTTCGACGTTGAGCTTTCGGATTTATTGGATCCAAACGGCAGAGGCTGCCAGAATTATGGAAACGGCTCAAAAGCAGTGGGACAGAGAGAGTGTTTTGAAGCCGAAGCGTGGAGCAATCTATGATCGAAACGGAGAGATCTTGGCATATGATGGTAAGGCATACACAGTAAATGCAAGGCTGAAGCCACTTGATGCGAGAGACGAAGATGTGGTGAAAGACCCCTACTACACAGCGAATATGCTGGCTCCTATTTTGAATGCGCCTGTTCAAGAATTGGTGAAGAATTTGACCAAGCCGAACAAAGTGGTGGAATTGGGACGCTACGGGAAAAAGATCAGTGAAGAGCAAAGGAACCGCATTCTAAGTTTGCAATATCCGACACTGCCAAGTGGTGAGAAGGTCAAAAAGAATCAGCTCCCAGGAATCTATTTGACTGAAACGACTCGCCGGGTTTATCCGAATAACGCCTTCGCTTCCCACGTGATCGGTTATCTTGATTTGTATGATGAACCGAAAATGGGGATCGAACTGCAATTGAACGAACAATTGGCTGGCAAAAAGGGACATATTGCCTACCAAAAGGATCGTGCAGGCTATCAACTGCCAGACGGAGAAGGAGATTACATTCCGGCAATAGACGGCTTAGATGTATATCTCACCATTGATCGCCAGATACAGGATTATGTAGAACAAGCCCTTGACAAGGTGGAACAGCAGTACAAGCCGCAGGGCATGACGGTCGTTGTAGCCGACCCGCAAACGGGCGAGGTATTGGCGATGGGCAACCGTTCGCAGTTTAATCCGAATACGTACTACAACGGGATTGAGAACTACAACAACCATGCAGTCACCACGATGTTTGAGCCGGGCTCAACTTTTAAGATTATTACGCTGGCGGCAGCAATCGAAGAAAAAATGTTTAATCAGAATGAAACCTATCAATCAGGCGCTTACACCATCAAGGGGCAGATTCCGATCCGTGACCACAACAATGGTGCCGGTTGGGGAACCATCAGCTTTTTGGAAGGGGTTCAGCGATCCAGTAACGTGTTGTTCGCTAAGTTGGGTTATGAACGGTTGAAACTGGAGGGTCTGAAGAAATACTTCAAAAAATTCGGGATGGGTCAAAAAACCGGAATAGAGCTTCCTTACGAAAAAGAAGGAAACTTGATCAACCTGGAAAAACCTCGGTCACCACGCGACTGGGCTGCAACAACGTATGGTCAAGCAGCGACGGTTACGGCGATCCAACAGGTTGCTGCTGTAGGGGCAATCGCGAATGGAGGAGAGCTTCTAAAACCTCATATAGTAAAAGAAATGCGCGATCCTCACACGGGAGCAGTCGTCAATCGCACGCAACGTGAGGTTGTGGACAGGGTTGTAAGTGAAGCGACTGCAAAACAGACACGCGACATTTTGGGTAAGGTTGTCTCAGAGAAGCCCGGGACTGGTACACTATATCAAATCGAAGGGTATCAAGTAGCAGGAAAGACAGGAACTGCGCAAAAATATAATCCTAATACAGGGAAAATTTTGGATGGCCGTTACGTTGCTTCCTTCATCGGTTTCGCGCCAAAAGACAATCCGAAGCTGTTAGTCTACGTCGTTATTGACGATCCGCAAACAGATGCATGGTATGCATTGTGGGGACAAATGATGCTCGCTCCGATGTTTACATCCATTATGGAACGCAGCCTGCAATATTTGCAGCAGCAGCCTGATCTGTCCTTAGTAAAGAATAAACAGAAAGAAAAGGCAACGCCGAAAAAAGAAGCGCAGGCAACGCTGGCATCCTCACCTGCTGCACCGAAGACATTGCCTAAGTTTGAAGGGATGTCCACTACAGCCGCACAATTGCGGGCGAAGCAGGACAATTTGACCGTCACGGTAGCCGGAACAGGTACGAAAATCGTCAAACAATATCCGGAAGCCTATGATCAGGTCATTCCTGGTGAACAGATCATCCTTGTAACGGACAGGGTAAAAGGAACGAAGATGCCTGACTTCAAAGGAAAATCATTGCGGGATGTCATGGAGTTCAGCTCTTTGATCAATCTCGAAATGAAATCAACTGGAACCGGCTTCGTCACCCAACAAAGCATTCCTCCGGGAACGGTTCTCCAGGGTACAGAGCTGCTACAGGTGACGCTGCAATCCGTGTCGGAACCACCTGTACCGACACCCCCTCCTCCTGGTCAGGAGGGCAGCACAGTGCCTGTTACAACCACACCAAACAATTCGGGGTCGAATCCTGCTACAAATTCAACAGGAGGAAACAATCCGGCTCCACCATCTTCCGGTCAGCAAACTGGGCAAGGTGGGGCAGCACAGCCGCCAGCATCTGGACAGGCACCTCCTCCTGACAAACCAGAAGACCAATCGACGCAAACGCCGACAACTCCATAGTTCTAACTAGTCCCCCCTGCGAATAAGGTTAAGAAGAGACAACCTATTTGAGGGGGGACTCGCTTTGCGGGTATCCAATGCTACTGTACGCCGTCGTATTTTTATCATCTTGATTGTAGGCGTTGTTTTGTATTCAGCGCTTGTCACCCGATTGGGTTATGTTCAATTGATAGAAGGACCGAAACTCTCGCAAATGTCAGATGAACTGCTCAAGCGGGAAATTAAATTTCAACCCAATCGCGGTCGCATTCTGGACAGAAGCGGCAATGAGCTCGTGACGAATATGACCGTCCCCACACTGGTATCGGTAGGGGCACAAATCAAAGACCCTAAAGAAACAGCGAGACAGCTCGCCGTCATTTTGGAGCAAAAAGAAGAAGATGTATTTCGTGCCATTACGAAAAAAGAAATGAGCAACAACCAGATTCCTGGTGGAAGAAAACTGTCAGTTGAAAAGGCGAGAAAAATACAAGAACTGAATCTGCCAGGGATATACTTGGCAGGGGATACGAAGCGTTTTTACCCGAACGGAAATATGGCAGCCCATATTCTTGGTTTCACAGGCATTGACAATCAAGGGCTGACAGGGCTAGAAAAAATTTATGATCCCTTCTTGATGGGGACCGAGGGACATATCTCATTTCCTTCAGATGCCAAAGGGCGCGTACTGCCAGGTGGAACTGAAGACTACGTAGCACCCGTGAATGGGATGGACATGTATTTAACCCTCGACAGTACCATCCAATCGTTTATCGAACGCGAGCTGGATCAAGCGGTGGTCGCTTATCAGCCCGATGATGTTCTGGCGATCGCCATGAATCCAAAGACAGGGGAAATATTGGGGATGGGAAGTCGCCCGACTTTTCAACCGGATGCGTACAGGGACTATCCTTCCGAGGTGTACAATAGAAATCTCCCTATCTGGAAAACATACGAGCCCGGTTCCACATTCAAGATTGTGACACTGGCAGCTGCTTTAAACGAAGGGGTCATCAATCTGAACGAGGGCTTTTACGATCCGGGATTCATAAATGTGGCAGGGAAGCGATTGCGTTGCTGGAAACGCCAGGGGCATGGACAGGAAACGATGCTGGAAGTGGTAGAGAATTCTTGTAACCCTGGCTTCGTGACGATGGGCCAGCGACTGCAAAAAGAACGACTATTTGACTACATCAAAAAATTTGGCTTCGGACAAAAGACAGGGATCGATTTGATTGGCGAAGAAAACGGGCTGTTATTCAATTTGAATAAAGTAGGACCCGTAGAGCTGGGGACGACTTCTTTCGGTCAAGGGGTATCGGTAACGCCAATTCAACAAATGGCTGCGGTCTCAGCTGCCATCAATGGGGGCAAACTTATGAAACCGTTTGTCGCCAAGGAATGGCGGGATAGTGTGACACACGATGTCGTAGCGAGGACTTTGCCGACAGAAGTGCGACAGGTGATTACAGAGGAGACCTCCGCCAAAGTTCGGCATGCACTGGAAAGTGTGGTCGCGCAAGGAACGGGTAACAAGGCATTTATTGAAGGGTATCGGGTAGGAGGAAAGACGGGGACAGCGCAAAAAGTAAAAAATGGCCGTTACGTCGATGGGGAATACATCGTGTCGTTTATCGGCTTTGCGCCGGCTGATGATCCACAGCTCGTCGTATATTTCGCCGTAGACAATCCGAAAGCACTGGCGTTTGGGGGATTGATTGCCGCTCCGAGTGTAAAAAGCATCATGGAATCCTCCCTTCAGCATTTGAATGTACCGAAACGTAAAGATGGCATCCCCAAGGAAATTAACAAAGCACTTGGAGAAAGGGCGCCAATCGAAGTGCCAAACATGGTCGGACAATCCATGAGAGACGTAGTGACAACGTATGATACTCTGCCGCTAGTCGTTTCAGGGAAAGGTCAGTATGTCATTCAGCAGTCCCCTGCACCCGGAGTAAAAATTGATGAGGGCGGAAAAATTCGCATATACCTTGGTGACAAATCGACCAATTAGCTATAAAATGAGATTTCGAAGGCGGAGGGGAGTAGGCTTGTCTACGTTCGCTCTGCCTTTGTTCGTCCAGACTGCGCCTAAATGATCGGTGTAGCCTAGTACAAATGTTCAAATTTCTGTCTATACTAGTTGGAGAATGGGGTGCCTGTTTCATGTTTCTACGGGATCTGCTCATGCCTTTGTTGCCAGTAACGGTTTCGGGGGATGACAGCATGGAGATTACGGGTTTGACAGCAGACTCGCGCCAGGTAAAGCCCGGCTACTTGTTTGTCTGTCTGACTGGATATACCGTGGATGGACATACGTTCGCGGCCCAGGCGGTGAAGAATGGTGCCGTCGCCGTGTTATCCGAACAAGATCTGGACGTGCCAGCGACTATTGTCAAAGTACCGGATACCCGGCGGGCAATGGCTATGCTGGCTGATCGTATTTTCGGATCTCCTACGAAAGAAGTAAAAGTCATTGGCGTAACGGGGACAAATGGCAAGACGACCACTACGCATCTGATCGACAAAATTTTGCGCGATCAAAGCAAGCAAACAGGCTTAATCGGAACGATCCATATGAGAATTGGAGACGTAACGGAGGAAGTCAAAAATACGACTCCAGATGCCATAGATTTGCAAAGAAGCTTTCGCCGCATGTGCGATGTAAACACAGACTATGCGATTATTGAGGTGTCCTCTCATGCACTGGAGCTGGGAAGAGTCCGCGGTTGCGAAATCCATACAGCGGTTTTCACCAACCTGACCCAGGATCACCTCGACTACCATAAAACAATGGAAAACTATCGCTACGCCAAATCATTGTTGTTTTCCCAGCTCGGCAACAGCTATGACACAGACCGTCTAAAGACCGCTGTACTGAATGCGGATGATGAGGCGTCCGAATTATATGCTACCGTTACACCGGCGCGAGTCATTACATACGGCATTGATCAACCTGCAGATGTAAGGGCAAAACAAATCGAAATCACCAGTAAAGGAACTTCTTTTACAGTCGAAAGCTTTGCTGGCAGTGCGCGTCTGAACTTGAAGCTGATGGGAAAGTTCAATGTGTATAACGCTTTGGCAGCCATCGCGGTTACACTCGCAGAAGGTATTCCACTAGAAGAGATTAAAGCGAGCCTGGAAGCGGTAGCAGGGGTAAATGGGCGATTTGAAGCAGTAGATGCTGGTCAGCCGTTTGCGGTGCTCGTCGACTACTCACACACGCCAGACAGCTTGGAAAATGCATTGATGACTGTCAAGGAATTTGCCCGTGGCAACGTATTTTGCATTGTTGGCTGCGGAGGCGACAGGGATCGATCCAAACGCCCAATCATGGCGCAAATTGCAACGAAATATGCTGATCTGACCGTCTTAACATCAGATAATCCACGCTCGGAGGAGCCGCAGGCGATTCTCGATGACATGCTGGCAGGCTTGTCGGAAGTGGCACCTGATCGTTATACGGCACTAACAGACCGACGCGAAGCCATTGCCCATGCTGTTTCGCTCGCAAAGCCGGACGATGTGATCTTGATCGCCGGAAAAGGACACGAAACGTATCAAATTATTAAAGACCAGGTGTTGCCCTTCGATGACCGTGAAGTAGCGCGCGAAGCGATTGCCCGGTACAACCAAGAATAAAACAGATGCCACACACTGCATCGAAAGAAAGGAGGCTCGGGCATGTTCGTTGACAACGTCCTAATCGTCACGATCGTCGCTGCGTTTCTCATCGCCGTACTCATTGGCCCATTGTTTATTCCCTTCCTTCGCCGCCTGAAATTTGGGCAGGCAATTCGTGAGGAAGGACCGCAATCCCATTATAAGAAGGCTGGAACTCCCACTATGGGAGGCACCATCATTCTTTTGGCACTCATATTTACCGTGTTGAAGTTTGCCAATGCGAAAATGGAAATTTACTTCCTGTTATTGGTGACTCTCGGATACGGTTTAATCGGGTTTCTGGATGATTTCATCAAAATCAAGAAAAAACGTAACCTCGGGTTGACCGCCAAACAGAAGTTTGCTGGTCAGATTGTCTTGGCAATCGGCGCTTATATTTTGCTGCTCATGATGGGGCATGACACGTCCATTCATCTGCCAGGTACACCGTGGAAGCTGGAGCTTGGCTATTTCTACTTCCCGTTCCTGTTGTTCCTCTTGGTAGGTACAACGAATGCTGTTAACATCACAGATGGGGTAGATGGACTATTGGCAGGGACGGGAGCCATTGCTTTTGGTGCTTATGCGATCATCGCATGGTTTGGCCAAGATTATGACACTGCTATTTTTAGTGCAGCTGTTGTAGGTGCGCTACTTGGCTTCCTCGTCTTTAATGCACATCCGGCACGCGTGTTCATGGGTGATACCGGTTCACTTGGACTTGGTGGAGCGCTCGCGGGAATTGCAATCATGACCAAGACGGAATTGCTCTTGGCTATTATCGGTGGGGTATTCGTTGTTGAGACACTCTCTGTCATTATGCAGGTAGTCTCCTTTAAGACGCGTGGAAAGCGTATTTTCCGAATGAGTCCCCTGCATCATCATTTTGAATTAACAGGCTGGTCAGAGTGGCGCGTGGTTGTCACGTTCTGGCTCGTCGGTATGTTCTTTGCTGGATTGGGTGTATACCTTGAGGTGGTGACAATCAGATGATGCGTTTTCATAATAAACATGTCGTCGTTATTGGTATGGCAAAGAGCGGTGTCGCAGTGGCTAAACTGCTACACCGCTTTGGTGCTCATGTCGTCGTAAATGATAAAAAGCCACGTGAAGAAGCCGTGGGGATAGAAGAGCTGGAAGCGTTGGGAATCCCGGTCATTTGCGGTTATCACCCTGATGATCTGATTCATGAAGGTGTATCCCTAGTGGTCAAAAACCCGGGGATTCCGTATGAAGCAGCACCCGTCAAACAGGCTCAGTCACTAGGCATTCCTGTTGTGACGGAGGTGGAGCTAGCCTTCCAGATTGCCAAGGCACCGATTATCGGCATAACAGGCTCCAATGGCAAGACGACGACTACGACGCTCGTCGGACTGATTCTCAAAGAAGCGGGTCTGGATGCGAAGGTAGGAGGCAACATCGGTACCGTGTTGTGCGGTCTGGCAGAGGAAGCTGGTCCCGACGAATGGCTCGTTGCCGAATTGAGTAGCTTCCAACTGATGGGGACAAGGGAATTTCGCCCACATATCGGTGTTTTACTCAATCTGTATCCTGCTCATCTGGATTACCATCACACCATGGAAGAGTATTTGGTAGCCAAACTGAAAATGTTTGCCAACCAAACGGCAGATGACGCAGCTATTTTGCCATATGACCAACCAGAGATTGTAGAAAAATGCAAAGACCTCCCTGCAGCCATTTACTACTTTAGCAAGAGTCAAGAGGTGCCAAAGGGAGCTTTTGTCAAGGATGGTTTGATCCTGTTTGCGGATGGGAATGGGAATACAGAGCCAATTGTTGCAATAGCGGATATTACCGTTCCTCATCTGGACAACGCACTGGCAGCGATTCTTGTTGCGAAGCTCGCAGGTGCGGACAAGCAATCGATTATAAAAGTTCTTACTACCTTCCCGGGGGTAGAGCACCGGATGGAGTTCGTAGATTCGATTCGCGGTGTCAAATACTTCAACGATTCAAAAGCGACCAACCCGGAAGCTGCATCACGCGCCTTGCAAGCATGCAAGGAGCCGGTCGTATGGATTTGCGGTGGGCTGGATCGTGGCGTTGATTTTCGGGAGCTGCTGCCTGTGATCCAAGGTCGGGTAAAAGCAGTCATCGCCCTTGGGCAAACGGCTCCGATTTTACTGGAACGTGCTCAGGAAGCAGGGATTAATGAGCGTATCCATGTCGATACTGTGGAAAAAGCCGTTCTTGCTGCTTCCCGGTTAGCTGAATCAGGTGATGTGGTCTTACTGAGCCCAGCTTGTGCGAGTTGGGACATGTTTCCTTCGTTTGAGACAAGGGGGAGCATGTTTAAGGACGGCGTGCATAGACTTAAAACAAGCCTAGCATAACGTCCCACTGGTACCATCACGAATATGACAAAAGCGGGACGGCATGAGAAAGGATGACCTGGCACAATGAGCAAGGTACGCTCTGCCCCCGACTTCGTAATTATTTTTGCAACACTTTTTTTATTGGGAATTGGCATCGTGATGGTGTACAGCGCCAGCGCGATCGTGGCGCAAAAGCCGCCGTTTTCCGATCCGTATTTCTTTGCCAAGCGGCAACTGATCTTCGCTCTGTTAGGGATTACATCCATGTACATTACGATGAATATTGATTACTGGGTGTGGAAGCAATGGGCCAAGGCAGGATATTTGGCGAGCATCGGTCTGTTGATTCTTGTTTTGATCATCGGGATCGAGGTAAATGGCTCGAAAAGCTGGCTTGGATTTGGCGCTTTTGGAATTCAACCAGGAGAATTTGCGAAACTGGGCGTTGTTGCATTTCTCGCGAAGTGGCTCTCAGATAATCAGAAGCAAATTGTCTTGTTCCGAAAAGGTCTTATGCCTGCCTTGGGAATCCCGGTTCTGTGCTTTGGATTGATCATGTTGCAACCGGACCTGGGCACCGGGACGGTTTTGATGGGAACAGCGGTTGTCATGATTTTTGCGTCAGGTGCGCGTGTCAGTCATTTTGTCGGATTGGGAATGATCGGAGTGGTTGGCTTCATCGGATTGGTTTTGTCAGCTCCTTATCGAATCAAAAGGATTACGTCCTTCCTCGATCCGTGGTCTGACCCGCTCAATACCGGCTATCAAATCATCCAATCCCTTTACGCAATAGGTCCCGGTGGTTTGTTGGGTCTTGGTCTTGGACAAAGCAGACAGAAGCATCTGTACTTGCCGGAGCCTTACAATGATTTTATTTTCTCGATTGTCGCGGAGGAGCTGGGCTTTATCGGAGGCACGCTCATTCTCCTGCTTTTCCTCCTCTTGTTGTGGAGGGGAATGCGGACGGCGATTACGGCTCCGGATTTGTTCGGAAGCCTGCTTGCGCTAGGAATCATTGGAATGATTGCCATCCAGGTTGTCATCAATATTGGTGTTGTAACAGGGATGTTTCCGGTGACAGGAATCACGTTGCCATTCTTAAGCTACGGCGGTTCATCATTGACACTGATGCTCACAGGTGTAGGTGTCTTGTTGAACATCTCTCGTTTTTCTCGATAACAGAAACCTCAACAGGAGTACGCAATAGGAATGTACATCAGCTCATTGCTACTCCTTCTAAAAAAGGGTGTGAACGTATGCGTGTCGTCTTAACAGGCGGTGGCACAGGTGGACATATTTATCCGGCGCTTGCGGTGGCGAGGGAAGTTTCCCGCCAAAATCCGCAGGCTGCCTTTTTGTATATTGGCAGTAAAAAAGGCTTGGAAGCAGGTTTGGTTCCGAGATCAAATATTCCTTTCCAATCCGTAGAAATTAGCGGATTGAAACGCAAGCTTTCGTTGGACAACCTGAAGACCTTGTGGAAATTCGTCCGGGCTGTTGGTGATGCCAAGAAAATGCTGCGCGAATTCAAACCGGATGTCGTAATTGGTACAGGTGGCTACGTGTGTGGCCCAGTCGTATATGCAGCTTCTCGCTTGGGGATTCCAACGCTGATCCATGAGCAAAACGTAGTGCCAGGCTTGACCAACAAGTTTCTTTCTCGCTCAGCTACACGGGTGGCTGTTTCGTTCAAAGAATCGCTTGCCCATTTTCCCCCGTCTAAAACGGTACTGACCGGAAATCCGCGTGCAACGGAAGTCATGCATGGTAATGCAGAGGCGGGGCGTAGCTTTTTGGGTGTGGACAATAGCAAAAAAATCGTGCTGATCTTTGGTGGCAGCAGGGGAGCCCGCGCAATCAATGAGGCGGTGCTTTCGGTTGTTACGCAGTTGGGCAAATATGCCGATTCTCATTTTGTATATGTGACGGGCGACGTTCATTATGAAACAATTTCGGCACAGCTTAGAGAATTGGCAACACTTCCAAGTAACATTTCTGTGCTTCCGTTCGTCCATAATATGCCGGATGTTTTGGCAGCGACCTATGTATTGGTTGGTCGCGCAGGGGCATCTACCTTGGCAGAAATTACGGCACTAGGTGTGCCTTCGATCTTGATTCCGTCCCCGTATGTCACGAACAATCATCAAGAGAAAAATGCAAGGGGATTGGAGCGGGCAGGGGCAGCTCATGTTATCGTAGAGCGGGAACTTACCGGAGAGAGCTTGCTACTTTCCTTGGAAAATATTCTTGCCAATCCAGCAAAATGGGAAGAGATGAAAAATAGTTCTCTTTCCTTGGGGATGCCGCAAGCAGCTACGGAGATTGTCCGTCAATTAGAGGCGATTACACGAAAAAAATGATCAGATAGGCGATTGTCACGCCGATCTGGGCGAACGCATAGTATGGAGCAAACACGTGAGAAGACTAGGTCCGACCTAGCAAACGTATCAGGAGGTTCACAAATGAAAAAAATCGCAGATGAACTCATGCAAGCAGGAATTGACAAAGTGTGGACCGATGAACCCCTTGCTAATCATACAACGTGGCGGATCGGGGGTCCTGCTGATTTGTTAATCCAACCCAAGGATAAAGCATCCTTGCAAAAAGCCTTGCAGATCATCCATCGTCATGAAATTCCTTGGAGTGTAATCGGGCGCGGTTCAAACCTTCTGGTGAGGGACAGAGGGATACGTGGAGCCGTGCTTAAGGTGGCCGAGGGCTTGAGCCACTGTGAGTTCAGGGGCGAAGAGGTGTGTGTGGGTGCCGGATATTCCATGATCCGCCTGGCGGTGGAGACAGGCAAGATGGGATTAACAGGTATGGAGTTTGCAGGAGGGATTCCTGGTACGGTAGGCGGCGCCGTCTATATGAATGCGGGGGCACACGGATCTGATCTTTCACGTATTCTTATTGATGCCGAGATCCTTTTCGAAAACGGCGAAAGTAAAGTGTTGAGTAACGAAGAACTGAGCTTTAGCTATCGGACTTCTCTTTTGCAAAAGCAAAAAGGGATCGTGCTAGAGGCCCGTTTTCAATTGAGGACGGGCGACCGCAAGGAGATTGCCGCCACACTCGCTGCCAATAAGGAACGACGGCGCAATACGCAGCCGCTGCAGATGCCGTGTGCTGGCAGTGTGTTCCGAAATCCGCCGAATGACCACGCAGGTCGCCTGATTGAAGCAGCTGGGCTGAAGGGCTATCAGATCGGAGGAGCTCAGGTTTCAGAAAAACACTCCAACTTCATCGTGAATTGCGGAGGAGCAACGGCTGCCGACGTCCTCACCTTGATTAATCATGTTCGGAGCACCATTCTCGAGAAAAATGGGATAGACCTGCATCCGGAAGTCCTGGTGGTGGGCGAGGGGTAACACGGAGGTGAAAGTTTGGAGACTTTTGCGATCGAAGGCGGAAGACCTCTGTCCGGTTCGCTTCGGATCCAAGGTGCTAAGAACGCTGCTCTTCCCATTCTTGCCGCTGCAGTGCTCGCGGAAGGGCAATTCTATATCTATGACGTCCCCCATCTAAAAGACATTAAAGTCATGCTCGAAATCTTGACGTTGCTTGGGGCGAATACGAAGCATGAGGACGGATGTGTCGATCTGGATACAACGTCTGTCTGTGTCCCGCAGGTGCCGGATGATTTAATGAGCCAAATGCGATCTTCGATTTTTTTGGCGGGACCACTCCTCGCACGGCTGGGTGAGGTCACGATTTCCAGACCAGGTGGATGTGACATTGGAGAGCGCAGGATTGACTTGCATTTGGCTGGATTGACTGCGCTGGGAGCCAAAATCGAAGAATCGGAAGGCTACATTACATTTCGGGCCAAACAATTGCGTGGGTCCAATATCTTTCTTTCCTTTCCCAGTGTGGGCGCGACGGAAAATATCATGATGGCGGCTGTGCTGGCAAAAGGCACAACTCGAATTTGTAATGCAGCACGAGAACCGGAAATCATCGACCTCCAGAATTTCCTGAATGCAATGGGAGCGCGAATTAGAGGGGCAGGCACCGATACGATTGAGATCAGTGGTGTACCTCGTTTGCGTTCCGTCAGTTACCGGATCATACCGGACAGGATTGTGACAGGAACCTATCTGTTGGCTGTCGGTATTTCACAGGGACATATCGAATTGACCAATACATTGCCTGAGCAATTGATGGCATTGATTGAGGTCGCCCGTAGCTGCGGTGTTGAAATCAAGACCCGCCATGATATAATGGAAATCAAAAGCACGTCCCGTCCACGTGCCTACGACCGGATCATTACCTCGCCGTATCCTGGGTTTCCGACTGATTTGCAGGCGCAGCTGATGGTGTTTCTGTCACAGGCAAGGGGAACAAGTGTCATCAAAGAGACCATTTTTGAAGGAAGATTCAAACATGTGAATGAATTGGCGCGAATGGGCGCCTCTATATACGTAGATCTTGGCTCCGCAATTATTCGGGGTGTCAACAAATTGACCGCTACGAATGTCGAAGCTACTGATCTTCGAGCAGGTGCTGCCTTAGTCCTCGCAGGGCTTGCTGCAGAAGGTATTACCACGGTGAACCAGATCCATCATATCGATCGTGGATACGATCGGCTGGAAGAGCAGTTGCGTCAATTAGGAGCCGATATATCACGAGTATCGATGTAACCGAGGGAGAGTGGGCGGCATAATGTTATGCCGCTTTCCCTGTTTTGTTCAATGACATTTATTCGAAAGACATCCAGTAATTTACTTTGCTCTGGGCAATGAGCCTAAAAAACAAGAGGAAGGGTACGGCCATGGCGGTATATGAGGAACGCATTCCGCAAGTCAAGCAACAACGCCCCAGAAGAAGGGGCAACCGCAAGCTGGTCTTTTTGCTGGTATTGTTTTTTCTTACCATTCTCATCATCGTTTTTATCCGTTCTCCTTACAGTAAGGTGCAAGAGATTCGAGTGACTGGCAATGATATTTATACGACGGAGCAAATCGTTGCTCAATCCGGCTTAGTGAAGGACATGCAGTTTCTAAACGTATGGGAGAACAGTGTACGAAATAACTTGAAACCATTAGAGGCCATTAAAGATGTGACGGTGAGCCGCTCTTTTCCCGGATTGATCACGCTACATATCACCGAACAAAAGCGCGTCGCTTTTTGGAGTGGGCAGGACAGAAGCCGCTATGCCTTACTGGACAATGGCTATGTGCTCAAACAGGTTAATTTCGCCAAGCGTGTAGTGGACAGGCCATTGATTAGCTCCTGGGCCTCACCTGAGCTCCTTCCCCATCTTGCCAAGTCGTTATCGAAATTATCACCAGATGTACTCGCGGAGATTTCGGATATTACACTGACGCCAACGGTTTACGACAAACAACGCGTAACACTGTACATGCGCGATGGGAATGAAGTAAGAAGCGTCATCTACAAGCTGGACAAGATGATGAACTGGTACCCGGCAATCGTGAAAGAATTGCCGCCAGATACAAAAGGGGTGCTCTCCTTGTTTGAGCAGCCGTGGTTTATTCCTTACGGGGCTCAAGGGGCTATTCCGATACAGGAAGGGCAAGAACAGCCACAGCAGTAAATGAAAAAGGGGAAAGTAGACAATGAGTCGTCGTCGCAAATTTCATTTGTATTTAACCATCGTGACGTTTTCTACCGGCTTTCTAGTGGCCACTTCCTTCGAAACGAACAAGCTTACGCGCAAAGAACGGATGAATGATCAGCTGTTCCAACAGGAAACGCAATTGAATGATCGGATTTTGGCTGAGAAGGAGCAAAATCGGCATCTGGAAAGTCAACTGCTCGATTTGCAGCGTCAGGTGGGAAAAGTGGAAGAGGCGATGGCGGAGCGCAAATCGGAGGCTGCTGATACACTCAGTCAACTGGATGCAGCGCGGATGTTGGCAGGGGTAGTCGCTGTCGAAGGACCGGGTATCGTCATAACGATGCAGGATAGCCAGAATGCAGCGAACAGCGCAGACATCGCGAACTACATCGTGCATGAGCAGGATGTACGTCTGGTCGTCAATGAACTGCGTGCAGCAGGAGCAGAGGCCATCAGCATTAATGGGCAGCGTGTGGTGAGCAATTCCGAAATTCGTTGCATTGGACCTACGATCATCGTAAACGGCATCAAGTCGGCCGCTCCATTCGTAGTAACAGCGATAGGGAATCCCGACACACTAGACAGTGCTTTGAACTTGCCGGGAGGTGTTTTGCACTCCTTGCAAGACTTTGTCCAAATAAGCGTAGCCAAAAAAGAGAAGGTTGAACTGCCTGCCTTTGTTGGTGACGCGAAAACGAAACACTCCTAAATAAAAGGATGCGTTTACCTATGTTACAAAAAAGCCGTAAAATCACATTTATTCTTGCCATCATTAGTGCTATCATAGGTGTGATGTTGACTGTGCAATTACGAAGCAGTCTTCATCCTGTGCATAAAGAGTCTCGCAGCATCGCGGAACTTCGGACCACGTTGCAAAAAGAACTGGAGAAACACAAAAACCTGCTTGCAGACATTTCAAAGTATAATCAGCTGTACTACCAATACGAAACCTCCCTCAGTGAAGATGAAAGTATCTCCGTTATGAAAGAGGAGTTGGCACGGACTCGCCGGATGGCTGGTATGGTAGGGATGGAGGGAGAAGGCATTGTTATTGATGTTGTCGATGCCCCTACGCCTGAAGAACCAGTTTTGGATGAACATATGCCTGTGCCTGTTGTAGGAGACTATACGATTGACGATGAAGATTTGCGCTGGTTGGTAAATATCCTGTTTGCAAACGGAGCACAAGCTGTTTCCATTAATGGCCATCGACTGATTGCTACCACTGCAATCCGCAATGTGGGAGACGTCATCCAAATCGATACCAGGACGATCAGGGCTCCGTATGAGATAAAAGCATTGGGGGAGCCTGAAGTATTGTTGTCCGCATTGAAGCTGGAGGGTGTAGAGGAGAACTTCCAGCTGGCGAATAAAAAGGTGCTGGCAGAAAAACGGGACAAGCTGATGATTTCAGCGAATAACGAAACACGTGTCATTCAATTTATGAAACCTGTGAAACAAAAAGGAGATTCGTAACCATGTGGCTCCCGCTTATCGGACTGATTGTCGGTCTTGTTGTCGGCTTCCTGCTGGATTGGCGTGTGCCCCAGGAGTATAGCAGCTATCTATCAATAGCCCTCTTGGCTGGATTGGATACGATCTTTGGGGGGATTCGTTCGTTTTTAGAGCGTACTTTTAACGTTCGTATTTTCATGTCTGGATTCTTTTTCAACACACTTTTTGCAGCAGGCTTGGCCTTCATTGGAGGGTTCTTGGGGATTGATCTGTATTTGGCTGCGATCGTGGCTTTCGGGGTCCGGTTGTTCAACAATCTCGCTGTCATTAGGAGAATTGTTCTATCCAAATGGATCAATCAGCAAGAATAGCGCGAAGAAAAATGGGAAGATGGTCATTTTTTTACAAAAAATCAATAAGAAAAAAAGGGAATGGTAGTCCTGTGTGGAATAATTTATGCAGGTGTTCTCACTTTAGCAAGAAAAAAGACGTAGCAGGGGAGGTGTCACAGGTTTGGTAAGCAATGAATTCATAGTCAGCCTAGACATTGGAACATCCAAAGTACGCGTCATGATTGGCGAGATCAACAATGGTTCCATCAACATCATCGGCGTCGGACAATCACACTCAGAAGGCATCAAGAAGGGCGTGATTGTAGACATCGACCAAACCGTGCATGCCATCCGGGAAGCGGTTGATCATGCAGAGCGCATGGTTGGCGTTTCAATCGAAGAAGTGTATGTAGGGATCACTGGAAACCATATCGATCTGCATGAAACCCAAGGGGTTGTCGCTGTATCCAGCGAAGACCGTGAGATACGAGAAGAAGATATTCAACGCGTAATTCAGGCAGCGAAGGTCGTGGCTATTCCTCCAGACCGTGAAATCATCGAGGTAGTCCCAAAGGAGTACATCGTTGATGGACAAGGGAGTATTAAGGACCCGCGTGGGATGATTGGTGTCCGACTGGAAATGGAAGGGACCATTGTGACCGGGTTGAAAACGGTCGTACATAACATCGTTCGCTGTGCTCAACGAACCAATCTGCGTGTAGCTGGAATATTCTTGCAACCGCTTGCGGCTAGCACTGTTGCTCTATCCAAAGATGACAAAAATATGGGTGTCGTTCTTGTCGACATCGGTGCGGGTTCTACCACGATCGGTGTATTCGAGCAGGGGAAACTGGCAGCGACCACCGTGATCGGCATCGGTGGCGACCACATTACGAGCGATATTTCACTCGGACTGCGAACGCATACAGATGTGGCAGATCGTGTGAAAACCAAAAACGGCTGTGCCCTTATTGACGAAGCATCCGAAGATGTGAAGTTCAAGGTGAACCGGATTGGCAGTGAAGTCGAAAAGCAATTTACGCAAGTGGATTTGGCCAATATTATCGAGCCGCGCGCTGCGGAAATATTCCAATTAGTCGAGGATGCTGTATACAAATTGGGCTATCGCGACGAAATTGCAGGTGGCTATGTTCTTACGGGTGGTACCGTAGCTATGCCGGGCATGTTGGAATTGGCAAAAGAAGAA
This sequence comes from Brevibacillus sp. AF8, assembly GCF_021270385.1. Taxonomy (NCBI): domain Bacteria; kingdom Bacillati; phylum Bacillota; class Bacilli; order Caryophanales; family Paenibacillaceae; genus Brevibacillus; species Brevibacillus sp. AF8. Next base: position 261,175 of record NZ_JAGQDN010000003.1, on the reverse strand, counting down.
TTGGACGCACCTGTTCGAATTGCGATTCCTGATTACATCGGAGTGCGAGATCCTGCCTACACCACCGGGGTAGGTTTGATTCAATATGCCTTGCAGTTGATGGAGCGCCGCAGCATTCGCGTCACCCCCTCATTCAAGGGCACTCAGAAGCAAACTGTTTCGTCTAAGCCAAAAGCAGAAGGCGGCGGTTTGATGGAAAAAGTAAAAAACTGGTTTAGCGAATTTATTTAATGGAGTTCGCTTTATCGAGCTTAACTACAATGACGAAGACGGGTTTCGATTCGTTCCATTGTGTTTAGTTGACAGGCTTCTGTAGCCACGAAGTTTTCTTATGTTGAATTGGGGAGGACTAGCAATATGCTGGAATTTGATATGGATATGGAATCCTTTGCACGAATTAAAGTTATTGGTTGCGGCGGCGGCGGTAGTAACGCAGTAAACCGCATGATCGCAGGAGGGTTGAAAGGTGTAGAGTTCATCACCTTGAACACTGACGCGCAAGCACTCCAACTCTCTAATGCCGATATGAAGCTGCAAATTGGTGAAAAGCTGACACGTGGATTGGGAGCAGGTGCGAATCCTGAGATCGGTAAAAAAGCAGCGGAAGAAAGTCGTGATTTGATTGAGAACGCTCTGCGTGGAGCTGATATGGTATTCGTAACGGCTGGTATGGGCGGTGGTACGGGTACAGGGGCAGCACCTGTTGTTGCAGAGATCGCCAAGGAGATGGGTGCTCTTACAGTTGGTGTAGTAACCCGTCCGTTCTCCTTTGAAGGTCGCAGACGTTCCCAGCACGGTGAAATCGGTATTTCTGCTTTGAAAGAAAAAGTAGATACACTGATCGTGATTCCTAACGATCGTCTTTTGGAAATCGTTGATAAGAATACGCCAATGCTCGAAGCATTCCGCGAAGTAGACAACGTTCTTCGTCAAGGGGTTCAAGGTATTTCCGATTTGATTGCAACACCTGGCTTGATCAACCTGGACTTCGCTGACGTGAAGACGATCATGACTGAGCGTGGTTCCGCTCTCATGGGAATCGGTGTAAGCAGCGGAGAGAATCGTGCGGCTGAAGCTGCTCGCCGTGCTATTTCCAGCCCACTTCTCGAGACTTCCATTGATGGTGCACGCGGTGTTCTCATGAACATTACAGGCGGTACCAACCTGAGCTTGTACGAAGTAAACGAAGCAGCAGACATCGTGGCTTCCGCATCGGACCCAGATGTGAATATGATTTTCGGTGCTGTGATTAACGAGGAATTAAAGAATGAATTGGTCGTGACAGTTATTGCCACAGGCTTTGAGCATGCTCAACGGGCTCCGGAAGCCCCTCGCCGTCAACAACAGGCGGTCAATACGCCTGGCAATCGTCCGACACCAGTTTCCAATACGAATAACAGCCGAGCGAAGGAAGAAGAGGAAGACAAATCCTTCTTCTCCATGGGCAACCTGGATAATCTGGATATTCCAGCATTCCTGCGCAATCGCCGCCGCAACAAAAACTAAAGTGAAAAACGACTGTCAAAAGCCTTGTTCCCGTCAGTGGGGACAAGGCTTTTTTTCGTTGATTAGCTGAAAAATGTTAGACAAAAAAACCAAAAAAACACCGTCAAGAATTGACAGACTTTACATACACATTGATATATACTGCTTTTACTGATAGAAGTCGTCCTACTATTTACCATTTTTGCTAGGACATATGCTTGCTGCCAAGTCGGTCAGAAGATGAGGGGGAAAGCAAGTGGTTGTGTATCTTGATATCATTCTACTCCTGAATGTAGCTATTGATACCTTGTTACTCTGGTTTACTGCTTATTTTCGTAAAGAGCGCATGGTGTGGTGGAGAATGATACTTGCCTCCCTGTTTGGCTCCGCGTATCTGGTCTTTTTCTTTTTTCCTGTGTTTTCTCCGATGTATCAATGGTGGGTCAAACTGCTCTTTTCTGTCATCATGCTGTGGATTGCTTTTGGGAATAGGAGGTTGTTGTCTTTTGCGCAAAACTTGATCATTTTTTACTTTGTCGCATTTGTGTTCGGAGGAGGAGTGCTTGGGCTACAGTATTTTTTGGCACCGCAGAGTGAAATTGTAAATGGACTGGTTGTCACGCATAATGATGGATTTGGCGTTGGGTTCAAGCCTACTTTGGGGATTGTTTTGATTGGGTTTATCCTGATCTTTTTCCTCGGGAAAAGGAGCTACCGCGCGATTCAGGAGCCGCGAAGAATCGAAACCTTTCTCGTTGATGTCGTCGTTACGTTAGCAGGGGAAAAAGTCATTTGCCGTGGACTTGTGGATACAGGAAACCAGCTCCACGAACCGATTACACGCACACCCGTCATGATAATGGAAAATCGCATGTTCGCACATTTGCTTCCGCCGTCGCTTCTCCGACAAGCCGATGAAAACGGTGGAGTGTGGGAGAAGCTGGACGGATCTTGGGACCATCTGCCGCTGGAATGGCAGTCGCGGGTACGCTTGATCCCGTATCGCAGCGTGTCAAGAGGGATGGATTTTTTACTTGCAATCAAACCAGACCATGTCATGGTCGTGCAAGATGGGATTCGTTTTGAAACAGAACGGGTGCTGATCGGGCTTAACCCCATCCCATTGGCCGCTGACGGTAAGTATCAAGCCATCGTGCACCCAGCCATGATGGAAACTTATGAAGCGGAAGAATCAACCTTTATTCTCAAACAGGAGGGCTAATCATGTATGTAAAACTTCGCCTACAACTCCAGTTGACCTGGTACCGAATCTTGCTCTGGCTTGGTGTACGCGCCGAAGAAGTCTATTATATTGGCGGGAGTGAAGCATTGCCTCCACCGTTGACCAGAGAAGAAGAGGAGCTGCTACTCGGACGACTTCCGTCCGGTGATCCGGCTGTACGCGGTATGTTGATTGAACGCAATCTTCGTCTGGTCGTTTACATCGCCCGCAAGTTTGAGAATACGGGAATTAACATTGAGGACTTGGTCAGCATTGGCACCATCGGCTTAATCAAGGCAGTGAATACCTTTGATCCAGACAAGAACATCAAGCTGGCAACATATGCTTCTCGTTGTATTGAAAACGAAATCCTCATGTATCTTCGCCGCAATAATAAAATTCGCTCAGAGGTATCTTTTGATGAACCGCTTAACATTGACTGGGATGGCAATGAGCTGTTGCTCTCAGATGTTTTGGGTACGGAGAATGACACGATCTATAAAAACATCGAGGACCAAGTGGATCGAAAGCTGCTGAAAAAAGCACTGGATAAACTGTCTGACCGCGAGAGAATTATCATGGAGCTGCGCTTCGGCTTAGCAGGAGAAGAGGAAAAGACACAAAAGGATGTTGCGGATTTGTTGGGTATCTCACAGTCGTATATTTCCCGTTTGGAAAAGCGAATTATAAAACGGTTGCGAAAAGAATTCAACAAGATGGTCTAACGCATATTTTCCCAGCTTGGGGGGATACTGTTCCTAAACCGAAACAGATGGTGGTTTTTGCCACCTTCTTGGTCGGCTACGCGTCAGTTACGCGGCCTTTCAAGACAACCGGGTTAGGGACTTTTTTCTTGCTTCGAGGAGGGAAAGACGTGACGCGCAATAAGGTAGAGATATGCGGGGTAGATACCTCCAAGCTTCCGGTGTTGACAAACAAAGAGATGCGGGAATTGTTTGAGCGCCTGCAAAGTGGGGAGTTGGCAGCCCGCGAAAAGCTGGTCAACGGCAACTTGCGACTGGTGCTGAGCGTAATCCAACGGTTCAACAATCGCGGGGAGTTCGTGGATGACTTGTTTCAAGTGGGCTGCATCGGGTTGATGAAAGCGATCGACAACTTTGATCTCGGGCAAAATGTGAAGTTTTCCACGTATGCCGTACCAATGATCATCGGAGAAATTCGACGCTATTTACGGGACAACAATCCGATTCGCGTTTCCCGTTCTTTGCGAGATATCGCGTACAAGGCCTTGCAGGTGCGTGACAATCTGACCAACAAACATTCGCGAGAGCCTACCATTATCGAGATTTCTCAGGAATTGAACGTAGCCAAAGAAGATGTCGTGTTTGCGCTCGATGCGATCCAGGATCCGGTTTCATTGTTTGAACCGATTTATCAGGATGGTGGCGATCCGATTTACGTCATGGATCAGATTAGTGACGAGAAGAACAAAGATGTCACGTGGGTCGAGGAAATTGCGCTTCGTGAGGGAATGCAGCGGCTAGGTGACCGAGAAAAAATGATATTATCCATGCGCTTTTACGAAGGAAAAACGCAGATGGAAGTAGCAGAGGAAATCGGTATTTCACAGGCACAGGTCTCCCGATTAGAAAAAGCGGCAATTGCCCATATGCAAAAGCACGTTCAATCGTAATGAGAAACCACATAGGTGACCCGGCGGTCTTGTACCGTTCGGGTTTTTTGTACGAGCGGAAGCATTCGTTTTCAATCGACTTACTTTTTGGCAAAGAAGCGGACATATTCCTCTTTGGACTCATATACTGAAAGTAACGGAGAAAAGAAGGTGAGGAAGAATGGTAAAAATCTCTGACTTCCAGACCAAAGAAGTGGTGAATATTCTTGATGGGAAACGGCTTGGGCAAATTTCAGATTTGGAGATCGATCTGCGTCACGGGCGCGTAGAGGCTATCGTCGTACCGGGACCAGGCAAGTTTCTCGGCTTCTTTTCTGCCGGGAACGATTACGTCATTCCTTGGCGCAATATTGTGAAGATCGGGAAAGATGTGGTGCTTGTTCGGATGGAAGAAGCACTTAAAGTTGAAGTAAAAACTTCAGGTGGAGATGAATACTAACGGAGTAAAGGGAGAAAGGCACGGATAGCCTTTCTTTTCTTTTCGGCTATGGTATGATTAGCCATATGAGGAAGGTGACAACATGAGAGAACCATTTGGCAGGGTAGAGGATAAGTCAATCTTATCGTTAACAGAGTGGGAGCAACAATTTCCTGGATTAGTGGCGGGGTTTACTATTCGCTCAGGCGGGGAAAGTGAACAACCGTACGGGTCTTTTAATATGGGGCTGCATGTGGGTGATGAATCTGCGAACGTGGTAGCCAATAGACGCAAGCTGGCAGAACAAGTCGGGATGTCATTTTCGGCGTGGACATGCGCCGATCAAGTGCATGGTAATCAGGTATGCCAGGTTACAGCAGGCGGTGCGGGAAAAGAAAGTCTGGAGGACGTCATATCTGCAACAGATGGTTTGTTTACTCTTGAAAAAGGAGTCATGCTGACCTCGTTTTACGCGGATTGTGTTCCCCTCTATTTTCTAGCCCCCCAATCAGGTGCAATCGGACTTGCACACGCAGGCTGGAAGGGGACAGTGGGCCGTATTGCCGAGGAAATGGTGAAGGCAATGACGAAGCACTATCAAGCAAAGCCAGAGGACATTCTCGTCGCAATTGGCCCATCCATTGGCGGCTGTTGCTATGAAGTTGATGAGCGAATCATGACGCAGGTACGCACTTGTGCAGGCAATTGGGAAAAAGCAGTGATCTCTACCACAGGGGATCGGTATATGCTGGACCTTCGTCAACTGAACACAGCGATATTGCTCGAAGCAGGAATTTCTTCCGGGAATATTTTAGCCACGAATTGGTGTACAAGCTGCAGAACAGACTTGTTTTTCTCTCATCGCAAGGAAGCCGGAATACAAGGAACTACCGGGCGCATGGCTTCTTATATCGGCTGGAAGGAAAACCTATAGAAGAAAGGGAAGGGTTCGTTATGACCAAGGAACAAGAATTGTTAAAAGAACGACTGCAATCCATCGAGGCAAGAATTCAGGCTGCTTGCGATCGGGCGAACCGCAAACGTGAGGAAGTAAAAATTATTGCCGTGACCAAGTATGTCGACGCAGATGCCATTGGGGACTTGCTCGCTGTAGGCGTTGAGAATATCGGGGAAAATCGCGTGCAGGATGCCCTGCCGAAGCACGAGCTACACGGCGATAAAGGGATCTGGCATTTTATCGGGCACCTCCAGACGAATAAGGCAAAAGAAGTCGTAGGAAGATTCCCGTACATCCATTCTCTGGACAGAATTTCTTTGGCACAGGAGCTAAATCGACGCGGTGAAGCGCTGGATCATGTCGTAAAATGCTTTTTACAGATCAATATATCCGGTGAAGAGACAAAATTTGGGCTTAGTCCCAATGACGTATTGGCTTTTTTGCGCGAAACCAGTAATATGAAACATATAAGTATCGTTGGATTAATGACGATGGCGCCTGTTGTCGAAAATCAAGAGGAAGCCAGACAGGTGTTCCGTGGCCTCTATGAGTGGAAGCAACGGATTAACGAGATGGCATTCCCGCACGCACAGGTGGAAGAGCTGTCTATGGGCATGTCTAGTGATTTTGAAGTGGCCATTGAAGAGGGAGCTACATATATTCGTTTAGGATCGGTATTGGTCAAGCCGGAGTAAAGGAAAGCAGACCAAACCACGGAGTAAGAGAGGAGGAAGAGTATGGGTGTTATGAATAAATTGATGGGGTTTCTGGGGTTAGAAAACGAGGAATACATCGAAGAGACAACAACAGTGGAAGAGGAAAGAGAAGAGCAAGAGTCCTCGCACAAACGCCAGCCAGCAATCGGCCGAGCTAACAACGTGGTACCGTTTCAAGCACGGGAAAAGGAGGGAATCCGTTTGATTCTCTGTGAACCCCGTCATTACAGTGACGCACAGGATATCGCCGATAACCTGCGTCATCGTAGACCGGTTGTGGTCAACCTCCATCGCGTGGAAAAAGACCAAGCCAAGAGAATTATCGACTTTTTGAGCGGGACGGTCTACGCATTAAACGGCGATATCCAAAAGGTCGGAGACACGATCTTCGTGTGCACGCCCGATCATGTAGATATTCAGGGTACGATCTCCAGTGTGTTGGAAGAGTAGCCAATTAAGACGAATGTAAAAGGGTGAGCCAATGACTGCTGTCATTTCGATTTTAAATTTTGCCTTTACGGTATATCAATACATGATTATTGCTTACATTTTGATGTCATGGGTTCCTCAAATGAGGGGTACAGGCATCGGTCAGTTACTGGAAAGACTGGTTGAGCCTTATTTGGCGCCATTCCGCCGGTTTATCCCACCGCTCGGTTTCATCGACATCTCCCCGATTGTCGCATTGATTGCACTGCGTTTTGCCCAATCTGGCCTGTACGCCATTTTGCAACAAATCATGTTCTAGGCGAGTGAAACGATGAGCATATTTGACCATTTTTCAAAAGAAGAACGTCCCTTTGTTGAACGGGCGCTGGAAATGCTGACGCAAGTAGAGCGGAAGCAGGCCATGCGCCTTACTGATTTTGTAGACCCTAGGCAGTTGATGATTTTTCAGAGTCTATCCTCACAAGTAAGAGATGTGAAGGTTTCTCCTTATGGAGGCTACGAGGGTGCCGAGCGAGTTCGTATTATCATCCATCCGGAGTATATCCCTGTAGAGCCTGATGACTATCGCATTACCTTATTGGCAATCAAGGCTGATCAGCGCTTTCATGTGCTGGAGCATCGAGATGTGATGGGGGCCATGCTGGGTGTCGGGATGAAGCGGGAGAAATTCGGTGATATGCTGACAGATTCAGCTGGCAGCTATGCAATTGTAGCAGAAGAAGTTGCTGATTTTGTCTGTGCGCAGGTGACGCAAATTCACCGGACTTCTGTTCAGTTTGAACGGGTAGAATGGGAGGACTTTACACCTCCTGCTCCCAAGTTTGTTGAAAAAACGATCACCGTACCATCACCGCGAATTGACGCGGTCATCGGAGAAGTACACAATATGTCTCGCGCAAAAGCACTTGTGCCCATTCGAGCGGGAAAAGTAAAAATCAACTGGAAAGTAATCGAGGACCCATCGTATCAACTCCAGATGGGGGATATGGTATCACTTGCAGGATATGGTCGGTTCAAAATTCTTGAGGTAGCAGGTCCAACACGCAGCGGAAGACTCCGCATGATTGTCGAACTGGTTACATAAGATGGACCAAGGCGCAAAAAAATGTAAAATACGGCAGGAAACACTGCTATTCCTGTCGAAATAATTGAAGACGAATTATCGGGAAAAGTGGGGGGTTCATGTGCCATTAACGCCGTTAGATATACACAATAAGGAATTCAGCACAGGCTTTCGTGGGTATAATATTGACGAAGTGAACGAATTTCTCGATCAGGTGATCAAAGATTTTGAGCTCTTGATAAAAGAGAAAAAAGAACAGGAAGAGCGCGTAGCTATTCTGAATGAGCGCGTAGATTACTATAAGAGTTTGGAAGAAAATTTGAGCAAGTCGATTTTGGTGGCGCAGGAGACAGCGGAGGATGTGAAGTCGAATGCCCGCAAGGAAGCGCAGCTCATCTTAAAAGAAGCCGAGAAAAATGCAGACCGAATCGTCAACGAAGCATTGGCGAAGTCGCGCAAAATCGCAATCGAAATCGAAGAATTAAAAAAACGTGCTTCGGTTTACCGTATGCGCTTTCGTACGCTTTTGGAAGCGCAGTTGGAAATGCTGGAAAATGGCGACTGGGACAGCATTGAACAGCCACAAGTTGATTCGCCTGTAACAGTTGAATAAATCATTGACGTTCGAGCAATGATGGTATTATAATGAAAGACAACTTTTTCGAAATAAAGCACTTATAGAAGTTGAACACACTTAAACAAATCATAGACGATGAACGGGAAGAGTACGTGAGCCAGCACTGCCTAGAGAGTCGGGAAAAGGTGAAAACCCGGCCAGTTGCTTTCGCAGAAAATCACCCGGGAGTTCAATATCCGAAAACCGAGAACCTTGATGGTTGCACAGGTGAGTAAGTGAGCGCGTCATTCCCGTTACGAATGAGTGAAGTGGAACGAATCCGATGCAGGCTTTTTTGTCGTACGGGTTTGTTCAATCAGGGTGGTACCACGGGAGCTTTCTCTCGTCCCTTTATGGGATGAGTGAAGGCTTTTATTTATTTAAGGAGTGAATCAGGCCATGGATTACAGCAAAACCTTAGCGCTACCAAAAACAGATTTCCCCATGCGCGGAAATTTGCCAAGCCGCGAGCCACAGATGCAAGCGGTATGGGAAGAGCAAAATATTTACCAACAAGTGTTGGATCGTACAAAAGACCGCCCGTCTTTTGTCTTGCATGATGGCCCTCCATATGCGAATGGAGACATCCATATCGGTCACGCACTGAACAAAATCCTCAAGGATTTCATCGTTCGTTACAAATCCATGGCAGGCTTTTACGCGCCGTACATCCCAGGCTGGGATACACATGGTTTGCCGATTGAGCAAGCGATTATCAATGCACAAGGGCTGGATCGTCGCAGCATCGAAGTGAACGATTTCCGCCAACGCTGTGAAGAGTATGCTTGGTCCTATATCGACAAGCAACGTGACCAATTCAAGCGTCTGGGCGTTCGTGGAGATTGGGAAAACCCTTATGTAACACTCCTGCCTGAGTATGAAGCCAACCAAATTCGCGTATTCGGCGAAATGGCGAAAAAGGGCTATATTTACAAAGGTCTGCGCTGTGTGTACTGGTCTCCGTCTTCTGAGACGGCTCTGGCTGATGCAGAAATCGAATACAAAGACAAGCGCTCTCCTTCTATTTACGTCAGCTTCCAGGTAGCAGATGGAAAAGGCAAGCTGGACACAGAAACAGGCGTTGTTATCTGGACAACGACTCCTTGGACATTGCCAGCAAACCTCGCGATCAGCCTGCACCCTGAGCTCGAGTACAACGTCGTGAAGGTGGATGACCGCAAGTTCCTGGTAGCCAACGGTCTGATTGAAGCTGCGAGCAAAGAAATTGGCTGGGAAGGCGTAGAGATTCTCTCGAGCTTTAAAGGTCAAGATCTGGAAGGCGTAGAGACTCAGCATCCGTTCTACGATCGCAAGTCTCCGCTCATCCTTGGCGAGCATGTCACCTTGGATGCAGGTACTGGTTGCGTTCATACTGCTCCGGGACACGGCGAAGATGACTTTAACGTTGGTCAAAAATACAATTTGGGTGTCCTTTGCCCGGTAGATCACGAAGGTAAAATGACCAATGAAGCACCAGGCTTTGAAGGTCTGTTCTATGAAGATGCCAACAAAGTGATTACGGAAAAGCTGAAAGAAAATGGAGCACTCTTGAAGCTCAATTTCTTCACGCACTCCTACCCACATGACTGGCGTACGAAAAAACCGGTTATTTATCGCGCGACAGAGCAATGGTTCGCATCTATTGACGGATTCCGTGAGCAAATGCTCGAAGCGATTAAAAATGTAAAATGGATTCCTCATTGGGGAGAAACTCGTCTGGCTAACATGATTGCGGATCGTGGAGACTGGTGCATTTCCCGTCAGCGTGTATGGGGTGTACCGATCCCAATCTTCTATTGCAAATCGTGTAACGAACCGATCATTAACGATACGACGATCAACCATGTTGCTGATCTGTTCCGCAAAGAAGGATCGAAAGTATGGTTCTCCCGTGAAGCGAATGAGCTGGTTCCAGAAGGGCTTTCTTGCACCAAATGCGATTGCAAGGATTTCCGCAAAGAAACGGATATTATGGACGTTTGGTTCGACTCCGGCTCCAGCCATCAGGCTGTTTTGCGCGAAAGAGGGATTGCTTGGCCAGCGGATATGTATCTGGAAGGCTCTGACCAGTATCGTGGCTGGTTCAACTCTTCTCTCTCGACGGGGGTTGCCGTATATGGCACAGCTCCTTACAAATCTGTCCTGAGCCACGGTTTTGCATTGGATGGGGAAGGACGCAAAATGTCCAAATCCCTTGGTAACGTCATCGTGCCACAACAAGTTATTGACAAGATGGGCGCAGATATCTTGCGTCTGTGGGTAGCTTCTGTTGATTATCAGGCTGATGTGCGCATTTCCGATGCGATTCTCAATCAGATCGCTGAGGTGTACCGCAAAATCCGCAATACGTTCCGCTTTCTGTTGGGTAATTTGGATGGATTTAATCCAGCAACAGACCGCGTAGCGTACGAAGAGCTGGGTGAGCTGGACCGTTATGTTCTGGCGAAAGCGGCAAAAGTCGCGAAGCGCGCACGCAAAGCGTATGATGAATATCAGTTCCATACTGTATTCCATGCCGTTCACAACTTCTGCGTTATTGATTTGTCCGCATTCTATCTGGACATTTGCAAGGATCGCCTGTATGTAGAAGCACCTGACAGTCTGAAGCGCCGCGCTGCACAGACAGTAATGTACGATTGCTTGCTCAGTCTGGTGAAGCTGGTTGCTCCACTGTTGCCGCATACAGCTGATGAGGTGTGGGCGTTCATTCCAGGAGTGGAAGAGAAGAGTGTGCAGTTGACGGATATGCCAGAAGGCGACGAGCAACATCTCAGCTTTGCAGCAGAAGCAGAGAGCAAATGGGATGCTTTCCTGGCGATCCGAGACGAGGTTCTCAAAGCCATGGAAGAAGCGCGCCGTAACAAGGTGTTCGGTAACTCTGTTGATGCGAAGCTGGCTCTGTACCCACAAACGGAAGAAGTTGCGAAAACATTGGCAGCAATGGACGATCTGGCTGACCTGTTCATCGTCGCTCACGTGGATGTATACAGCGCTTCTGCTCCGGCAGAGGCAGTACAACTCGAAGGAATTGCTGCTGTGGTCTCTGCCGCAGACGGTGGAAAATGCGAGCGTTGCCGCGTAGTAAAACCAGATGTTGGCACTCGCGAGTCGCACGCTTCACTCTGCGTACGTTGTGCTGATATCGTAGAACAACACTACGCACATGTAACAGAATAAACACGTTGATCAACCTGTCATTCCCTTTGGGGGTGGCAGGTTTTTTGCTGGTCATATTTCCTTCGGGACCAAGACATACTACCTGTTGAGGAAACCAAACAAAGGTGGTGTACAGCGTGGACCAAAAGATGGTGGCCAGCTTCCGGGAAAAGCTGCTGGAACAGAAGAAAGAACTGGAAGACCGCGTACAGGACCATTATGGCATGAGAGAACCGATGACAACCTCTTTGCAGGAGTTTGCCATGTACGATAATCATCCGGCAGATATCGGCAGTGAGATGTTTGAACGGGAAAAAGATTTGGCTCTTGATAGTCTCGATCGTGAGACATTAAAAGAGATTGATCAGGCGCTACTGCGTATGGAGGAAGGCACCTACGGCCTCTGTACGGTCTGTGGAGAGCAAATACCTGTGGAGCGACTGGAAGCATTGCCTCAGGCACAAACGTGCAAGGAGCACGCACCAGCGCCGATAATCAATGAGTCGCGTCCGATTGAAGAGGAGTTTTTGCAGCCACCCTTCGGACGAACGTCTTTGGATGAAAAAGAAGGACAGAACGGATTCGACGGTGAGGATGCTTGGCAAATTGTCGAGGCATGGGGGACATCCAGCACTCCTTTTTCGTACCAGGAACCTGACAAGACAGATTACGAAGAAATGTATATCGAGAGCAATGAGCCGGATGGCTTTGTTGAAGCCGTAGAGGAGATCGGTTACACCGATATTGAAGGCTATCACGGACCGGACAGTGTGCATTTTATGAGAAGCGGGACGTATGAGGAGTACATGAGAAAGGGAGAAGGGAAGGGCAACTTCCTCTCCTATGACGATTATGAGGGAGAGCAAGCCGAACGAGAGGGCATAGATGACTACTCATGACCAGGTAGAGATTTCAGACCTGCAAATTGAGCGCGTGGAAACGTATCCGCTGCTTCATCGTCTATCGCAAGCTTACGGTGATGCGAATGGGTACAAGCGTTATCGTACTAGTTATCTCATTCGGATTATCACACGGTCTGGAGTAGATGGCTGGGGAGAAATTATCGATTGGCTGCCAACGCTGCACAAGGGCTTTTGTGAGCGCATTATTCCGTACTTGCTGGGTAAGCAGGTGGATAACAGAGTAGCGATTGTCGATGTCATAGGAAAGTGGCATCAGCGATCGGCTTCAGGTGTCAGTATGGCACTTACGGAAATTTTGGCGAAAGTGGCGGGGCTATCTGTGTGCCAACTGTGGGGAGGCCAGATTCATTCTGGCATCCCGGTATATGCCTCCCTCCAATCCTACCGGGAAACGGAAGACTGGATGCAACAGTCATGGAAGCAAGTCAGCCAGCAAGTCGACGATGGCTTCAAGATGGTGAAGGTAAAGATTGGCGGACGCTCTGTTCTTGAGGATCAGACGCACATCGAAAAACTGATGAATTTGCTTCCCGAAGAAATTCTAGTAGCAGTAGATGCCAATCAGAGCTACGACTGTGCGACTGCAAGGAAGTGGGAGCGGCTTTTCTCCCGACATGGCAATTGGCTTTGGCTGGAGGAGCCGATGCCTATGGATCGTGCAAAAGAATATATCAAGCTTCGTTCATCATTATCCATCCCGCTTGCTGGCGGAGAAAACTTGATCCGTTGCGCACAGTTTTTGCCCTTGTATGAGGGGGGAGCCATTGATATTGCACAGCCTGACCTGATGCATACGGGGGGCATTGACGATTATCGAACGCATTTGCAAATGGCCCGTCAGTTTGGTTATCGCGTGTCTCCGCATTCCTTTGATGGCTCGCTGGCAAGATTGTATACGTTATTTGCACAAGCTTGCTTGCTGGCATGGACCAAGATGGATAGCCATCCCATTGAGCCAGTCGAATGGGACGTCATGGAGAACCCGTTTACACAATTATTTCCGCTGCGACCCAGAAACGGCGAAGTGACTCTTCCTGCTGGCGTGGGAATAGGCGTTGAACCTGACTGGGAGATTATGAACGCGTTGCGCTGGGACGGAAGCGCTTATGCGTAGGATAAGGAGTTTCGTATGGCACAAAATGCGAAAAACCTGATTGGGCTTGTCGGGGTTCCATTAGTTATGGTGCTGGGCAACTCGATGCTGATCCCTGTACTGCCTACCATGAAAACGGAAATGAAGCTCACCTCCTTACAGTCGAGCTTATTGATCACCGCTTTTTCGATTGCAGCAGGTATTGTTATCCCTTTTGCCGGCTATTTGTCGGATCGATTCGGGAGAAAAATTGTCATCATCATCTCGCTTGCCCTGTATGGTCTGGGTGGTTTACTCGCAGGGCTTGCCGCGCTGTGGCTGGATCAACCTTACATGGCTATCATGGGAGGGCGTGTGTTGCAGGGGATCGGAGCCGCTGGGACAGCCCCTATCGCGATGGCGTTGGTAGGGGATTTGTTCGATGGCGCCTCGGAGAGTAGGGCATTGGGGCTCTTGGAGACATCAAATGGGATGGGAAAAGTATTAAGTCCGATTTTTGGCTCCTTGCTTGCTCTCATCTCTTGGTACATGGTCTTCCTAGCGTTTCCGATTATTTGCGGTGTCGTCCTCCTGATGTTTTTATTTCTGACCAAGGAAAAGAAACAGGAGAAGAAGCCGCTCCCCGTCAAGCAGTACATGCATTCAATCGCGCAAGTGTTCAAGCAGCATGGAAAATGGCTTGTCCCCGCGTTTTTTATAGGGAGCATCTGCTTGTTCACGTTGTTTGGTGTACTGTTTTACCTGTCTGATTTATTGGAGGAAAAATACAAGATTGATGGTGTCATCAAAGGCTTCTTTTTGGCGATTCCTTTGCTCGTGATGAGTATAGCGGCATATGTGACAGGGATTATCATTAAAAAGAAGCTGAAGCTGATGCGTCTGTTTGTGATTATTGGCATGTTTTTGCTGGCTACGTCTTATATTCTGGCCAGCTTTGTCCAAGGGGCTTATGTTCTAATAGGCATTTTGGTCATCGGCAGCGTGGGGACGGGGATGATTTTACCGTGCTTGAACTCCATGATCGTTGGGGCCGTACAGAAAACAGAGCGGGGCATGATTACTTCTTTGTATAGCGGAGTCCGTTTTATCGGTGTTGCGATCGGCCCACCTATTTTTACCTGGTTGCTGGGAATTTCTCGGACGGTCATGTTTTTATCAATTGCAGGGTTATCGCTCGTTTTCGCTGTAGTTGCGATCTTTTTCTTGAAGCCCAAGCAGGTCGAGCAGCAAGGACAGGGTACAAAAAATAGCGAAACGAAAGCATGGCGGCAAATATCAGAGGTACTGGGAATTGAACCAGAAACGGTACATGAGGAACAACGTGAGAGAGCCATTAAAAAGTATGGTTTTGATCCAAATGAGCTCGTCAAGCGTGTATTGTCGGGAAAAAAAGAAAAGGAAAAACAATAAACAGGCTGTCTCTGTCGGTTATTCTCACCGAATACAATGTCGGAGAGCGACAGGGACGAGCCTGTTTATGATGGCTAGGACTCAGCGAAGCGATGGCGTAAAGCTCGTTCGAGTGCGAGCGGATACACATCATCTTGCAGAATGCGGCTAAACTCCGGATTGCCTTTTACATCTCGCGGGATATCCGCAAACACAATGGTGGCAAGCACGTCTGAGCCGCTTGGTTGGCTTGTATAATGCGCTACCTTGGCGATATAAATATCTTTTCGCATCGAGTCGTCGATGGTGTACTGTCCGATGCGCTCAATCCCTTCCAGTATGGCCCCGGTTTCTTCAAAGACCTCACGAACTGCTGCAGACAGGCTGTTTTCTCCTGCTTCTACCTTTCCCCCTGGTAGCTCCACACCGCGTGTACGATGGCGAGTAAATAACAGCTTTCCTTGATAAAAAGCGAAGATCAGCACGTGACCTGCTTGGTGGTTACGATACTCTTCTGGGGAAAAGGTTAGCTTGACAGGTAAGCCGAAATCGTCGTAAAAAGCGTACATGCAAAGCGCTCCTTCTACAGGCTCATTGATCTGTTAGTTTGAATTTGCAAGGAAATATGTTTGACTGCCTTCATTGCTTGCCCAACTGCCAGAGACAAACTCGCATAAGCAGCCCCGTTGCTCACGTCTCCGACTGCGTATATCCATGGAGAGTGGACTCGTTGATACAAGTCCGTTTGCAAGTACTTATCGCCAAACGTGTCCAACCCTTCGAGACCATCTGTGTTTCCATGAACACCAATTCGCGGCAGAATCCAATCCACTATGATTGCCTGCGGGTTGTTTTCGCGCGTAGTGGTGAGTGTCAGAACAGTCCGTGCCTCTTCTTCCTTATAGTCGCTGACTTGTGTTTCCCACAGGACTTGGATGTTGGGGAGGCCTGTGATTTTCTTTTGCCATTCGGGACGAGCACGCCAACGATTGCTCCGAACCAACAGATAGACTTGTCGGGCATGCGAACTCAAATTTGCTGCACTTTCTAATGCGCGATCTCCTCCGCCAATAACGGCGATATCTTGCCCGGCGATGGTATGCGCTTGGGCAGTTGTAGAAAACCAAGGCGACAGGACGCTCGGACAATCAGCTAAGGCCGGTATTTCATTCCAGCCAACTCCTGTGGCGATGAGTAAATAGTCGGCACGATAAACGGATTTCGAAGTGGTCACCTGTTTCGTTTCCTGATCAATGGAAAGAATGGTTTCGTTCAATCGTATGTTTTGCTGCTGGATGAAAGGATGTGCGATCAGTTCCTTTACAAGGGCAGCTCCCTGGTCATATACAAGGGGCGGAAAGTCGGTAATCTCGTTGTAAATGTGATGCAGTTGGCCGCCGAGTCTATCCGTTTTTTCGATAAGAAGACAAGAAAGACCTAATCGTTGGCACCATATTGCTGCGGACAACCCTGCGATGCCGCCACCTGCGATCAGCACCTGTATGTGTTCCACTCTCAAGTCCCTCCGATTCCCTTATTCATCTATCTGATTTTCCTCATTTTTAGACTACCTGTTTCGATTCGCAAGTGCAAGAACTCAGAGGGAAAACCGATCGAGTTGGATCGGCATGATTCTACAATTTACCGGAAGATTGTGGTAAAATGAGACGAAAGTTTTCCAGAATATATTGAAAAATGAATAGCCCAAAGCACTATGGACCCCGTGATAGTAAAAAGGAGTGAACCGAACGTGCAAGCCAAGAATGACAAGCCTCAAGCTCCTGCAAAACAGCCGCGTAAACGGATCAAGCGTGGCAAGCGAAGCAAGCGGATGTATCTGCTCTTGGCGGGTTGCTTATTCCTCTGTTTGTTGGCCGTAGGAGCAGGCTTCGCCCTCAACCAGGTAGACAAGACGCTGGAGATCGTAACAGCTGACCCTTACAAGCTGCCGGATCAACCTGTAGTAGAAAAGCCGTATGAACAAAAGAAGTCAATCGCCTTTGTCATCGTTGGAGTGGATACGCGCAAAAACATCGGTATGTTAAACACGGATGTTCTGATTGTCGCAGTCGCCAATCCCGTTACACAAAAGCTGAGCATGGTGTCGTTGCCCCGTGATACCCGCGTTCAAATCCCAGGATATCCAGGCTATCACAAGGTCAATGAAGTATTTGCCTTAGGGGAAAATATCAGGAAAGATGCGGAAATCAAAGGGAAGCCTGTCACAGAAAATGGCATGACGATGCTCAAAAAAACGTTGAATCACATGCTGGGGATCTCGGTCGAGCATTATGTGCAGCTTGACTTTGAAGGTTTCACAGCGGTTATTGACAAGCTGGGCGGAATTACGGTTGACGTAGATCGCGATCTCGTATACGAATTGCCCAAGCAAGGGGTATACCGCAATTTGAAAAAAGGGAAACAAGTATTGAACGGAGAGCAGGCACTCGGCTTCGTCCGTCATCGCATCGACCGGCGTGGAGACTCTTACAACTCGAGCGACTTCGATCGCAACCGCAGACAGCAACAGGTGATTCGTGCTGTAGCAGAAAAGAGCATGTCTATGGATGGATTAACGAGTTTGACAGCTGTGCTGGATACCGTTGGCAAACATATCAAAACCGATCTGTCGACAGACCAAATAAAAGGATTGGCACTCGATTTTGCCAGCTTTTCGTCAAGCAACATGGTTACTTTGGATAATGGGGCGATCTGGAGCTCTCCTTATTCCTTGTGGCCGAGGGAGAACATGCAAGCGGTTCGAACTGCCCTGCAAACAGAGGTGGGTGCAACTGGACCGAGCGAACAGCTCAGTGATGCAGCGGTAGCAGAAGTAGCCAAGGTCGAAATGAAAGCGGAGAAGAGAACGCAGGCTGCGAAGCCAAAGCCCACAACAGGTACAAAAGAGCAGCCAAAAACACAAAAACCAGCCACACCATCAAGAACTGCTCCAGAACCAACACAGGAGCCTGTGACACAGCCGACCGTACCAGATGGCAATGGCGAAACCAATCCTGCGCCGACGGATAGTAATATGCCGCCACCAGATATTTTGGCCCCGCCTGCACCAGCGACAGATAGTGCTGACATCGGGCAAACTGGATGATCTTGAGCACACCCCCCAGGCAAAAGCACATATTCTATCGTACATAGACAGTCTTGCCTCTGCTGGGAAGGGGAGTGCGTATGTATGAAAAATCTGCAAGAGACCATGAAGCAGTTGCAAAAAGCATCCGAAAGTTTGTCCAAGCTCGGTTTTGACCCAGATCATCCATGGAAAGCATTGAGCCAGATGGGACAGGTGCTGGATACAAATTTTTGGGAGAATATCGCGACGCTTAATAAGCAAGCAGCACAAAAGACGACTGCCGCAGCCACGCCAACTGTACCACCCGTGAAAAAGGGGAAAAAAAAGACGAAGGAAAAACCGATGCGTTTCGTGCAGGTAGACGATTCGCATTTTTCCCCAGTCTCGGATATATTCCAATCAGAGGAAATGGTCATTGTTTCCTGTGAACTGCCGGGCTTCGATCGCGATAGTCTGGAGATTACCCTCTTCGACCAACGTTGGTTGGAGGTTAAGGGGATTATCAAGGAAAGCGAGCACAAGGGGCTTCGTACACAAGGGGAGAGAAGCTACGGCCCCTTTTATCGAAAGCTGGCTCTTCCGGTTTCCGTCAGTTCAAAAGGGATGAGGGCTCAGTATCAGGACGGGGTGTTAGAAATTTATTTGATGCGTGGCAGGGCTGCGAACGAACGAAAAACCACATTTAAGGCGAGCTTGTAAAAGCAGGTAGCAGTGGAAAATGAAAAAAGAACCTGGATCTTCCTACCAGGTTCTTTTTATTGCACAGTAACAGACGCGATGATATAATCAGATCACGACTGATTTTGTCGATATAGTCAAAGTTATTGCATCCTACACTTTAATCGTACCATGCTGGTGAACTCTTGTCAAATGTTTTTTCTCAATTTAATGGATAGGGGAGATATTGAAATGAGTTCTTTGGTTCTCGGTTTTCAGGAAATGGAAAAAACGCAGCTTTATCTCGTTGGCGGAAAAGGATTACATTTAGGGGAACTGTCAAAAATACAAGGAATACACGTGCCAGAAGGGTTTTGTGTGACGACAGTGGGATATCAAAAGGCCGTCGAACAAAACGAAGTGTATCATGCTTTGTTGGATCGACTCACCATGCTAAAAGTACAAGACCGAGAACAAATTGGAGAAATCAGCAGGAAGATTCGACAAATCATTATGGATGCAGAGATTCCTTCCGATGTTGTGAAAGCCGTTACTCACTATCTCTCTCGGTTTGGAGAGGAGCATGCTTATGCAGTGCGTTCAAGTGCGACTGCTGAAGATTTACCACATGCCTCTTTTGCAGGTCAACAAGACACCTATTTAAATATCATCGGAAAAGAAGCAATCTTGCAGCACATCAGCAAATGCTGGGCTTCCCTCTTTACAGATCGAGCGGTCATCTACCGTATGCAAAATGGATTTGACCATAGTCACGTTTATTTATCCGTTATCGTTCAAAGGATGGTTTTCCCACAGGCTTCCGGGATTTTATTTACCGCTGATCCCATTACATCCAACCGGAAGTTGCTATCCATCGATGCCAGTTTTGGGCTTGGAGAGGCACTGGTCTCTGGCCTGGTATCTGCTGATTGTTATAAAGTGCTGGAAGAAGAAATCGTCGAGAAGAGGATAGCAACCAAACATTTGGCTATCCATGGACGAAAAGAAGGCGGAACAGAGACGCAGCAGATCGATCCCGATCAGCAAAAGACGCAAACACTTGCAGATGAACAAATTTTACAACTGGCACGCATTGGAAGACAGATCGAAGCTTATTTTGATTCCCCACAAGATATCGAATGGTGCTTGGTTGAGGACACCTTTTATATTGTCCAGAGCCGGCCAATCACGACTTTATATCCCATCCCTGAAGCGAATGATCAAGAAAATCACGTTTATGTATCTGTTGGCCATCAACAAATGATGACCGACCCTATGAAACCATTGGGACTGTCTTTTTTCCTGTTAATGACTCCCGCACCCATGAGCAAAGCGGGGGGAAGGTTATTTGTTGATGTTACAAAAATGTTGGCTTCACCTGACAGCAGACAAACCATATTAGATACCCTGGGACAATCCGATCCGCTTATCAAAGACGCACTGATGACCGTCCTAGAGCGAGGCGATTTTATACAATCTTCTCCTAATGATAAAAATGAACAGAATCCCGGTAAATGCAATAAAGGCATGTCGGCTTTTGGTTTTCAAGAACAATTCGAAAATGATCCGGCAATTGTTTCTGATTTGATTAAGCGCAGTCAAAGATCGATCGAAGAGGTAAAGCATAACATCCAAACGAAATCAGGACCGGATTTATTTGATTTTATTCGAGAAGACATCCAGCAATTAAAGAAGATTATATTTGATCCACAAAACATAGGTGTGATTACGGCTGCTATGAATGCTTCAAAATGGATCAATGAAAACATGAACATGTGGTTAGGGGAAAAAAACGTAGCAGACACGCTTTCTCAATCTGTGTCAAATAATATTACTTCGGAAATGGGTCTGGCGCTCATGGATGTTGCGGATGTCGTTCGTCCTTATCCAGAAGTCATTGATTTTTTACAGCATGTAAAAGATGATAACTTTTTAAATGAACTGGTTCACTTTGAAGGTGGACAGGAGACGCGAGACGCAATCTATGCGTATCTCACGAAATACGGGATGCGATGTTCCGGAGAAATCGATATAACGAAAACCCGTTGGAGTGAAAAACCAATCATGCTTGTCCCCATGATTCTAGGGAACATCAAAAACTTTGAGCCGAATGCTGGCAAGCGGAAATTCGAGCAAGGACGACAGGAAGCTTTGGAAAAAGAGCAAGAGTTAGTAGAGCGATTGAAGCAATTACCTGAAGGTGAACAAAAAGCGAAAGAAACCAAACAAATGATCGACCTCATCCGGAATTTCATCGGCTATCGAGAATATCCAAAATACAGCATGATGAATCGCTACTTCGTTTATAAGCAGGCTTTACTGAAAGAAGCCGAACGACTCGTACAAACAAAGGTCATTCATGAAAAAGACGATATATACTATCTCACTTTTGAAGAACTTCATGAGGTCGTACGCACAAACAAATTGGATGATCAGATCATCAGCAAACGAAAAGACGAGTACAAGTTTTTTGAAAAACTGACTCCCCCACGTGTCATTACGTCTGATGGTGAAATTATTGTTGGTGAGTACAAGCGAGAAAATCTGCCAGCCAATGCGCTTGTAGGTCTACCTGTTTCAACCGGTGTCATAGAGGGGCGAGCACGCGTCATCTTAAACATGGAAGATGCTGACCTAGAAGATGGAGATATATTAGTCACCGCCTTTACTGACCCAGGATGGACACCATTGTTTGTATCCATAAAAGGCCTAGTCACCGAAGTTGGTGGACTGATGACCCATGGAGCAGTTATCGCGCGTGAATATGGCTTACCAGCAGTTGTCGGCGTGGAAAATGCAACAACACTGATAAAAGACGGACAACGAATTCGCGTGCATGGGACAGAAGGGTATATTGAAATATTGTAGTCAGGGGGCCTCGTGCCTCCTTTTTGTTTCGTTTTTCAGCCAAAATAAAAACAGTGTCAATGAAATAACATTAACACTGCAAGGATTAGATGTTCCCAAACATCGGTTGATCGACGACATTGGGGTCCAAAGTATTGGTTGCGTTGACACCATTGAGCGTATTTACGACGTTACCTGTGTTGCCGCCTCCTGAACCGGAGAATGTCTTGGCGGCGGTTTTTGGCGATATGTTGAGGGTGTCTCCGAAGTTAACAGTACCTGAATTGTTATTGATATTGACAGCTCCAATGACAGAAGGCACAGGCTATCTCCTCTCCCCAGTATGTGGTTCTTCGCGGAACAGGTGGCGAATGTTTACCACACGTGTTTCTAATGAAATAGACTCGTTTGAACCGATGTGGACAACAGAGGCAGCAGCTATGAAAGGGACGCTCACATTTCGAACAAAAATATAAGGACAGTCATGGAACGTATCGATGCAGATCGGTTCAGTCAGGCTAGGTGCGATTAAAGGAATGGAGTAGGCAGAGTAATTCTCGAACATAAATTCGTTTTCGTAAAAGATGGCCTTTTCACGCTGGACCGCCAAAATATTGGAAACAGCATCTAGGCACTGGGAATCACCTATTTGCAGAACCGATGAGCCATCTACTGAGAGGACATCTACTTTGTGGACATGGCTGGTTCTCCGATACATCGTGTCCCACTTCCTTACGAAGCAGGAATTGCCGTATCAACGGGAATAGTGACACCTACAATCATTTTTTCAGGCGGTGTTTCATAAATCGATCGGAGGTTTACCGTCTGGGTGTCTCCGATAAATAAAGAAGCGGCAGAGGAGAGAGCTTCGATGGAGACGCGCTTCACACAAATGACTTCGTTTATCACCTGATACCTCATCATGACTCGTTCACCTCACGAGGCAAATTTTTTACAAATGTTTCGCATGTTTTATCAATATCGCGTTTGACTTTTTGGACGATTGTTTGCACGAAAATGTCGAGATGCTCCGGTTCCAGTTCATCAGCAGGAAGCTCGTTTAAGTAATGCTTGATGCGTTGGTCAATCTGCTTTTTAATGTCATCTAAAATAAATGCTCGATAATTTTGGTCAAGTGGGTAATTGCACTCTGTTTCAATTTTTTCGAGAACGAGGTAGGCATCGCCCTCCAAATATTGATAAATCTCATTTTGTACACGGTCAAAAAGAGGAGCGCTGGTTTGGGGAGGATCAGGGATGTCCATCGACTGATTAATGGAGAAATCACCGATTCCAGAATCATTGCCTTTTGGATTTAATCCGATATTGAGAGTCCCTTCGAGGCGTTCAACTTTGAGCAAGTCGAATTTGTATTCATTTCTAATGACCGAAGGAATCTGCCTTTCTTTGAGGTCATTGACATCTTGTTGCAGTTGTTCAAGCATCTGCCTCATATTTTCGATCTTTTTGTTTTGCGATTGTATATAGTCATGTAACTGTTGAATATATTGCATCATTTCGTGTCCCATGTACATGACGACCATCCTTCTTCAGCTAGCATAAAGCGTAATTAGCGACGCCGCTAGGGCATGCGCGGG
This sequence comes from Brevibacillus sp. AF8, assembly GCF_021270385.1. NCBI lineage: Bacteria > Bacillati > Bacillota > Bacilli > Caryophanales > Paenibacillaceae > Brevibacillus > Brevibacillus sp. AF8. Next base: position 237,842 of record NZ_JAGQDN010000003.1, on the reverse strand, counting down.
GTAATGCGTGACGGCTCTACCAACGGGACAAGTGGAACGAACTCCTCAGAAACAGCTTGAGGAAGTGGACCCGCTGGTGGTGCTGGTTCTGTGAATTCCCCTGTGTTGTAAAGCTTGGATAATGGCTTGATGATACCAGCACTTCCGATCTGGCACACAGAGGAGTTGGTAATGCCATCGATCTTAAGTGAGTTGATTACGATATGCTGCGTGACAAAAAAGTTCATGCGAAATCTCGTCCCTTTGCCCGGTAATCATTCGTTTCTTCTACAAAAAGCGGGATATCATTATCGGATTGTTCATTGACGTAGACGACGCTACGTGGAATTTTAAATGACAAATTTGTACCAGAATTGAATGATCCTCCACCTGCGAAGGTCTTGGCATAGCTGGTAGGAGCGATTTTACGGACGTCTCCGACATTGAAAACGCCGCCCACGTTGTTTACATTGATGACTCCAACGAATGCTGGCATGTTCGGCACATCCTTTTGGGAGAGATCCTCTCTGTATTGTATGTCGTAGGCCATTGGGTGTTCATACCTGTTTTTGCGACCGAACCAGTGCGAGTTGCATACGATGTATGGATGGGCGCGAGTTTTAGGAAAAGGAGAAAAAGTTCCATGAATATGAAGGTGACGAATAAAAAAATAGACGTCGGTGATTTCAGTTTTGGTGGAGTAACTAAGTCGTCGATTGTGCTGATTGGGGACACCGATGTCCTTTCCTGCTACTCTATATTTGATACACCGCTACATGCCGTGATTTATTCACCCCAGGTTCCTATCCAGGCGTTAGACCTTGGTTTGCGAAGAGGGTAGCGGTGGTTTTTACGTGTTTGTGTATTTGGTCTGATAGTGGCTGAGAGCCAGCAACGGCCAAATCCAACGATAGCTGTGATAGGCAAAGTATGTGCCGCCAGGGCGTCCCCCGCCAGTCGGGTAGCGAGTCGTCCAGTCATTTGCTTGATTGTGAGTGAGCAAATAGTGAATCCCTCGTTGCAGCTCTGTCGTCGGCTTGGATGATACGGCTATCAGTGCATCGATTGCCCATGCTGTCTGCGAGGGAGTGCTTGCTCCGAGGGGGATGTACGTTTTTTTCTGGTCACTCTGGCAAGATTCTCCCCAGCCGCCGTCGGGATTTTGGTTGGCAACCAGCCATGCAACCGCTTTTTGGATGGCGGGATCAGTAGGGGAAAAGCCAACCGCCATTAGCCCGGTAATGGCAGCCCAAGTGCCGTATAGGTAAGCAATTCCCCAACGTCCATACCAGGAGCCGTCTGACTCTTGATGTTTGAGAAGCCAGCGGACTCCTTTTTCTACATGCGGGTCAGTCAATGTTCGTCCGGCATCGTTTCCGAGGAATTCCAAAGTCCTCCCTGTCAAATCGGCAGAGGACGGATCTGTACTGACGGTATCAGCTCCTTCAATCGGCAGGTGGCGAATGAAATCAGCATCCGTATTTCGTTCAAAAGCAGGCCAGCCTCCATCGTCGTTTTGCATGGATAATAGCCATTCGAGACCGCGTTTCCAAGCAGCAGCGGCTGTCATATCCTTACGGGCGAGCAGGCGTAGAGAGCGCAGAGCAGCCGTCGTATCATCAATATCCGGGTTCATCGTGTTGTAGTCAGAAAAGCCCCAACCGCCTGGCTTTCCTTTTGGATTGCGGATTTTCCAGTCACCGTACGTATGCTGCTGTTTCTGGAGAAGGTAACGGTTTGCTTTTTGAATCGCGGGATGGGTGGTAGAGAGTCCGCTTTTTTGCAGAGAAGTAGTCAAGAGCGCCGTGTCCCAGACGGCTGATGTAGCTAGCTGCAAGTGTGCACCGTTTTCGTAATCGCAGACACTGTTCGTAAGCCCTTGCATCGCCTTTCGAATAAGCGGATCTTTCGGAGAAAACCCCCGAGCGAGCAGCGCAAATATCATGAAAAAGGTAGAGGTCGAGTAATTGTACAGAGTACCATCTGGCTCGATTCGCGCCAGGATGTATTGTTCCAGGCGCCGCAGGGCGAGCTTGTGCAGTTGTCCGGGTAAAAAGGGGAGCCGCTGCAAGGAATCGTGGATGGTGGCGAGGAACGATTGGCCCTCCTTGAGGAAATTCTCCAGGAATCGATGCTGATATAGACCGCGTGAGATAGGCGTATCTGCGTATAGATCGGACAAGTCTGGTGGATTGTCAGGCTTTTTTACATATTTGCGATCAGCCACAATCATCATGGGTGCAAGATGGACACGAGCGTACCCGACAAAATCGTAAAAGCTGACAGGGAAGCTCGAGTGCAAGAGAGCAATCTCGACGGGAACGAGAAAATGCGAGGGCCACTGGTATTGGCCTGTCAAGGCTGTAGCAAATTTGGTGAGCATGTTCGCTTGTGTCAGCCCACCCTTTTCCAAAATAAACGAGCGAGCCAGAGCCATTCTTGGTTCGTTCTTCGTGTATTTGCCTGATAACAGCAGAGCGTAATACGAATCAATAGTCGTAGACAGATGGCCATCATGCTCGTCAGGATACAGCTTCCATGCCCCATTCTCGTGTTGGAGAGATATGATGTGAGCAGTGAGCTTCTCCATCAAACGCTCATCATGAATACCCAGTGTGCGCAATAGGATGATCATGTGAGAATCTGTCATCGGTGAGCTTTCCAGACAAAAGCGCCAAGTGCCATCCTCTTGTTGGCGCTGTAACAAATAGGCTTGAATGCGGTTGATTTCTTGCTGGACTTCACGCAACTCATTCACCTCCCGATAAAATACGGCGTCTGAGGAAGAGAGGGGGAAGAGCATCGATGGGGTTGTCGTGGTACCAATACGCATCACGTCTGCCGCTTGCCATAAATCTGGGGAAGGTCCGTACGGCGACAGCATTATTGTCAGAACAAGATCAAAAGACTGTAGAGCGGATTAGACAGGAGACACTCGCCCACAACCGCGACAACATAGACAGAACGCGCGCCTATTTGTCGTTTTATCAAAAACATCCACAAGTTCACTGGGCGCTATTGGCACATCTCGTATCACGTAATGCGGGATGGAGTATGACCGATTTGCGGGGAGAATTATTGCCTCGCTTGCTCCGAGCAAAAGAGCAGCAGGATTATTTTTCGTTCTTGGAGCGGGGAAACTGGCTGATTTTTCACGATGCATACCCTCAATTGTTACTGTATGAAGAGTGTGTCAGGCGACAGACCAACCTTTTTTATTTACTGCCTCATCTGGGCGTCTCTACTTTCATGCAGGCGATCTGGAATCATTTTTGGAAGACAACGGATAAATATATACTCGCCATTGGTTTGATCATCAATGAACAAAACTACTTGGAAGAGCAGGTGATGAAAGACCCGGCCTATCAAAATTCTGTTGTCCGCACAATCCCGTTTGCCCTGCAGGAGCTTTTGCAACTGAATATGATCTTGCTTCCTCAGCAAAAAAGGGTTGATGAGCAGGGAAGCTCCTTGCAGCTCGCGGGTGAGCGCGTGTTTCATTTTTCCTCCTTACCAGAGAGAATCAGCTTGGGAAAAAGGCTGTACAGTCTGCTGTTTGGGGCAATAAATAGGCAGGAGGCAGCGTACGCTTGGGCATTGGATCAGCCACACACAGGTTCGCGAAAAGATTATTGGCCCCATCTTTTTCACGATGTGAATGAGACAGTTCCTGGCAAGCCTTATCAGGTAAAACTAATGAACTGTCAGCTGCGATCAGGGGCAAAGCGGCTATTTTCCCCAACGCTGCGCCAAGTTTGGAGACCAGTCAACCATGAGCAGCCAAAGGAGTTAGATTGGTACAAAAACAAAGGCGATGTATGGCGTGTGTTGACTCGAACGGAGGAGACAGCCGATGCAACAGAGATGAGTGAAGCGTATTGCCAGGCGTTGGCAAAAATCGAGTGGGCTGTCGCAGCCAGAGCGAGAATACTTGGCTAACTTGTAGTAAAATAGAGAGGAATCCAAAACGTTAGACTGAACCTCGACAGGCTTAGAGAGTTTTAGAAGGAGCGATAACCATTTGAAGATATTAATTATTGCGGAGAAACCTGACATGGGACGAAATATTGCTGCCGCAATAGATCCTAAAGCGAAAAATCACCGTACCTATTTAGAAGGTGAAAAATACATTATTACGTGGGCAATCGGGCACCTAATTGAACTGGCGGAACCGGAGGCGTACGACCAAAAATATAAAAAGTGGAATATCAATGATCTTCCTATCATTCCCGAGCCATTTAAATTAGTGCCCAATCGGAAAACAATCGATCAGCTAAAAATAATCGGGCAGTTGGCCAAACGAAGCAATCTGCTGATTAATGCATGCGATGCCGGGCGGGAAGGTCAACATATCTTTTCACTCATTCAGCGACATCTAAAATTGCGTCAACCCGTTAAAAGACTGTGGATCTCGGACTTGACCCCTGAAACGATCAGGAAAGGATTTGCGGAGATGAAGGATGCCGCAGCCTATGAAAACTTAACGAGGGCAGCAAAAGCTCGTAGTGAAGCCGATTGGCTAATCGGGATGAATGGCTCACGTGCATTTACGACCAAACATAACGTGCTCCTTTCTGTCGGACGAGTACAGACCCCTGTCCTTGCTCTCATTTATGATCGACAGAAACAGATTGAAGCTTTCTCATCGGTTACGTTTTTTCAAGTAGAAGGGCATTTTTCGCAGGGGGAGAGGACGTACAAGGGGATTTGGCAAGGTGATCGCTTAACCGATCCATCTAAAGCAGAAATGTTGGCTCGTAAAGTGAAAGGAAAACAAGGGCGGATCGCGTCCTACGAAGTAAAGGATACCAAGGAGTACCCATTCAAGCTGTACGACCTGACATTGCTGCAACGTGAGGCCAATGGCAAGTACGGTTTTTCCGCCAAGAAAACCTTGGATGTAGCACAGGCACTCTATGAAAAACACAAGGTGATTTCTTATCCGCGGACGAATTCCAACTATGTGACGGAGCAAAATATTCCCGAAATGCACAACACCTTGTCGTCCCTGCAAGGCACTGGGTATGACGATCTGGTAAAGGGTGCAAACCGTAGTTTGGTTCATAAAGGCAACAAATTTATATGCAATCCAGCAAAAGTAGACGACCACCACGCTATCCTGCCGACAAATCGCAAGGCTTCAGGGTTAACGCCAGATGAGCAGAAATTATACGATTTGATCGTTCGTCGCTTTCTGTCACAGTTTTATCCGCCAGCGGAATATAAGATGCATACAGTCGTAACCGATGTCGAAAATGAATTTTTCAAAACATCGGTGAAAGAACGGAAAAGTCTCGGTTGGAAGATTATTTATGCTGACCAGCAGAAGGAAAAGCCCAAGAATGTAAAAGGTGCGGCCAAAGAAGAAGAGGATAAGGAAGAGATTGAAGTTAACGAGCCTTTTATCATTCAACCTGATGCCAGCGTATTATGCTCGGACGCCATAGCAAAGGAGAAAGAAACACAGCCGCCCAAGCATTATACGGAAGGAACGCTTCTAAAAGCCATGGAAAGCGCAGGCAAGCAAATCGAGGACGAAGAACTGCGTGATGCGATGAAAGAATCTGGTCTGGGAACCCCGGCAACTCGTGCCGCAACTATCGAACGGCTGAAAAAGGTCGGATACGTTGAGATGCAGGGGAAAAGGATTCAACTTACGCTAAAAGGCCGTACCGTTATCGAATTGATTAGGGGAGCAGGGATCGAACTATTAACCTCTCCTGAAATGACGGGGCATTGGGAGCGCCGCTTAAATGAGATCTCCCGAGGGACCGCTTCCGACGGGCAATTTATGGAGAATGTGAAGAAATTCGCTACGATGATCGTAGAAAAGGTTCGCGTGCAATCTCGTGCTGAGAAGACCTTATTTGAGAGTGAGAGTACCACGCAGAAAGGGTCTTCGAAAACAAGAGGACGAGCTGGCGGGCGAAGTACAGGCAGTTCAGGTAGCAGGAATGCCACAAAGACTGCAACTCGAACAGCAGCTAAGACCGCTAGTACTACTTCCAGTATCATCACCAAATGTCCACGACCGGGGTGTGGAGGCTCCATTTTCATGGGACGCAAAGGTTACGGTTGTTCGAATTACAACGTGGGCTGTAAATTCGTCATATGGAAAGAGAATTACGGGCGTATGCTGACGGATACACAGATTAAATCACTCATTGAAAAAGGCAAAACGGGTAAAATGAAGCTTGAACGTCAGGATGGAACACCATTTCAAGCAAAACTGATTTTGAAAAGCGTAGAATCGGGCGAACTTACTTTCGAACAGTAATTTTTTGTGACACGTAAATCAACAATTTGTTCATTCAAAATAGATCTCATCCCGTCGCTAAAACTGTTCACCCCCTACCTGTGGAAACCATGTTTAGGCTGGTTGGGACAAAAGAAGATCTCGCATCACTAGCGATGCTGTGGACTGCAAGCAGTCATTAGGGGGTGCCGGCAATAATTCTTTGGAGTGATGGCCTTCACCGACTGGATATCCATTAATAGAAACACAATTGATCAGGTCTGTGGGCAGATCAATGGCTAACGGCGAAGAATGCGGGAACTAGGGATCTTGAAAGCAAGGGTAAAAAACTTTATCGAGGACTTTTCAACGAGGACGACCGCGTTTTAGCAGAAGGTTTGTGCGATCCAAAAAGTTCAAGCAAGATTGCCTTAACATGGTGAAGGACTTAAACTTTCTTACACGTTGAAAAAAACAATTGTAAGACTTCGGTACTTCACGTATAGTTGAAGGTAGTTATTGATTTTGTAAAAATAATGGAGGTGGGGAACATGACAATGACATACATGAGTTCTATTTCAGTATGCAATCATATTCCATTTCCCCATCTGGCGTACGTGAAATCCTCCTAGTTTATCTAGCAGGTTCTCTTAGCTGTGCCTAAAACACGGGGATTACCCGTGTTTTTTTGTATGGCAACGATGTACGCGTCAAAGGCTTGGTGTAGCCAAGTTTGTTTATGTTTGACGCCGTGGGGATCGAATATCCCCACGTTTTTTTTGCTATCTACTGCCGTGGGGATTGAAAGCTCCACGGCTTTTTTCTACTCACATACTAATTGGAGGTTGAGACGATGAGTACAATTAACAACGGTGCAGGACTTGTAATAGCAAAAGGGCTTTCGGAAGAGTGGTTGAAACAGATTGTCCATTTGGCAAAAATATGCGAAGCATACGATGAATTTGATTTATCCGTCAACCTGAACGTATCGATGCTCCAAAACCGCCAACCTGAACAAACGAATGATTTTCTGTACGTCCAAGATGGGCAACTGGTTGGATTCCTCGGTATGTATGCGATCGTCAGTCCGAAAGAAGTGGAGATCAGCGGAATGGTTCATCCAGACTATCGACGCAAAGGAATCTTCCGCGCTCTGTATGAACAAGCAAAAGCTGAATGTGAAAAGCGTGAGGTAACGCAAATTTTACTCGTCAGCAATCGCAAGTCCAAGGAAGCCAGTTCTTTTGCAGAAGGCGTAGCGGCCACTTATCAATTCTCTGAATACAAGCTGGATTACTCCGCTACAGCGCACGTAACTGCTGTGGAATCAGATAACCGTCTACAGCTTTTCCCAGCCACCACGAATGATTTTCAGACACTGGTAGAGATTGGCGTAAGCGGTTTTGAGGATACAACTGATCTCATGACTGCGCTAGTTACACGCAATTTGTCAGAGCCATCCTTCCAAACGTATCTGGCTCATTATGAGTCTGAACCAGTCGGGATGATTACCGTAAGCGAAGAGGATAACGAGTTTTTCATCTCAGGATTTTGCGTAAAAAAAGGGCTCCAAGGAAAAGGGCTGGGTAGAAAAATCCTCTCTCAGACAGTGGAAATCTTGAATCAAAGAGAACACATAGGAGGAATTAGCCTAGAAGTGGCTGTCGATAATCAAAACGCCTTGTCACTCTATCAATCTACAGGATTTGAAGTCGTCTCAGTCTACGACTATTATGTCGGGTGAGGCTTGATTGAATGAAAAATCATGCTTTGCTAGATTCCAATATGCTTATGATTTTCATCTATTCCTTTTTTACGAAATTTCATTTGTGGCTTCCCATCTATGTGCTGTATTTACAGCAGGTACGAGGCCTAAGTCTGGCCACAATCGGAATTGTAGAGGGATTTGGTTGGGTAGCTGCCGCTTTGGCTGAGGTACCGGCTGGAATCCTTGCAGATCGTTTCGGTCGCACCCGTTCTCTTGTGATAGGAGTCTTATTAATGGCTCCTGCCATGATCCTCTACGCATACACAGGCTGGTTCCCGATTCTTTGCTTGCTGCAAATCGTATGGAGCGTGGGAGGGAGCTTTATTTCTGGAGCTGACCAGGCACTCCTCTATGATTATCTACACGAGAAAGGTAAAGAAAATCTATTTTCCAAAGCGGTGAGCTATCAATTGGCAATAATGCGTATTGCCACTGCGTTTGCCGGAATCATTGGCGGGTGGTTAGCTACCTACTCGCTTGGTTTACCGTTTATTATTTGTGGGATTCTCTCCTTTGTTGCCGGGTGTGTTGCCTCTTTCATCAAAGAACCGAAACAATCGGGGGTGGGAACAAACAAAGAGCACGAACCTCTCATCCACTTCGTTTTCAGTACCTCAAGAAAGGTATGGAAGAGAAAGAGCTTGCGCAATGTACTGCTCTATTCTGCTATTCTGGCTGTTCCCGCTTTTTGCTTTACGTTTTTATTTGTTTCACCTTTCCTACATGAGAAAGGAATGACTATCGAATGGCTTGGCATTGTATTTATTTTCATACAAAGCACAAGTATTCTTGGTTCAGTCGTCTCCTATCACATGGAGAAACGATTGGGAGAGACAGCAACGGTTATCTTGTTCACCGTCATGATGGCTTTGAGTATTTTCATGCTTCCGTTGTTGCCTGAACTATCCGGGATCATCTGTATGATTCTCATCAGCTTCTTTTACTCCATCATCGAGCCTGTCTTAATCAATATGACGAATCAGCGAATCTCGGGGAATTCACGCAGTACGCTACTTTCTTATTCATCCATGATTAAGACGATCATCTTGGCGGTTCTGGTTCCTTTTTTCGGAAAGCTCGCAGAAGATGTTGGCTACCCTATTCTATGTACACTGATCTCTGTCGTTCTAATCGTTCTACCTTTGGTTTTCTTACGCAAAGAAAAGGATACGGCTACGCTATGATCTGAGCATACCTTTGAAGAGCCCCACAAAAAATGGCTATCCGATGCCGCGGCTGGTAAAAAAACTGAGCTAGCATGGATAGCCATTTTCTTCTACATCTGAGATGGACGATCCGGGAGTAGTTCAATAAATTTCTCCACATCCGTGCTGTCGTTGAACAGGTGAATGGAAGCCAGAGATCAGTCATTTTCATAAAAATAAACCCCTCCCAAGGCTAGTTACTATTAGCTTCACTAGGTTAGGGAGGGGTTAATCCATATTTCGAACCAGTTCGTTGAACAAGTTACTAGTGGGATTTTCCTGAAAATATACCGTCAAGAAACTCGATTGAGACGCGTTCTGCGTCCTTCCTAGGTTCAATTTCAGAACCTTGTCGTAGTTGTTGGTACATCTTGATCGTATTTTTTAGCGCGTGGTAGCAACTTTCAAAGCTGTGGATGGGAATCGTTCCTTTTAGTTCCTCCAGTTCCTTGAGAGCGTATTTCTCGAGCTTTCGAACCCCTCTCGGGGAATGACCGTTGCGAATGAGTACCAACGGCCCTAATACTGCATTGCGCATAAAAGTTAGCGTATCGATTAATTCGAATAATTCGCCTCTCCCTAATTTTGTGGCGCAGTAATGCACCCATACCCAGAAGCGATCTTCGATCCATTGAGGATGAGGGAAAGGGAGAGAGGGACTTGTTTTACTGAGTATCGTTGCAATACCAGAACCGCTCTCCCAAAGAATCAGTGGGTTCTCGACTCGGGATTCGAGCTCTTCCAGTTGAACAAATTTGAGGTCGACATGAAGAGGGGCTGGGCCATATAAACAAATAAGCAATCTCGGTTCCCCGACATGCTCGCCTGTGAATGCAGAAAGTAAATGACCGAGTCTTTCGGCAATTAGGAAGCGTTGTTCCATGATCTCATTTCGAAAAGCATAATTGTAGACGATTATTAAATCCAGATCACTATACTCATCCATTTCTCCGTACATCATAGATCCGCCTGCGAGGAGACCTATAAGTCGTTGATCTTGACTTACATACTTAATCGCTTGCTGAATGAATCGATCATGTAAAGGTAACTTCATGCGAAGCACTCCTTATAAAGTGACCCATAAAATGGGTATTATTTAAAAATAACATTTACAATTAGTGGTAGTCAAGGGTATGTAGGTCAATATAGCAACACATCGCACTATCGGACGAGTACATTGAAAAAGGCAAAACAGGTAGAATGAAGCTTGAGCGTCAGGATGGAACACTAGATGCGTTTTTGAAATGAAATACAGGTTGCGCTCTACGAAAAGTAAAGGTGAGCCAAATAAAAAATAAATTGTTGAAACTTACTTGCGTAACTATCGTAAATACATGTATAACGGGGACGGCTAATTCAGGCCGAACTACCTAGCACGTACTTTAAGGAGGAATAATCCATGTCCATTTTTAAAAGACTGCGTGATTTGACCATGTCTAATTTGTACGCTTTGATTGAGAAAGCAGAAGATCCAATCAAAATGACAGACCAGTATTTGCGTGATATGCAAGAAGACTTGAGTGAAGCAGAGAAAGCGGTTGCCGCTCAAATTGCTTTGGAAAAGAAATTCAAGGTGCTGTATGAAGAACAGGAAGCCTTGGTGAAAAAGCGTGATGAGCAAGCTCACATTGCAGCACAAGCACAGAACATTGATCTGGCTCGACGGGCTCTGGAAGAAAAGAAAGCTGCCGAGCAAAAAATGAACGAATACAAGGAAAGCTACGAGAAAAACAAGTTGGCAGCCGACGGATTGCGCGAGAAGCTGGCTGAGATGAAAAAACAGATAACCGAGCTGAAAAACAAGCGCGAAACATTAGTTGCTCGCGTAAATGCAGCAAAAGCGCAAAAGACGATCAACCAAGCGATGGGTAGCTTCGACACGAACTCGGCTATGTCAGGCTTGAAACGCATGGAAGAAAAAGCACTGCAAATGGAAGCAGAAGCAGAAGCGAGCGGCGAGATTTACAAAAAACAGAGCTCTTTGGATGATGAAATTGCGAAGCTGAATAAGGATCAAGCCGTTGAGGACGAATTGGCTGCTCTGCTGAAAAAATATGAGGGGTAAACCGCTTCAGGCGGTTTCCCTTTTTTTCAGACCTTAAACACCTTGACGGAAGTGGAGTGATTCGCTTTGACGTGGACAGAAATACTAGGGATGCTGGTTTGGACAGGAGCCGGCGGCATTTTACTTTTTGTTTTAATGTGGATTGATTCGTTGTTTACGAAATACAAGGACATCACGGAAATCAAAAATGGAAACATCGCGGTCACGACGCGTTTTGTCATGAAGCTGTTTGCGCAAGGATACATCTTATCGCAATCTATCATTACCTCCAACTCATTGTGGACAGCACTGCTCTTTTCTGTGGTTTCCTTTATTATTTTATTCCTTTTGGAAAGAATCGTGGAATGGCTGTTAAAGCAAGTAGCTGGACTGGATCTGGAAAAAGGGACGCAGGAAGGAAAGGTGGCTCATGCCATGATGGCTGGTTCATTCCATCTCGTGGGTGCCTTGATTTTGGCTGCATGTCTGTAAGACGTGAAAGGGAAGGGAGTACAGCATGAGTTTGATGAAGCGAATCCAAAACATTTTTGCCAAGCATGAGCCTCCTGCACCGGAGAAGAGTATCCTGACGGTGGGACCGGGTGATGTGGTCGATGTATCGCTCGTTACCTATCAAGTAATCGGGAAGGCGAGCAATGCGAGTCGCAAAGCCACGATGCTTACCTTGCAGGATGGAACGACCATTCGCTACCTGTATATCGAGGAACGGGAGAAGATCGTCTATCATCTGTATAGCGTCATTGATGGACGACTGGATTCAATAGACGAGGTACCGACCACCATCGAGATGGACGATGTCACCTACCATTTGGAGGAGCAATATAATGGCGCCATCCAGACTGTGGGAAAAGCGCCGTTTCACACATCAGGGGAGCAGTACATTTGGCAATTCCAATCGGATCAACGCCAATTGCTGCGGATCGAGTGGCAGGATGGCCGTTTCATGCTCTATGAGGGAGAAAGTGTTCTGCCAGCGGACGTGCAGGTATTGCGCGGCACATAGAGAGGAGGGACAAGTACATGCCAAATCCATGGATGAAATCAATCAAGCTCCTACTGATTCCGGCGTTGTTCCTCCTTACGCTAGCGGGTTGTGGCAGCCCTGGAGTTGGCGAGACATATCCGCTTGAATCTGTCTCTACGAAGGACAATGGACAGTCGTCACGCATCTACCGTGCGGAAAACAAGACTGTACCGGAAGTAGCCTCGGAGCTGGCGGAGCAGAATTCGCCAGATGAAATCTCCAAAGAAGATTCGCAGCATATGTTCCTCATTTATCCGGACGAGATCTACCATTTGCAGCAAGACGCTGCCAAGCCGACGGATACGTTGATCGAGGTCGACAGCAAAGAGTACGTCCGGCAAAACTACGATTCTTCGTTTTTGCAGGGATATATTGTAGCCAGCGTACTGGATGATTTGTTCGACGGACTTAAGAAAAGTACAAAGGGTAGCTATCGTGGCTACTCTAGCAAGGACATATACAAGCCTTCCGGTACGTATCGCGTGCCTACAATCGAGGACAAAAAAGTAGCGCCGCCAATTACCAAAGAGGGTACGGGAAGTATTTTCAAACGGGGTAATGCGAAGAACGCGGATGGTATGGTAGGTTCTGACGGCAACCTTTTCAAGAAGAAGGCGGATTCATCTTCTAGCGGTAGTTCAGGCAAGATTATTCGTTCTTCCAGCAGTCAATCGTCGAATTCAAGTGACTCTTTTTCATCCAAACGTTCGAGCTTTTCCCCGCCGAAAAGTAAATCGCCCCCACGAACGAAGGTTGGGGGTTCTGGGCGGATCACCAAGCGCCGATAACTGTAAAAACAAGAGAGAAACGAAGACCCCCAAACGATTTTGATAGCTCGTTTGGGGGTGTTTTTTGTTTTGCTGATTAACGCTGCTTGGTTTCTACCGTATACACAACGTCTTCATTTTGATATTTGTACACATACAAGAAGTAACGGCCTGGCTTTACTTGATAATGGGCACTTTGCAGATTTCCCTCCCGCTCTTGCGGGTACGTTACAGGCTGATCCAGATTTCCTTCATGGAATAGCATCCAAGTCACACCTTGTCCCTCTTGAGGGTTTAAAGAAATACGTATTTCTTCTGGTTTATCTACTTGGAAGGCAAAGATATCTTGCCAATCGTTTCCTTTCATGTCCCCTGAAACAGTCGTGCCAATCTTTAATGGACCATTTGCTTGTTCGGTAGAATCATTGCTCTCGTTTTCTTGATAGAGCTGCTCTTGTGGGCGATCTTCCCCCGTAACCAATAAGCGAAACGGTTGGTCCTCTTGTCCTGTACGATACGTATAAGCAGTCACATAGTAAGTCCCCGGTTTCGCATCGAATGATCCGATCAGCTTGTTGCCTTCACGCTTGGTGGGATAGGAGATGTAGTTCTCTCTATCAGACTCGTGGAATACAAGCCACGCCACACTATCTCCATTCTTTGTTTCCATCTCTACTTGAAGCTGTTGGGCTGATTTCACATCGAGCCGGAACTCCTGACTCGGTTTTTGTGGATGGATGATACCCGTGATCGGCTTACCTAATGAAATTGACGATTCTTCAGGATTTGGGTTTGGATTTGGATTTGGCTGTTCCGTTTCGGAGCCATCTTCTTGAGCCAGCTTCCCGTGGAACACGACATCATAGGCAAAGCGTCCATCTTTTGTTGTACGATAATTGGTAAAATAGCTCGTAACCGTGTCATAGCCATTCCAGGAGAGATCCGATAACTCCTTGAGGAATCCATTGGTGAGGCGGTTCATTTCTTGCCAATCCTGATATTCTCCTTGAGAAGTTCCGCCCGTATAGACCCCGCGCAACGTGAAGCTGCGGAAATCCCCAGAGTCTTTTTCATCTGTTTTTACATCGGTCAGAGAGGCAACCTTTGCGATTTGACGATAAACCTCTTCTTTGTTCGTCACGTCTACTTTTTGTAGGTAATCATCTGAAACGAGAGGAACATCCAACTCTTCATACTGGTCGATCAAATCTTCTAACGTTTCTTGATAGCCACGTTCAAGTGCGCGATCATGGCTGAATTCTTCGATCAAGTCATCATAAGCAGATACATCATTGGAACGGATCGTATCATTGATTTTATCCAGACGAGCAAAATCATTCTTGAACAGATGGTACTGAAGCGCGAATGAGTAGTCGTAGAATGCCAGGGTTCCGTATTTGGCACGCATCATATCGGCCGCAGTGTAATCGAGATAAGGCGCTGCATTTCGAATATTGCCTACAACTGACTGGCGAGGCTTGATTCCTTCTGTTCGGGTAGCACCTGCGAAAAACTCGGCTCCACCTTCTTCATACCAAGGCAAGCGACTGTTTTCATAAATCTTTCCCTGTCCCCACATGCCCGGCACTTCATATCTGCCTTGCAAATAGTGGACGAATTCATGACGGAACAGCTCTTCCAGACTGTAGATGCTTTGTTCTTTTGTCCGATCGTAGGTGAAGAAAGTGCCGGTACCCTCGATGTAGATACCACCATTATCTGTGTCGTATCCGTACAAGAAGCGATTCATTTTATATTCATCAGGCGTATTGTAGATGACAATAGTCAGTACATCATCCGGATTGCCGCTCTCAAGCTCCTTGTCATTGCCTATGACACGATGAAATTGTGCCTTCACTTCCTTGGATGCCCAATACAAGCGCTCAACCTGTTCTTCTGTTAGGTTATCTCCTGTTTTGAACACAACCGCTCCGTCATCAAAAGTGAATTGCTGCGGAAGATAATGCTTTTTGCCTTCTTTTTTCATTTCCTCGAGGTCGATTTTTTTGCCATTGGCATCCTCACCATATGCTTCCACGATTTGTTGGGCCGCAGTGAAGTAGGGCTCGCTCCACTTTTTATACGTTTTCATCGCTTTGGTCAATATGTCATTGGCTTTGTCAGGATCACTGTAGTAGCTTCCTAATTTCCCTGTGTAATACAGGGCATTGTTCGTCAACCATACGTGATCAGCGGAGGTTTCCCCATTTTCGGCCATGTCAAAAATGGGGTCGAGAAATGCGTCGATGCTGCCTTTCAACTCGTCTCTTTCTGAATCATCTACTCCCCAAATCAGAACGTAGCCGACACCTTGAAGGACGCTGTAAAAGGCCTCGCTTGCTTCGCGATCATCTGACCATTTATCCCGATTGTCGTTAAAGTCCTCCATTATTTTTGTCAGAAGACCAATTGTCTCTGAATCAACAGTGGTGTTGCTAATTAATTTTCCCGTTGAACTGATGATTTCATTTTGAGTCTTTGTACCTAAGACGAAATTTTCATTGGTAGTAATTGCTTGAAGGGCTGGAATAATCTTTTGCTTATACTTTGGCTCCATCAAATACTTTAATTCATTATGGTAGTACCCCAAGTAATACCCCGAACGCAAAACCTCTACATAGGTATGGATGCCCTGCTCATCATCCTTGGTGAAGTTTTTGCCACTCTCTTGCAGGGCATCGATGATGGCCTGAACCCGCTCCCGATCCTCATAAAATTCCTGAGTGTCGTCGTTGTAAGTAAACAGCTCGGGGATTTGCGTCCAACTGATTTCCTTCAACAATTCAACAAGCTCTGAATTGTCCAATGTATTCAGATGCGAGATGCTGTACTTCTCCTGTTTGGCTGCTTGGCGTAATTGTGTTTTCGACATGTTTTCCTGAACAGGTGTATGACCAATCTGCGAATCAATGGGCTCTTGGGATAGGATTTGCGGTGTGCTTTTGGCTTGAGCTGCTAGTGGCAAGCCAGCCGCTACCGTTGAAATTGCAATTGATCCTGCTGTTACCATGCTAATCCATGAACGATTCATTTCTTTCGTTGACTCCTTTTTCATTCATTTTGGAAGTATAAGTGAATATTTTATAGTATCGGTATCCAACATGAAAATACTTACAAATAAAACAAAAGATGACGGAATATAGCTCTTTTTTCCTATTTGGCAAAAAGAAAAGAATGTCTAGTGAAGTAGCTTTGTAAGTATGGAAAGAGAGCGACTTTTGTTTGCCTATGACGAAAACATGATTGTTGATCGACAAAAGAAGAAGGGATGTGCATCCAGCATTCGACAGTCTTTGTTAGCCGCATTGGCTATGATTGACATTGGGAAATCACAGATAGGCGAAGTTGGCGGAGGGGAGTGCTAGAAGATGCTGGAAAAAATTCTCGAACTGCGTTCACGATCCATGTCCATTGCACAAATTGCCAAAGAGTGCGGCTTAACGATCGGTCAAGTAAAGTATCGTCTGCAAAAAGACCGTGCCAAGCCAGAGGCATCATCTCCCGCTAGAAGAGAATTGGAATGGCAATTGCCTGGGTTTTATGGTCGGGACATTGTCAAAGTGATGGTACAAGGACCGACGGTGTTATTCATCTATTGGGAAATCACTTGGCCGCGCATGAGAATGGTCGCATCGTACCTGCAAGCCGATTATCGTCACATCCAGAAGGGCTTGCGTCTGTATGATGTGACCGAACGCTTATTTGATGGAAAAAATGCGCATTCCGTCCGAGATGTGTTCGTACATGAAGAGGCTCATTCCTGGTATGTGAAAGATGTAGAGCCAGGACGTACATACATTGTTGATTTTGGTTTATATGAACACAATCGGTTTTGTCCGATATTACGCTCGGAAACGGTAGTTACTCCACGCCATTCAAAAGCTAGCTGGGGGGAACCGCTAGTTGAGCCCGTCCACGATCCAGCTACACCTTCCTGGTTTGAGAACTTTTCCTCCTATTCGTTGTATACCAAAACATCAAATAAGTGAGGTGTCATTTGTGCACAAAGGTTATCTCTCCCTCGTGTTGCATGCCCATTTGCCTTATGTCCGACACGGGGATCGGGACGATCGCCTGGAAGAGCGCTGGGTGTATGAAGCCATGCTGGAATGCTATCTTCCTTTGCTCATGGTTTTCGACAAACTCCTCTCAGACGGCATCGCTTTTCGCATGACCCTTGCTATTTCTCCGACATTACTTTCCATGCTGGATGATGATCTGATCGTGACACGTTTTCGCACACATCTAGCGAAGACCGTTGAATTGGCTGGGAAGGAAGTCAAACGAACCGCAAGTCAACCCCGAGAAAACCGTATCGCCAAAATGTATGTGGAACGATTTCGAACCATCATTGCCTATTGCCGCAAGTGGGATTTTCAACTGATCAAGGCCTTTCGGAAAATCGCGGACAGTGGATGCCTCGAACTCATCACTTGCGCTGCCACACACTCCTTTTTGCCCTATGTAGAAACAGAAGAGGCGATTCGGGCACAGCTTCTGGTAGGTATTGATACACATGAGCGGATTTTGGGAAGACGTCCGAAGGGAATTTGGCTGCCAGAGTGCGGGTATACACCTGGACTGGATCGTTTGCTGAAAGAAGCCGGACTTCGGTATTTCTTTGTAGACAGTCACACGATAGAGCATGCGACGCCTTTACCTCGCAGAGGTGTGCTGGCTCCCTTGTTTACGCCCCATGATGTGGCTGCCTTTGCCCGAGATGAAGTGGCTTCCCGCCAGGTATGGAGCTCGATCGATGGTTATCCGGGGGACTATGACTATCGGGAATACTACAGGGATATCGGATTTGACAGGGAGATGAGCTACATCGAACCGTACATCCATCCTGACGGCATTCGCGTGCATACCGGTTTGAAATACTATCGGATTACCGGAAAAGAAGGGGATAAAGACTGGTATGAGCCAAGCTGGGCGCGCGAAAAAGCAGCGTCACATGCGGGCCACTTCCTGTATCACCGAGAGCGTCAAGTAGAGGAAGCCAGTCAATGGATGGATCGCAAGCCGCTGGTCGTCGCCACTTATGATGCGGAGCTGTTTGGCCATTGGTGGTTCGAGGGTCCGCAGTTTTTGGATTTTCTCATACGCAAAACGGTTTGTGATTCAAAAAAAGTGAAATTAATGACACCATCTGAATATTTGGAGGAGTATCCAGAACAGGATCGCGGTCACTTGCCGATGTCTACATGGGGAAGAAATGGCTACGGAGAAGTCTGGCTGAACGAGAACAATGGCTGGATATACAGGCATCTGCATCAGGCAGAGGGGGAACTGATCGGAGCGATTACTACCTATTCTGAAATGAAAGGAGATCAGCTTGCCTTACGGTGCCTCAGGCAGGCCGCACGCGAATTGATGCTCGCCCAAAGCAGTGATTGGGCGTTTATTTTAGACGGTCAAACGGTCACTCGGTATGCGGTACAACGCATTCATGACCATTTGGTTCGCATGCGCGCTCTCTTGGCGATGTATCGGGAGCATCAACTGGATGAAGAGGCTATTACACAAGCAGAAGCTGATTTTCCGATCTTTCCTGACTTGGATATCACGTTCTATTTGCCTAAACAAACGCATAGAGTGAACGTATCGCGTCAATTGGTAGCGGCTGCGCAAGATCAGGCTTCGACAAAAACTGTTTTGATGCTTACATGGGAATTTCCCCCTCATGTGGTAGGGGGGCTTGGCCGGGCTGTCTACGATCTCGCCAGGCATCTTGTCCAGCAAGGAGTAGCGGTGCATGTGCTGACACGTGCGACAGATTCATGCTCCATAGATGAGACGATGGAAGGGGTTCACGTACACCGTTTGCCTACGTACATTCCTTCTGAACAAGCTGACTTTCTGGCATGGGTGTTTCAACTGAATTTGGCGATGGTCGATGCTGTCTCCCAACTATGGTCACTCGGGGTGCGGCCAGATCTTATCCACGCACACGATTGGCTGGTGAGCTGGGCTGCGATCGAACTGAAACAGAGGTACTCCCTTCCGCTCGTCAGCACGATTCATGCACTGGAACATGGTCGGCATCAAGGTATTCATACACCGTTGCAGCAAAGGATTCATGAGTGTGAACGTACGCTAACACAAAGCTCTGACTCGATGATCGTATGCAGCAAGTATATGGAGTCGGAAGTGATGCGCCTGTTCGGAACGCCATCGTCCCAATTACGTGTCATTCACAACGGTGTCGATCTCATTCCCCTGCCGGATGTAAATCGTGAACAGCTTCGGCAGGAGTTGGCGATAGGGGACGGTCCTGTTCTCTTTTTTGTAGGCCGCTTGGTCCGGGAAAAAGGTGTTCACCTATTGTTGGAGTCCATGGCAAGGCTGCGCGATGAGTTTCCGCATGCGAGGTTGCTTGTAGCTGGCAGAGGACCGATGCAAGACGAATGGGAGCAGTTGGTCCATCAGATGGGACTTTTTGAGCAAGTACGCTTCTTGGGCTTCGTAGATGATCGAAGGAGAAATGAGCTGTTCGCCTTGGCTGATGTGGCGGTATTCCCGAGCTTGTATGAGCCTTTTGGAATTGTTGCACTAGAAGCGATGGCTTTAGGTACGCCTATTCTGGTTGCGGATACGGGAGGGCTGCGAGAGATCGTTCGCCACGGCGAAAACGGCGCCATGATGTACACAGGTGACCCCGAATCGCTGACGAATCAACTCCGTTGGCTACTGCGCGACCCTGATCAGCGGCATAAACTGGCCCAGACGGCAATGCAAGATGTTAAACAGTTTTACAACTGGACACTTCTGGCTAGCCAAACCATCGATCTATACCGTTCGCTTGGCGATCCTGCGGAAATCGGCATGACAACATAGATTGCAACGATGAAGGAGGAAGAAAAAAAGATGAAGGCAGTAATCATGGCTGGGGGAAAAGGTACACGACTACGTCCGTTAACATGCCACACGCCAAAACCAATGGTGCCACTCTTAAACCGGCCTTGCATGGAGTACACGATTGATCTATTGAAAAAGCATGGGATTACTGAGATAGCAGTGACACTCCAGTATCTGCCTGATGTCATCCGAGATACGTTTGGTGATGGGTCTCGCTACGGTGTTTCGCTTGTCTATTTTGAAGAAACAATTCCGTTGGGCACGGCAGGCAGCGTGAAGAACTGCGCCGATTTTCTCGATGAGCGTTTTGTTGTGATCAGTGGAGATACGTTGACAGACATCGATTTGTCGGCAGCCATCCGTTTTCATGAGCAAAATAACGCACTGGCTACGTTGATTTTGACGCGCGTAGAAACACCGCTGGAATTCGGAGTTGTCATGACAGATGAGGCCGGACGCATTACCCGTTTTTTAGAGAAGCCGAGCTGGGCGGAGGTTTTTAGCGATACGGTGAATACGGGGATATACGTCTGCGAGCCGGAGGTCTTGTCTTCTATAGAAGAAGAGCGGGAAGTGGATTTCAGCAAGGACATTTTCCCGTCCTTTTTGCAGGCAGCAAAGCCTTTATACGGATATGAAGCAAGTGGCTATTGGTCCGATATTGGCTCTATGGAGGTTTATCAGCAAGCCCAGTTTGATTTGCTGGATGGACACGTACATCTCGAAATAAAAGCACAGGAAATCGCGCCGCGCATTTTCTTGGAAAATGATGTTCGCATCGATTCATCAGTCCGGTTGGAAGGCCCTGTCTATATTGGTGAAAATGTACACTTGCAGGCTGGAGTTGCCGTCGGTGCTTATTCCATTCTGGGAAAAAATACGGTGATTTCTTCCGGTACGAAGCTGTCCAGGACGATTATTTGGGAAAACAGTGTCATTGGGAAAAAAGCAGAGATCACAGGAACGACCCTCTGCCGCAACACCCGAATTGCAGATTGCGTACAACTCGGGGAAGGGGCGGTTATTGGAGACCAGTGCCTCATTGGGGCGAAGTCAGTGGTAAAGGCCGGAATCAAAATTTGGCCGGATAAGGAAGTCGGGGAAAATGCGACTGTCACCACCTCGCTCATTTACGGTGCCAAGCAAACCAAAAATTTGTTTGGGACGCAAGGAATCAAGGGCATTGGCAATGTTGACATCACGCCCGAATTCGTCACTAGACTTGCTGCTGCCTACGCGTACTTACTACAAGCGGGGGATAAGATTGCGCTTTCGGCATGCGCACACCCATTTGCTCAGCTATTGAAGCATAGCATCATGACCAGTTTGTGCTCTTCCGGAATTGATACAGTCGATCTCGGGATTGGCAATTCACCTTTGATCCGGTACGGCGTGCGCTCTCTGGATTGCAAAGGCGGCATTCATGTTTATATGGCAGAGCCAGTCGATGATAAAGAGATTGTCATCCAATTCATCGATCATGCGGGCTTGCCGATTTCCCGTGAGATGGAGCGCAAAGTTGAGAATGCCTACTGGCAAGAGACTTATGTTCGCAACCTGCATCGGTTGGGAGCACTGCAAGTCGAGCATCAAGTACAAGAGGCATATCTTCACGCTTTGGTTCAACAGTTGAACGTATCGTCCATCCAGCGTCAGCGCTTTCGACTGCTGATCGATAGTGAACAGCGTTTTTTTCCTACTTTTCTTGCGCCACTCTTGCATGCACTTGGAGTTACCGCCGATTACAGCTCCATACAAGAAGGTATTCGAAAAAAGGGAGCAGATTTAGGCGTTCGTCTCGATAAAAATGGCGAGCAATTTACCTTGTTTACCGAGCATGGAGAGAAGCTCTCGAATGAACAGATCACGGCGCTGCAACTGCTGGCATGCAGTGGTCAACATCGGCGTATCGGCCTGCCAGTGAGTGCCCCGATTGAATTGGAGCATATGGCCCAGCTGTTGCAAATGGAGGTTGTACGCACCAAGGTCTCTCCGCGGTCCATGATGGAGGTATCGAGTGAACAACGTTTTCATCCGATGTTTGACGCCGTTTACAGTCTCATGCGAATTCTTTCGTATCTCGCTTCTGAAGAAAAATCGCTCAGCGTTTTGCTGGAGTTGTTGCCAGCGTGCCATATGGAGAAAAAGACTGTCTTTTGCCCATGGGCAGCAAAAGGGAAGGTCATGCGCAGAGTGATGGAAGAAAACAAAGGCAAGCTGCTGGAGCTCGTCGATGGAATCAAGGTGTACGATTCGAATGGCTGGGTGCTGATTTTACCCGATTCAGAGGATTCGCACGTAAAAGTGATTTCGCAAGGGGCGACGGCAGAGACCGCGGCTACGCTTGCTTCTTCCTATGCGAGGCGAATTGCCGAATATCAGTTTCACGAAAAGAGAGAGATCGACAGCCTATAACGAAAAGGACGTGAAGGCATGCCGAGACCGCTCGTCGTCGGGAATGGAAAACTGCTGATTAATTTTGATGACAAACTGCACATGCGAGATCTCTATTTTCCGTATGTCGGTCAGTTGAATCATGTCGGGGGACACTTTAGCAAGCTGGGGATATGGGTACAAGGTCGCTTCTCCTGGCTGGATGAAGACGGCTGGACGCGGCAGCTCGGATACGGACAGGAGTCTTTGGTGACAGATGTTCATGCGCATCATGAACATCTGGGCATCTCCTTGCAAATCGCAGATGGGGTGCATCAGCGTGACCCGATTTATTTGAAAAAGGTGTGCGTTCGAAATTTGACGAGCGAGATGCGGGAGGTCAGGCTGTTTTTTCATCACGATTTCAGCTTGAATGAGACGGAGGTAGGGGATACCGCTGTTTTTGATCCCATCCTGCGCACCATTTATCACTACAAGCGCAATGTGTACATCATGGCGAATGGAAAAACGGATACGGGTGGGATCGATCAATATAGCGTCGGAATCAAGCGGTTCAACTATGCGGAGGGGACCTGGAGGGACGCAGAGGATGGTCTTTTGTCTGGCAATCCGATTGCGCAAGGCTCCGTAGATAGTACAATCTCTTTTTCTCTCACCCTGCAACCCCAAGAAGAGAAGGCGCTCTTCTACTGGATGTGCATTGGTGAATCGTATGAGGCTGTCAAAGGATTGAACCAGTATGTACTCGAAAGTGATCCGGAACATTTGCTAAATCGGGTAGCGGTGTATTGGCAGCGTTGGGTCAATAAGGAAGGGCGTGACTTTGCTGATCTTCCGGCAGAGGTTGTCAATCTGTACAAGACCAGCTTGCTACTCGTGCGTACGCAAATCGATCAGAACGGAGCGATTCTCGCAGCGAATGACTCGGATATTCTTCAATTCAATCGCGACCATTACAGCTACATGTGGCCAAGAGACGGGGCGTTGATTGCGAGTGCGATGGCGAAAGCGGGCTACACGGGAGTCGTCGCACCATTTTTTCGGTTTTGTGCAGACGCCTTGAATAAGGAAGGATATTTGCTGCACAAGTACAATCCAGATGGGTCTGTCGGCTCCAGTTGGCATCCGTATATTGTTGACGGAGAAATTCAGCTCCCGATTCAGGAGGATGAGACGGCGCTCGTGCTGTATGCCCTCTGGGAGCAATACAAGAGCGGCAAGCAAATTGAAGATTGCCAGGCTCTCTATCCCACGCTGGTTCGTCCGGCAGCTCGCTTTTTGCTGGAGTATGTCCATTCAGAGCTGCAACTCCCAAAACCAAGCTACGACTTATGGGAAGAGCGACGGGGAATTTTTACGTTTAGCAGTGCTACGGTTTTTGCAGGCTTAATGGCTGCAGCTCGTTTCGCCCAGTTGTTCGGGGATGATCGGCGCTACAAACGCTACGCAGAAGGGGCAGAGCGCATTCGTGGGGCGATGGAAAAACATCTGTACGACCCTGAAAGCGGGCGTTTTCTGCGCGGGATTTATGTAAGAGCAGATGGGAGTGTCGAAAAAGATTTCACGGTGGAGAGCAGCTTGTTCGCCTTGTTTGCGCTTGATGTGTTTTCCGTAGATGATCCGAGGGTTGAGCGGACAATGGAAGCTGTCAAAAAAAGTTTGCGGGTAGACACGGCGATCGGTGGAATTGCCCGCTATCAAGGGGATTACTATTTCAAAAAATCACATGACACGGTGAAGGTGCCGGGAAATCCATGGATCATTTGCACTTTATGGGTGGCTGATTGGGAAATTGCCAAGGCAAAATCGCTCGATGAACTCCAAGAGCCAAAGAGCAGACTGGCTTGGGTCGTACGACATGCCCTACAAAGCGGCGTGCTCTCCGAACAGCTCGATCCGTATACAGGTGCTCCTGTGTCCGTTGCACCCCTGACATGGTCGCATGCTACTTATGTTGCCACTGTTTTGCGTTATTTGGAGAAGGTGAATGAGTTGCGGTAACGAGGGGAGAGATGAGTAGATGACAACGATCCGTTTCGGTACGGACGGTTGGCGCGACATAATCGCAGATGGCTTTACTGTCGAGAATGTCCGTATTGTCGCACAAGCCATCGCCAGCTATACCAAAGAAATCGGACAGCAGGAGCAGCCTGTTTTGGTTGGACACGACACGCGGTTTCTCGGGAGACGCTTTGCACAGGAGGTTGCAGCTGTCCTGACCGCCAATGACATTCGTACCTATTTGGTGAACGAAGCAGCGCCAACGCCTGCCGTAGCCTTTGGAGTGAAGCATTTTGCAGCGAGTGGCGCAATCATGATCACGGCCAGTCACAATCCACCCGAATATAACGGCATCAAATACATTCCGGAGTACGCTGGACCCGCAACGCCTGCGATCACGCAAAGATTGGAAGAGTGGATCAGCGAAACCTGCCAGACCAAATCGGTGCGTACGATTTCCCTCGCGGAAGCAAAGACCCGCAAGCTGCTGCAAGTCATTGTGCTACGTCCTCATTACGAGGCGCATCTGAGACGGATGGTAAATATGGATGTTTTGAAAAACTCTTCCTTGTCCGTTGTTGTCGATGCCATGCATGGTGCCGGTATGGGCTATGTGAGCGGTTTTTTGTCAGAGGCGGGGGTGAAAAACGTCGGTATCCGAGAGGTGCCGGATGCAGCTTTTGGCGGAGATTTGCCTGAGCCAAACGATAAGCATTTGCATTTGTTAAAAAAAGAAGTCGTAGAACGCCAAGCATCTCTTGGTCTTGCCAATGACGGCGATGCGGATCGCTTCGGAGTCGTCGACCGCTTTGGACAGTATATCACGCCCAATGAAGCACTCGTGCTGCTAACCTATCATTTGCGAAAAAATCGTGGCTTGACTGGACGCATTGTGAGAACAGTAGCAACCACGCATCTGCTGGATCAGATGGCTACGCATTATGGTCTTGAGTTGGTAGAGACGCCAGTCGGTTTCAAGTACATTGGTGAGGAAATGCGCAAAGGCGATGTGCTTATCGGCGGAGAGGAAAGTGGCGGGGCGAGTATTCTCGGTCACATCCCGGAGAAGGACGGCGTACTCATCAATTTGTTGCTTGCCGAAATGTGCGCGTATGAAAACAAAGGAATCGATCAAATACTGCGAGACGTCTACGAGCAGTTCGGTGAGCTGTTCCATACGCGGCTTGATATGAAATTGCCGGAAAAAGATCAATGGGTACAGCAAATGATCGCCAAGCCACCTGCACTCATCGGTCCTTATCAGGTTTTGGAGATTCAAAGAGTGGATGGGGTCAAGCTGTTGCTCGAGGAAGGACATTGGGTCTTGATCCGTCCGTCTGGCACAGAGCCGTTGGTGCGTATTTATTGTGAAGCAACGAATGCGGCAGCCTTGCAGAAGCTGCAAGATGCGATTCGCGAATGGTTTTTGGAGATTAATGTGTAAATTATGAAAGGGAGAGCCTGCATGATGTGTCAGGTTCTTCTTTTTTTGCTGAGGAACCTGTTATGTGGCTGCGGAGAAGAGAAGAATATTTCCAGTCTAGGCTCCAGGCTTCGTCCCGCTGAGAGCAGAGACTGTCCGCTCCGAAGGGATTCGCGGGGAAACGCAAAAGTGGTAGCCGCTTCGTAGCGCGAGCACGTTGCGTTTCTTTTGCCCGCGAATCCCTTCTACGCTGGGTAGGACTCCACAAGTCGCTACGTCTGGAAATATTCTTCTCTGGCGAAACGATTACATTCTTCATTCTTTTAAAGCTTTAAAATGTGTGGTAAACACAGGAAGCTCGTAGAGGAAACAGGAGAAAAAAGCGAAGATCTTAGGGACACCGACCGAGGCGCAATGAAAAAAAGAGAAACAAGCTCTTAGCGTCCACCTCTGAGATACCTCCTGAAGGGACGACTTTGGACGCGGGTTTCGCTTTTTATCATGGAGCCGGGCAGTCAATCTCCCAGCGGGTGGCCCTAGAATCTGAGCGTTTTCTCCTGTTTCCTCCCCACCACGACAGCACCATACAAGAGCCTTATTTTCCAAATGAATCAGTTAGAATCATTCGTTATACACTACATAAAAACAGGTACGATTGGTGGACATTCGCTACCCATTTACCAAATCAAAAAAATGAGGTATTCTTGTCCATATGCAATCCTTTCATTGGAATCGGACAGGACCTCCTGGCCCTACCAGTGCAAAGGATTTTTTGCCCCTTATAGGAAGTGTCTGAATGATCGTAGTAGTAATTTTGTTTTAACGTAGTTCGAAGTCGGTAACTGATGAGAGATGATGAGAAACGATGCGGATCGATCAGCATATATTGAAAGCTTTTTTACAGGAAGTTCAAGTGGAGAGTCTGTCGCCAGATGATCCAGTCGTCGTACACCACACGCCATATCCCTGGGAGCTGGTCGGTACTGGCAATTATGCTGCCGTATTTGCCCATCCGGACTATCCGAAGGTAGTGATCAAGCTGTACGCACCTGGAAGACCAGGAGCCGAACAGGAAATCGAAGTCTATCGCAAGCTTGGCGAGACTCGTTCCTTCCCCATCTGTTATGATTATGGAGAAGGATACCTGGTCATTACGCGGATGAACGGCATACCCCTGTTTGACTGTGTGCGCTTTGGTATCCCGATTCCTCCGCAGGTGATTGAAGACGTGGAGGAGGCGCTAGAAGAAGCCCGCAGGAAGGGCTTGTTTCCACATGATGTCCATGGGAAAAACGTATTAATGGATCAGGGACGAGGGTATCTGATTGATGTATCGGATTACTATGTCAATGATACAGACACGAAATGGCGTGATTTACGTAAGGCGTATTACAAGGTGTATCTGCCGTTTATCAAGGATCGTGGATGGAAAATTCCATTGTGGATGCTGGAAGTCGTACGCAAAGGCTATCGACTGTACAAAAAAGGAAAGCGCTTGTTCACGTAGGCTGTCTCTGGTAAAATGATCATTTGACATTGTGTTTGTACAGTTGCTGGTCGAAGCAGAATAAGGAGGACATTCCATTGTTGTACTATCTCATTGCGGCAGTAATTATTGCGCTTGATCAGTTTACAAAGTATTTAGTCGTGAAGTATATGGAACTGGGAGAATCCATTCCTTTGATCGCGGACGTATTTCATCTAACTTCCCATCGAAACATGGGAGCGGCGTTTGGCATCCTGCAAAATCGACGTTGGTTTTTTATTGCCATTACCACTGTCGTTGTGATTGGGATTGTCATTTCCTTGATTCGCTTGGGAAAAAAACAACCTCGTGCATCGTTGGCGCTGTCATTTGTCTTGGGTGGAGCCGTCGGGAATTTCATTGATCGTGCGACGTCCGGTCAAGTCGTAGATTTTCTCGATTTTACGTTGATTCACTTCCCGATCTTTAACGTGGCTGATATGGCCATCACGATTGGTGTGGGGATTTTGCTTCTCGATGTTTTTCTGGATGGGAAGAAAAACCGATAGTCATGAGAATAATAGTGGGAAAGCTCGGATAGGTGGAGAACATACATGAATGACACGCAATTATTTGAACGTTACGATTGGACGGTAGACCCAGCGGATACGAGTGAGCGCATCGACAAATTTATCACGCTGCAAAATGAAGATTGGTCCCGTTCACAGGTGCAGGCTTGGGTAAAGGAAGGTCGTGTCACTGTAAATGGTGAACCGATCAAAAACAACTACAAGCTACAGGCAGAGGACGAAGTGACTCTCCGTGTTCCACCGCCAAAAGAAATGGCAATCCAGCCAGAAGAGATGTCGCTTGATATTGTATACGAGGATAGCGATGTCGTGGTCGTGAATAAACCACGTGGACTCGTCGTGCATCCTGCTCCTGGTCATTACACTGGGACACTCGTCAATGGGCTTTTGGCACATTGCAAGGATTTGTCCGGAATCAATGGCGTTTTGCGTCCGGGAATTGTCCACCGCATTGACAAGGATACTTCCGGCCTTTTGATGGTAGCTAAAAACGATAAGGCACATATGGGTTTGGCTGAACAATTGAAAGCACATACAGTCAATCGGAAGTATGTCGCGATTGTTCACGGTGTCATCCCGCATGAAATGGGAACGATTGAAGCACCAATCGGGCGCGATCCGAAAAATCGCCAGCAAATGGCGGTCGTTTTTGAAAACAGCAAGCCAGCTGTTACGCATTTTATCGTGTTGGAGCGCTTTAAGGAGTACACGTTGGTAGAATTGAAACTCGAAACAGGACGTACCCATCAAATTCGCGTACACATGAAGTACATTGGCTATCCACTGGCAGGTGACCCGAAATACGGTCCGAAAAATACATTGGAGCTCGATGGACAAGCTCTGCATGCGAAAACATTGGGCTTCATCCATCCACGTACAGGAGAGCAGCTCGAGTTCGAAACGCCAATGCCGAAGGAAATGCTTGAGGTCATCGAAGTTCTCCGACAAGCGTAAAGAGAACAGGAGGAATAGCCGTGCTAAAAAGATTAGCGCATGTAACGCTGTACGTTCACGACAGTGAAGAGGCATTGCGGTTTTACACGGAAAAACTCGGTTTCGAAAAACGCATGGATTCGCGTATGGATGATGGCTCTCGTTGGCTCACCGTCAGCCTGCCTGGGCAGGAGATAGAGATTGTACTGCATGACCCAACTCATTGGCATCGGGAAGACGTTGCGCAGGAAATGCTTCGTCAAGTCGGCAGAAATCCAATGTGGGTTTGGGAGACGGATGATTTTTGGTCCACATACGAAACACTGCGTCAACACGGTGTAAAGTTTGTGAGTGAACCAAACGAAGTGATGTATGGCATTGAGGTTGTTTTCGAGGATCTGCATGGCAATCGTTTTTTGTTGTTGCAGCCAGTCTTCCTATGACACTTACATAATGGCAGTTGGATTGGAAAACGCTAGTAGAGAGCTTATTACTTTCTTCTGGCGTTTTTTTCATCATTCAATAGAACGTGTAAGGAGTGAATGCCTGTGATCG
This sequence comes from Brevibacillus sp. AF8, assembly GCF_021270385.1. Classification (NCBI taxonomy): domain Bacteria; kingdom Bacillati; phylum Bacillota; class Bacilli; order Caryophanales; family Paenibacillaceae; genus Brevibacillus; species Brevibacillus sp. AF8. The sequence continues at coordinate 208,580 of NZ_JAGQDN010000003.1, read as the reverse complement.
GAAAATGGGGGAAGCTGATCAGCCTTTTTGTCCTTTTGGCTGTACTTGTCACAGCAAACGGTGAAGCAAAGGTAGCAGCCCAAAGCCAAGGGCCAGAGCGAGTGAACAAAGAAATAAGCGTTCCGGCAAAAATTGCATTTACGAGCAACCAGCATTTGTTTTTGGTGGATGGACGGGATGCGACAGGAAAGGTAAGGCAAATCACCAAGGACGGCTATGCACAGATCGTGGGCTGGTCGCCAGATGGCAAGTGGCTCCTGTTTGTGAAATACAAAGGCAACGACAATTACTCGACACCAGGCTATGTGTGGATCGTCAGCGCTGACGGCAGCAAAGCTGTGCAAGTAGACGAGCGAGCGGTTTTTGAAACGCCAAAATGGTCTCCGAAAGCGAACAAGCTCGCGTACACCGTGAATGTTGGCAGTAATGAAGCACCGAGACTATTGCTGATCGTAAAAGACGTCCAAGAGCATGGAGAATTAGCTTTGCAAAGTACAACGAAGGCTGATTTCGCAGATTTTGTCTGGATGCCGGATGGGGAAAACATGCTTGTCTCGCTACCTGCCGAAAAAAATAAGCCGATGACACTGGCCTTGCGCACACTTGCAGGTAAACCGTTGGCTGCCTATCCGATAGCAGAACCGCCAAAAGTGGAAGAAGGCATATACCCATGGGCAGCGACAGGCTTAAAAGTATCTCCGGATGGGAAGGCTGTGGCCTACTTTGTCAGGTATAACTCCGGTTCCTTATCTGCTGATGGCGTACCTATTCAATGCTTTGATTTGACACAGCCTGCCAAAAAGCCATTAGAGATCGGAACAGGATTGGCTTATCCTGATTGGCTTGCCTGGACACCAAATGGCGAACAGCTCGCTTTTGTCGATGGAACTGACCGGATCGCCACAACTAACAAGCAGTTGAAGCTGATGGATCGAGCAGGAAAGGTCAAAACAGTCAGCCCTGGTCCAGTGGTGGTAGACACTTACCCGGTATGGATTCCGAAAGCTCCGTACACGCTGCTTTTCACCAGAGGCTTGGCTACAGAGTATTCCTACGACCCAAAGAAGGTCATGGTACCGGAACAAGGCATCTGGCGGCGATCCGCAGATGGAGCGGAGCAGCAGGTGACAAAAGGGGAAGCGAATACAGCGGACTACTATCCAGCGCCGTCTCCAGATGGGAAACAGCTTCTTTTCTTGCGGTTGGATCGAGCGGAGCATGGCTCCCTGTTTATCCAAGGAATTGGCGAGAATGCGGACAAACAAATCGAGCTGATCAAAGATATGACAGGGGACATTGGTTATTATGCGAACTACTTGCCACCGTGGGTCAGCGTCTATTGGGAATAGTTAGACTTTTTCGGGCTGCATTGACACCCGTCCAGAATCGTGACATAATTCTACATGACGAATGGAACCTTTAAATCCAGTCCAGTGAGGCTGGCAAGGGCACGGAATGACAAACAGGCGGGACGTTTAAAAGTCCGGTCAGTTTGTCCGAGGGCTTCTTGTCTCCTGACAAGGAGCCTTTTTTCGTAAGGTCCACTGTTCCCGTCGAAAAGGGGGATATTGAGATGATCAACAAAAGCGTTATTATGGATGAAGCGGCGATCCGCCGCGCACTCACGCGAATCGCGCATGAAATTATCGAGCGAAATAAAGGCGTCGAGGATCTCATTATCGTGGGCATCAAGACTAGAGGGATCTATCTCGCGCAACGCCTTGTGGAAAGAATCGAAATGATTGAAAATGTGAAAGTCCCAGTCGGTGAGCTGGACATTACGTTCTATCGTGACGATTTGCAACACAAGTCCGAAGATGCCATTTTGCAAGGCTCCAAGCTCCCGGATCAAATCACAGGCAAGACCGTGATCCTGGTAGATGATGTTCTCTACACGGGAAGAACCGTGCGTGCCGCGTTGGATGCACTGATTGACAACGGTCGCCCACGGATGATTCAACTGGCTGTTCTGGTTGATCGTGGTCATCGCGAGTTGCCAATTCGCCCTGATTTCGTCGGAAAAAACCTCCCTACTGCCCGAACGGAAATTGTCGATGTACAATTGGCAGAAGTGGACGTTATGGATATTGTCTCCATCCGACAGCTACTGTAATAAAGAATAGGATTCCTCTTTAAAAACGATCCCGTGAGGTCGGCAAGAGGCAAGATACTTCCCATGATTATGGCGAAGCTAGCCTCTTTGTGTCCACACAAAGAGGTTTTTTGTATAAAAGACACTTTTTTGATATGGAAGAAACGAAACAGGGGGCATACAGGCATGAGCCAGAAAAATTACATCGATGTAGACGAAACACCACATATTTCGCGATTGCTGCCACTTAGTATCCAACACTTGTTCGCGATGTTCGGCTCGACTGTATTGGTGCCGATCTTAACGGGGCTGGATGTAGCAACGGCGCTCATGGCAAGCGGGATTGGAACCCTTTTATTCCTGTGGATCACCAAAGGAAAACTGCCAAACTACCTCGGTTCTTCCTTCGCTTTCATCGGTCCGATTATCGTCGTGAGTCAATCACATGGAGTAGGGACGGCACTCTTGGGTTGCTTCCTCTCCGGGATTGTGTACATCATCGTCGCCGGTATCGTGAAAAAAGCAGGAGTCAAATGGCTCGATCGGGTACTGCCACCTGTTGTCATCGCTTCTGTCATCGTCGTGATCGGTCTGAGCCTGGCTGGCGTAGCAGTAGATATGGCAACGAAAGTCACTGTAGACGGTCAATCGCAAATGTCGCTGACTTCGATTGAAATCTCGCTCGTAACTGTGGTCATAACAGTGCTTGCAGCGGTCATGCTGCGCGGATTCCTTGGTCTTATCCCCATCTTGATCGGTATGGTTACAGGCTATGTATACACGCTGCTGCGTCACCCTGAACTGATTAACTTTCAAAAAGTAGTAGAAGCAGACTGGTTCATCACGCCACAAAAAATGTTTACGGAGCACTTCAAATTTACCGAAGTCATGAGTGTGATCGGTGACGGCTCTGCATGGATCGCAGCACTGGTCATCGCGCCAGTCGCTTTCGTCACGCTGGCAGAGCATTTGGGGCACTTGCTGGTAACGAGCAAGGTCATGGATCGCGATCTGATGAAAAATCCGGGTCTGCACCGCAGCTTGCTCGGAGACGGGGTAGCGACCTCACTGGCAGCCATCATCGGAGGTCCGCCAGCAACGACATATGGAGAAAACATCGGTGTCCTTGCAATGACGAAGGTATACAGCCGAGTAGTCATCGGTCTGGCTGCTGTACTGGCAATCATGTTCGCCTTCGCTGGTAAGATTAGCGCCATTTTAATGACGATTCCAACGCCGGTACTTGGCGGTGTTTCCATCATCCTGTTCGGTATCATCGCAGCACAAGGCTTGCGGATGTACGTCGAGCACAAAGTGAATTTTGCAGACAAGCGCAACATGATTCTCGCAGCGGTCATCCTCGTCACGGGAATCGGCGGATACAAAATCAGTTTTGCAAGTACAGGTATCGCTTTCCTGAGTGATCTGACCATCGATAATATCGCACTCTCTACCTTCCTGGGAATTATTCTGCACCTGATCCTTCCAGGAAAAGAGACTGCGATGGGAGAAGCGCACCTTGAAGAACAAAAATAAATAGCCTAACGTTCCCAATCCTTTAAATCCAGTCCAGAGAGGCTGGCAAGGCAAAGAACGCTGTTTTGGCTGCCCAAAAAAGGCACTCAACCAGCTTCTTGTCTCGCTTGCCTCCAGATGCAAAGCGATGCCAAGAAGCTTTTTCTTTTGAAAAATAAAGAACCGGAGGGATTCATGATGAAAAATGTAGCGCATTTGATTGGCCTCAAAGACTTATCGAAAGAACAAATCATCCAGCTCCTCGAGCGAGCAGAGCATTGGGCTGCCAGACCAACTGAGCAAGCGGATATCCTGCGCGGACGGTTTGTCGCGAATCTGTTCTTCGAGGCCAGCACCAGAACACGCTTCTCTTTTGAAGTAGCTCAAAAGCGACTGGGCGCACATGTTTTGAACTTCATTCCGGAAACCTCCTCTACCGTAAAAGGCGAGACGGTCTATGACACGATTCGCACCTTGGAAGCAATGGGCGTGGAAGCAGCCGTGATCCGCACCAAAAAGGAAGGCCTGCTGCAAGAGTTGGCAGAAAGCGTTGACCTGAAGCTAATCAACGCGGGAGATGGAACGAATGAGCACCCGACGCAATGCCTGCTGGATCTTTTGACCATGAAAAGAAAGTTTGGCAAGCTCTCTGGTCTCACGGTAGCGATCATTGGAGATCTGCGCCACAGCCGCGTGCTCGGTTCTCATCTGCATGCGCTGCCGAAGCTCGGTGTGAATCTGCTGCTCTCAGGTCCTGCTACCATGATGCCAGCCCATATCCCGCAAGGTGTCAAAATCGTGGAAATGGAAGAAGCCGTTCAAACCGCAGATGTGGTCATGATGCTGCGCGTTCAGCTGGAGCGCCATGCGGAATCCCTCTATCTATCGAAGGAAGAGTATCACAAGGCACATGGGCTCACACTGGAAAGAGCCAAAATGATGAAGTCCGGCGCAGTCATCATGCATCCGGCACCCGTCAATCGCGGGGTTGAGATTCATACCGATTTGGTAGAATGCGAAACGTCCTTGATTCAAACCCAAGTGACCAACGGAGTCGCAGCAAGAATGGCAGTTTTAGAAACTCTTTTGAAAGGGAGCGAAATGACATGGGAATCATCCTTGGCAACGGCAACGTACTAAATCAGGCGGGGGAACTCACCCCGATGGAAATATTGGTAGAAAAGGGAAGAATCACAGCGATGGGGGAAACACTCGATCGCGAGGGACATGAATGGATCGATTGTCATGGCGGCATGATTAGCGCGGGTCTCATCGATGTCCACGTACATCTGCGCGAGCCAGGCTTTGAACATAAAGAAACGATCGAAACAGGGGCAAAAGCAGCGGTACAAGGCGGATTTACAACAGTAGCATGCATGCCAAACACACGACCGTCCATTGATAGTGTCGAGACCGTGACCTACATTTTGGACAAAGCGAGCGAGGCAGGTATGGCGCGCGTGATCCCATATGGTGCGATTACCGTTCGCCAATTGGGAAAAGAGCTGACGGATTTCGCTGGGTTAAAAGAAGCGGGGATCTTCGCGCTGACAGATGACGGTGTGGGTGTGCAATCAACTGCGATGATGAAAAAGGCCATGCAAAAAGCAGCAGAGCTCGGGATCGCAATCGTCGCTCACTGTGAGGACGAAGACCTGTTGATCCCGGGAGCAGCTTTGCATGACGGGGTGGTTGCAGCTCGACACGGACTCCCGGGAATTCCTTCTGAATCAGAGTCCATCCACGTTGGCCGCGATATTTTGCTGGCAGAACAGACAGGTGTGCACTACCACGTATGTCACATCAGCGCGAAAGAGTCGGTGCGTCTGGTACGCGACGGGAAACGCGCTGGCGTGAATGTAACATGTGAAGTCAGTCCGCATCATCTCTTGCTGTGCGACGAGGATATCCCGGACAATCTGGATACGAATTGGAAAATGAACCCGCCGCTGCGCTCTCGTGAAGATCGTGCTGCACTGATTGCGGGATTAAAAGACGGCACCATTGATATGATCGCAACCGACCATGCACCACACACCCAAGAGGAAAAAGCAAACGGGATAAACCGTGCGCCATTCGGAATTGTCGGACTGGAGACAGCATTCCCGCTGTTGTACACAAATCTCGTACAAACGGGAGAGCTGACCTTGAAGAAGTTGGTTGAGCTGTTGACCGTGAAGCCAGCAGAAGCATTCAATCTGCCATACGGACGTCTGGAAGTAGGCGCGCCAGCAGACCTGACTGTGATTGATCTGGAAACGGAAAAAACAATTGACCCAAGCACATTCGCAAGTAAAGGAATCAACACACCATTTGCCGGTTGGGCATGCAAAGGCTGGCCGACCCTGACACTGGTAGATGGGAAGATTGTATATCAAAACGTGTAAAAACGACTGACAGACAAGACAAAAGTTTTTACACGACAATGGAGGAGGAGCATAGATGCGTGCAAGATTGATCTTGGAAGACGGAACAGAATTTATCGGGACGGCATTTGGAGCGACAAAGGAGTCCTACGGGGAAGTGGTTTTCAATACAGGGCTGACTGGCTATCAGGAGGTTTTGTCCGACCCATCCTACTGCGGACAGATCGTCACCATGACATACCCGCTAATCGGAAATTACGGGATCAATCGAGACGACTTTGAAGCTGTTCGTCCATACATTCACGGCTTCGTTGTTCGCGAGCATTGCGAGGCACCGAGCAACTGGCGCAATACGAACACGCTCGACGAACTGCTGAAAACATACGACATTCCGGGCATTGCTGGAATCGACACCCGGATGCTGACGAGAAAAATTCGTTACCACGGCACGATGAAGGGCATGATTACAACCAGTGAAGCCCCGTTGGCTGAATTGGTTGCTGCCTTAAACGGCACGACATTGATGACAGACCAAGTATCACGCGTTTCTACGAAAAGCGTCTTCAGCTGCCCGGGTACAGGTCATCGGGTAGTACTGGTAGACTTCGGAGCCAAGCACGGGATTTTGCGCGAGCTGACCAAGCGCAACTGCGACGTTGTCGTTGTGCCTTACAATGTGACAGCAGAAGAGATTCGCCGCATTCAACCGGACGGAATACTTTTGTCCAATGGCCCTGGGGACCCGAAGGACGTACCACAAGCCGTAGAGATGATTCGCGAAATCTTGGGTGAATATCCGCTGTTCGGAATTTGCCTCGGTCACCAACTGTTCGCGCTCGCATCTGGCGCTGACACGACGAAAATGAAATTCGGACACCGTGGCGGCAACCATCCGGTAAAAGAGCTGCCAACCGGACGCACCTATATCACATCCCAGAACCACAGCTATGCAGTCAAAGAAGACTCGCTCGCAGGCACGGAACTGGAAGTTACACATATCGCACTGAATGATGGCACCATCGAAGGCGTACGTCATGCCGCTAAGAATGCATTCTCAGTACAGTACCATCCAGAAGCAGCTCCAGGACCGTATGATTCCGGCTACCTGTTCGACCAGTTTCTTGCGATGATGGAAACCGCTAAGGAGGAAAAAACTCATGCCAAAACAAGATAATCTGAAAAAAATCCTCGTAATCGGCTCTGGACCTATCGTTATCGGGCAGGCAGCAGAATTTGACTATGCCGGCACGCAAGCATGCGAGGCGTTAAAAGAAGAGGGCATGGAGGTAGTTCTGATCAACTCCAACCCGGCGACCATCATGACGGATACAAACATGGCGGACAAAGTATATATCGAGCCAATCACACCTGAATTCGTAGCGCGCGTCATTCGTCAAGAGAAGCCGGATGGACTACTGCCTACACTTGGCGGTCAAACAGGCTTGAACATGGCTGTTGCCCTCTCAGAAGCAGGCGTTCTCGAGCAAGAAAATGTAAAGCTGCTCGGAACCAAGCTGGAATCGATCAAGCAAGCAGAAGACCGCGACCTGTTCCGCTCCCTCATGAATGAACTGGGCGAGCCAGTACCTGAATCAGTCATCGTGAGTACGGTAGAAGAAGCTGTCGATTTTGCAAACGAAATCGGTTATCCCATCATCGTTCGTCCTGCCTACACCTTGGGTGGTACAGGCGGCGGAATTTGTGATGATGAAGAAACACTCCGCGAGATTGTCGCAAGCGGATTGAAATACTCCCCGATTACGCAATGCTTGATCGAGAAAAGCATCGCCGGCATGAAAGAAATCGAGTACGAAGTAATGCGCGATGCCAACGACAACTGCATCGTCGTCTGCAACATGGAAAACATCGACCCAGTCGGCGTGCATACTGGTGATTCCATCGTAGTAGCGCCTAGCCAAACACTGGCTGACCGCGAGTATCAAATGCTGCGCACATCCGCACTGAACATCATCCGGGCGCTCGGTATCGAGGGAGGCTGCAACGTACAATACGCACTCGATCCGCACAGCTTCCAGTACTATGTGATCGAAGTGAACCCGCGTGTGAGCCGCTCTTCTGCACTGGCTTCCAAGGCAACAGGCTACCCAATCGCAAAGATGGCAGCCAAAATCGCAATCGGCTACACGTTGGATGAGCTGAAAAACCCGGTGACAGGCCAAACTTACGCATGCTTCGAGCCAACGCTGGACTACATCGTCAGCAAAATTCCACGCTGGCCGTTCGACAAGTTCCAATCCGCCAACCGCAAGCTCGGTACGCAAATGAAAGCGACCGGAGAAGTGATGGCAATCGGTCGGACTTTTGAAGAATCGATCATGAAAGCCATTCGTTCCTTGGAAATCGGCAGCTATCACATCGAGATCAAAGGAGCAGACGAAATCAGCGAGGAAGATTTGAAAGCACGACTGGTACAAGCGGATGACGAACGCCTCTTCCTGCTGGCAGAAGCACTGCGCCGTGGCTGGACGATCGAACAACTGCACAACCTGACCAAGATCGATCTGTTCTTCCTGCACAAGTTCCATAAAATGATTGCCTTTGAAGCGGAACTGGCAAAAGGCTTGACGAGTGAGAAGCTGTACGAAGCAAAGCGCATGGGCTTCACGGACCGCAAAATTGCCGAGCTGTGCGGTGAGACAGAAGATGCGGTACACGCAATGCGCAAAGAGAAAGGCTTTGTACCTGTATATAAAATGGTAGATACGTGCGCGGCAGAATTCGAAGCGCAAACACCGTACTACTACTCCGCTTATGAAGTGGAAGACGAGCGCATTGAGACTGGCAAGAAGCGCGTGGTTGTACTGGGCTCCGGACCAATCCGCATCGGTCAAGGCATCGAGTTTGACTATGCGACTGTCCACGCTGTCTGGGCACTGAGAGAAGCGGGCTATGAGGCAGTGATCATCAACAACAACCCGGAGACTGTTTCCACAGACTTCAACACATCTGATCGCCTATACTTCGAGCCGCTGTACATCGAAGACGTCATGAACATTCTCGATGTGGAAAAACCAGAGGGTGTCATCGTACAATTCGGCGGGCAAACCGCGATCAACCTGGCTGACAAGCTGGCTGCACGCGGAATCAAAATCTTGGGTACGAGTCTGGAAAACATCGACGCAGCAGAAAACCGCGAGAAGTTCGAAGCGCTGCTGCGCGAGCTGGAAATCGCCCAACCACCAGGCAAAACGGTAACTTCTGTCGAGCAGGCAGTCGTGGCAGCAGAAGGTCTTGGCTTCCCAGTCCTGGTACGCCCATCCTACGTACTTGGCGGACGTGCGATGGAAATCGTCTACAATCAGTCCGAACTGTTGGAGTACATGGAAAAAGCGGTGAAGGTAAATCCTGATCACCCTGTACTGGTAGACCGTTACATGGTCGGGGTAGAAGCGGAAGTGGACGCGATCTGCGACGGCGAAAACGTCCTGATTCCAGGCATCATGGAGCATATCGAACGCGCAGGGGTGCACTCCGGTGACTCCATCGCTGTATATCCTCCGCAATCCTTGTCCCAAGCGATCAAGGATGAACTGATCGACATGACGACGAAGCTGGCGCGTGCCCTGCAAATCAAAGGCTTGCTCAACATCCAGTTCGTCATCTATAAAGACCGCCCATACGTCATCGAGGTCAATCCGCGCTCGTCCCGTACGGTGCCATTCCTCTCCAAAGTAACGGGGATTCCAATGGCGAACATCGCGACGAAAGCGATCCTTGGTCACTCGATCATCGAACAAGGCTTTACACCGGGCTACCATCCAGAGGAGTCGATGGTTTCTGTCAAAGTACCCGTCTTCTCCTTTGCAAAGCTGCGCCGCGTTGATATTACGCTCGGCCCTGAAATGAAATCGACCGGAGAAGTCATGGGACGCGAGAGCACACTGGCAAAAGCGCTGTACAAAGGCTTGGTCGCAGCAGGCATGAATATACCGACACAAGGCACCTTGCTCGTGACAGTTGCCGATAAAGACAAGGAAGAAGCGCTAGACATTGTGAAACGCTTCCGCCACCTCGGCTTCAAGCTGATGGCAACCGCAGGCACTGCCGATTATTTGGAGCAAGCGGGACTGCAAGTCACACGCGTGAGCAAATTGTCCGAAGGCACGCCAAACCTGCTGGATGTCATCCATACAGGCGAAGCGAACATCGTACTCAATACACTGACAAAAGGCAAAACGCCACAACGCGACGGTTTCCGCATTCGTCGGGAAGCAGTAGAAAACGGCGCGGTATGCTTGACTTCGCTGGATACAGCTTCCGCTCTCCTGCACGTACTGGAGACGATCACATTCTCTACAGAAGCAATGCCTGCCCAGCGTGCTGGTGCCAAAGTAGCAGTAACTGTATAAAAAGGGGAGAGCAGCGTGCAACAACAACTAACCGATATTCGCGAACGCATGATTGTTGCGCTCGACTTTTCCACACTGGATGAAGTCAAAAAGTGCATCGAGCCGCTTCAGGGGCATATCCGCTATGTAAAAGTGGGGATGGAGCTCGCTTACGCAGAAGGGCCAGCGATCGTTTCCTTTTTAAAGGATAAAGGATTCAACGTGTTCCTCGACTTGAAGGTTCATGATATTCCCAATACAGCTAAAGGCGCAATGAGAAGCCTGGCGCGTCTGGGAGCAGACATGGTAAACGTTCATGCGGCAGGCGGCGTAGCCATGATGGCGGCAGCGAGAGAAGGCTTGGAGCAAGGGACAGCGGCAGGTGCTGCTCGTCCCCTCCTGATCGGTGTTACAATGCTGACATCTACTGGTTTGCAAACGATGAATCAAGAATTGGCGATTCCAGGTGCGGTAGAGGATGTTGTCGTGCACTATGCGCTGATGACCAAGCAAGCTGGTTTGGATGGGGTCGTTGCTTCTCCGTTAGAAGTACCGATGATCAAAAAAGCTGCTGGAGACGCATTTGTAACCGTAACCCCAGGAATTCGTCCACTGGGAGCAGATCAAGGCGATCAGACACGTATCACGACACCAGAACAGGCATTCCGCTTGGGCAGTGATTACCTTGTGATCGGACGCGCCATTACGGGTGCAAAAGATCCGGTAGGGGTTTGGCAAAGTATCGTCGCAGCAGTGGAAAAAGATCGTTCGTAAAGTAGCCAGCTGGAGGGAATAAGTGAAATGACGACAATGACAACCGCTAAACAAATTGCAGCGAATCTTCTCGAAATCGGGGCAGTTCATCTGCGACCGGAGCAACCTTTTACATGGACGTCCGGGATCAAATCCCCGATCTACTGCGACAACCGGATCACGATGTCTTATCCGCATGTGCGCCGTGCCGTTGCAAGAGCTTTTGCTGATCTGATCAAGGAGCAGTACCCAGATGCGCAAGTCGTGGCGGGAACAGCAACTGCTGGTATTCCACATGCTGCATGGGTTGCAGAGCTGCTTGATCTGCCTATGATCTACGTACGGGACAAGGCAAAAGGCCACGGTCGCCAAAACCAGATTGAGGGTGCATTGGCGGCTGGTCAAAAGGTCGTCGTGATTGAAGACCTGATTTCCACAGGAGGTAGCTCCTTGAAAGCAGCGCAAGCGGTACAGGCTGAGGGCGGAGAGGTACTGGGAGTCGTAGCCATTTTCAGCTACCAATTCCCGGATGCCCAAGCCTTGTTTGAGGAAGCTGGCATTCCTTGCTCGACCATATCGAATTACACAGCACTTTTGGAAGTAGCTTCAGAGCAAGGGGTTATTACGAGCGAACAGGAAAAAGTATTGGGCGAATGGCGGAAGTCCCCGCGTACTTTTTTTGAATAAAAAGGGATACAGGATGAAGAGTAGGGCGGCACTCAGACCGTCCTACTCTTTTTTGTTTCGTCGTGGATCGTAATCTGGACGCCTTCGGATCGATAGAACTGGAGGATATCGACGGCAGTCATTTCGAAATGGCCAAAATCCTCTGGAAACAGAATACCGGGCGTAACCGTTGAGTTTTCGCTTTGTCGAATAATTTGTTGCGCAAAAATGGCAGCTCCCAAAGCGGTCAGGTGAGTCTGCCCTTTCGGATCAGTAATCTCGACTTGGCGTTTCACGTTCATGCCATGCTGATTGCACCCGTTTATTTGGATGACAACATGGTGAGGAGATCCTGCGCCTGGATTGTACAGTATTTTTTGACGTGTGCTCTTGCCGAGCAGGTTCCATATCCGGCTTTTTACAAATGAAACAAGGGCAAAAGTAGGTGTGGTGACAGTAAAAGGAATATTCATACGATCCATATAGTCGGTGGAATCTGGACCCGCTTTGTCTTGAAGGGAATAAAGAGCGTGAAGATGAATCTGGACATCTTGCAAGGAAGAGGTATGTATGCTTGCAAGAAGGGATATAGTTCCCCCCATCCACCCTGAGGCGAGTATGACTGGAGAGCCTATGTTCTCCTTCTTTAATCGGTCGATGGACTTTGTAAATCGTTCTGTCCAACGCGTGACGTCAATCAAAGCGATCTGTCGACGAGCCGCAGCTAGCAGCAGTTTGTCATCTGGATCATTTACCGCACTGATAATCAAGGTCAAATCATCGGGAGCATGGGCGAGAGGATCAGATTTGGAGATGTCCAGAAGGAAAGGCTTTAGCCTCGTAGATGTAATATGGGGTCTTCCTTATTTTTGCAAGCGATAAAAACGCTTCTTCTCATTTTGGGGGACGAAGCGTTTTTCATATAAAAGAGCTAACTTTAGTTAGTGTTAGAAGGAATTCGGCTAATGATATCATGATTGATGATTGCTATTAAATCAGGCAGGATATCAGAAAAAGTTCGAAGGAGGAAGAGCGATACACAGAGGAAAGTGAAGTCGGTGTATCCAGGCCTGAAAGAATGCAAGCAGGTAACTGATCAAATGACAGAAAAGTACAACGATTGCTACAAGGAGGATTATGGTACATACCAGGCCTTTTGAATATGAGCAAGACGAAGCGTTTATTTGGGAATTGTACTGCTCTACTCGAACCGAAGAAATAGCTCTTTGGGGTTGGAGTGAGTCGGACAAGCTTGCTTTTTTACAGTCGCAGTTTATCATGCAGCAGAAATCTTACCACATGCAGTTTCCCGCTCAAAATCATCAAATCATTCTCCGATCCGGGCAGCCTATTGGTCGTTTGATCACGGATGCGAGCGGAGATGCACTGCATCTTGTCGATATTTCTTTGCTGCCTGCTTATCGGGGACAGGGTGTTGGTTCTGGCATTATGGGCGAACTGCAAAAAGAGGCTGAAGCTGTCCCATTACCGATCCGTTTACATGTTTTACAAGGGAATCCTGCCTTTCGATTATATGAACGACTTCATTTCATCGTGACAGACTCAACGGGGCTGTATATCCAAATGGAATGGCAGCCACTTTTGCAAAAATGACCAGGCTGGTCGCATGACAAAGGGAATAACCACATTACATAAGGAGGAAGCAACATGGCAGAGCCATTTCTTGGAGAAATCAGGATGTTTGGAGGAGATTATGCACCACAAGGATGGGCATTATGCGAAGGACAGATCTTATCTATTTCTGAATACGACACGTTATTTAGTTTGATTGGAACCACATATGGCGGGGATGGACAAACGACTTTTGCGTTGCCTGATTTACGAGGACGTATCCCGCTCCATCAAGGGAAAAATCCGCGTACAGGAACTAACTTCGTGATAGGTGAAAAAAATGGTGTAGAATCCGTCAACTTAACCATCCCACAATTGCCCGCGCATACACATACGGTCCATGCATCATCGCAGCCAGGAACGCAGAACAGCCCTGCCAATGCTGTATGGGCAAAGAATACGCAGCTATATTCAACAAATGCACCTGATGGATTGATGAACGCGTCCAGCTTGAGTGCTGTAGGTGGAAATCAACCACACAGTAACCTGATGCCGTCTACGGTTATTAATTTCATCATTGCCCTGTATGGGATTTATCCTCAACAAAATTAACATTCCAATCGAACAGGAGGATTTTACATGGAACCATTTCTTGGAGAAATTCGATTTTTTCCCTTTCCATTTGCGCCAAAGGGTTGGGCTTTTTGTAATGGAGCGCTGTTGCCTATCAATACAAACCAGGCACTGTATTCCTTGTTAGGAGGTGCTTATGGGGGGGACGGGAAAAACACGTTTGCTTTACCGGATTTAAGAGGGCGTGTCCCTGTTCATGTAAACAATCAACAGGATCGCCCCATCGTTACGCGCGGTCTGTCAGCCGGCGAAGAAAGTCATGTACTTTCGACAAGCGAGATACCCGCCCATACCCATATGGCAACCGGCTCGAATGCAGCAGCCTCTGAAAAAATTAGCGCTGGGAACTACTGGGCACAAGCATCCACTACAACCTATGGGACAACCCCTGATACGACGATGAGTGAGAGTGCGTTGCAAACGGTAGGAAACAGTGCACCTCATACCAATATGCAGCCGTATTTGGTCGGGAATTTTTGCATCGCGATTCAAGGGATTTACCCGTCAAGAAACTAAAGGAGGCACTATCATATGGATCCGTATATTGGAGAAATTCGTATTTTCGCTGGCAGCTTCCCGCCAAGGGACTGGGCTTTTTGTGATGGACAATTGCTTACGATCTCTTCCAATCCTGTTTTGTATTCGATATTGGGTTCAAAGTATGGCGGAGATGGCAAGACCACATTTGCGCTTCCCAATTTAAGAGGCGCAGCCCCGATGAATCAGGGGGCAGGACCTGGCTTGACACCGCGTACGGCAGGTCAGACAGATGGCGCTGCCAATATAACACTTCTGCAAAACCAAATTCCGGTTCATACTCACGTTCCGAATGTGTGCACAGCTCCTACAGGGGATACGCCAACAGGGTCAAAATGGTCATCCACTGGTGGCCGGGGAGGTATCATTCCTTACTCCAACACGAGTGATGGGACACAGCTTAGTCAGCAAGCAATTGGAATCACAGGCGGGACTCAGCCTCATAATAATATGCAACCTTATCTCGGACTCTCGTTTATCATTTGTGTGGAAGGTGGAGCTTTTCCGTCGAGAGGATAGAGACTGGATCTTGGACGCCCGATGCTGTGTAGCAGGAGGCGTCTTTTTCGAATGATAGTCACAGCCCTTCTTCCATCTTTTCCTACTTTTCGTATTCTTCTTGCGAGACGTATGCATTATAATGGATATGTCCGTGATACTAAACGATCGCTTGAAGCAGAACGATCGCAGAGGATGAAGCAGATGACGAAGATAGAAATACTGAAAAGCATGTTGACGAGCGATCAACGCAATGCACCAGTATGGCTGTTGTTAGGGTTAGAGCATGCTGAGCAGGGGGATCGTACGGAGGCTTTACAGGCGTTTACGCAGGCCCTTGCCTATGGTAATGAAGCGATGAAGGAAAAAATTGTGATCGAGCTCAACAAGCTACAAAAAGAATTCCCCTATTCGCGGACGTTAAAAGGGATCAATCAGAAGGATTCCTCTACATACACTACGATGTTTTCACCTAAGATACGCGTCATTGAAGGGGGCAAAGGGAAGACCACCGCGAAATCGGTTCAACTCGTTGAGAAAACGGCGGGTTTTGGAACGGTCGGCGGGCATGGAAGAGTAAAAGAGATAATCTTTCAAAGACTCCTACAGCCTATCTCACAACGGCTGCCTCAAAAGAAAAGTACCCTTTTACTTTACGGACCTTCGGGGTGCGGAAAATCTTTGCTGGCAAAAGCAACCGCAGAAGAATGTCAGGCTCATTTTTTCTCTATGGCAATCACAGGCGGTCGAAGTATGTATACGCCGTCAAACAGACGTTTCAACATCCACGATTTACTAGCGACAGTCCCTGCCAATAAACCGTTTCTGTTCTTTTTAGATGAACTGGACGCTTCCAGCCATGATGAAGAGCATGCGAACTCCTATCCTAGACAGGGGATCGATTCCAAATGGCTTCAGCAGATAGCGGAGGCGGGCGAGTACGACGAACGATTCGTCCTAATGGGCGCAACCAATGTTCCATGGGAGTTGGAGCCTTCCATGCTTCGAGCGGCTGGGTTTGATCACTGGATTTTTGTCGGACCGCCAGATCGGCAAGCACGGGAGGATATTTTTCGCTTAAAACTGGAGGGCCGTCCCTCTGAGATGCTCGATTATGAGCAATTGGCAGGATGGACAGAGTTTTATTCGGGGGCAGACATCGAGTACGTGGTGGAGCTCGCGACGGAGCAAGTATGGCATGATATCGTAACAAAAGGGGTCGATCGCCCGATTCAAATGAGCGATCTGCGTGAGGCCATTGCAGCTACGTATCCAACAACCATTGAGTGGTTGAGGACTTTGAAAGAACATTTGAAGCAAGTGGATGACAACGGAATTTATGATGAAGTGTGGGACTACCTATCTCTTCACAGTAGAATCTGAAATCAACGAAAAGACTGTCGGCACGCTATCAAGCTGCGGTCTTTTTTGTGCAAATGTTAGAATATTGACTCAATACAGTCTTTTTTGTACGCTGAGTATAGGCGCTAACAGTTGCTGGAAGGTGGAGAATACGCGATGAAAATAATAGATATATCCCGTCCGTTCATGGCAGGTATGCCGACCTGGCCAGGAGACACTCCCTTTCACTATGTAGTAAACTGGCCCAAAACGGAGAGTGGCTCAGTCAATGTCGGTAAAGTAACCATGAGTGTTCACACAGGTACCCATGTGGATGCTCCGTTTCATTTCGATGACGATGGCCGAAAAATAGCTGAATTGCCCCTAGACTTGTACATCGGAGAGGCAAGAGTGGTGGAGCTTACTGGACGTTCTAGCATTGGCCCAGAAGATTTTGTCCAGGTTGATCTGGAGGGGGTCGAACGCTTGCTGCTCAAAACGTTATCATGGAGCGATCCCCATCAATTTCCGTCAACCATCTGTCATCTGCGAGCGGACTTGCCAGCGTTTCTCGCCCAAAAAGGCATTCGGCTGATTGGAGTAGATGTCCCATCTGTCGATCCGCTAGACAGCAAGGAACTCGCTGCTCATCATGGACTTCACCAGCAGGATATTCATATTTTGGAGGGGCTTCTGCTCGATCATGTCGAACCGGGAGATTACGAACTGATCGCACTGCCGCTGTCTTTGGTAGAAGCAGATGGAAGTCCGGTACGTGCAATCTTGCGTCGTTCGTAAGGCTGCATATTGATAAAGCAGTGATTTTCTCGAATAATAACAGGGTAACGACAAAAAAACCATCATTACGGCGTACGTATGAAGGGAATGAAACAGTAGATGGAAGCGATGACCTTTGTCCTTTTTGGCGCGACAGGAGATTTAGCAAAACGCAAAATTTTCCCTGCGCTCTTCAATTTATATGTCGATCAAAAGTTGCCTGCCGCCTTTTCGATTATCGGCGTGGGGAGAAGGGCGTGGTCTGATGACGAATTTCAGGAATCTGTTCGCCATTCTGTCCATGAGTTTTCCCGTCGGGCCCTGATTGATTCCCACGAACTAGATGCTTTCTTGTCTGCTTGTCGCTATGCGGAAGTAGATGTCATGGAACCGCGTGCTTATGTTACGTTACATGATCTAGTCCTGCAAAGAGAGCAAGAGCTGCAGATTCCGCAAAACCGGATGTTTTACTTGTCAGTGGCCCCGCAATTTTTCGAGGGAATTGCAACCAATGTCAAAGCCAGCGGACTCGGTTCAACGACAGGCTGGAAGCGTCTGATCATTGAAAAACCGTTTGGACATGATTTGCAATCCGCGAAAGAATTGAATGAAAAGCTGGGAAAAGCATTTTCGGAAGAAGAAATTTATCGCATTGACCATTACTTGGGAAAACCGATGGTGCAAAACCTCGAGGCTCTCGAATTTGCGAACCCGGTCTTTCAGGCTCTCTGGAACAATCAGTACATCGCCAACGTGCAAATTACGGCGAATGAAACGGTCGGCGTCGAGGATCGGGCTGGATATTACGAGCCAGCTGGAGCACTGCGTGACATGCTTCAAAATCACATGTTGCAAATGCTCATGATCATCGCCATGCAGCTTCCGAAGCGAATCACATCCGCTCATATCCGCGAAGAAAAACGCAAGGTAATGGCAGCCGTGCGTCCGATGAAGAAAGAAGAAGTCGGGACCCACGTTATTCGCGGTCAGTATAGCGCAGGACATATTAAAGGAACGCCTGTAGCTGGCTACAGGGACGAGCCTGGTGTCGATCCAGTTTCCATGACAGAAACGTATATTGCCACTCGTGTCTGGATTGATGACCCGTTTTGGCAAGGGGTACCTTTTTATATTCGCACGGGCAAAAGACTGCAAGAAAAATCAACAAGGATCGTCATTGAGTTCAAAAATCCGCACGAAAAGCTATATCAGGAGCAAAATGAAACGACATCGCCTAATTTGTTGATTATTAGCGTGAATCCGAACGAAGGTATTGCTTTGCAGGTAAATAGTAAGAATCCGACAAATAGCGGTAAGATTGAGCCGGTGACGGTAGATTTCAGTGCAGGGACAAAAGACGTGCCAGAAGCGTACGAGCTGCTCTTGTTCGATGCACTCCGGGGGGATTCCACTTACTTTGCGCATTGGGATGAGGTCCGGTTGTCGTGGGAGTGGGTGACACCGATTTTGGAAGCCTTCGCTGAAAATTTGGTACCGCTCTTTACGTATGAAGCCGGCTCATTCGGACCAAAGGCCGCAGAGCAATTGCTTGCAGCAGACGGATTCGTGTGGTGGCTGGATAAGGTCGAAGAACGAGTGCCAGTCACTGCAACGAGATAGAAAAAGAAAAGGGAGCGGATGAGATGCGATTTGGCGTAATCGGAACGAACTGGATCACCGAGGAATTTATCCAGGCTGGTCAAGAAGTAGAAGGATTTTCTCTTCAGGCTGTTTATTCACGTACCATCGAACGCGCCAAGGAAATCGCTGACAAGTACCATGCTCCATTCGCCTATAGCAGCCTAGAAGAAATGGCTGCAAGCAAAAATATTGACGCGGTCTATATTGCGAGCCCCAACTCCTGCCACGCGGAACAAGCGATCCAGTGCATGGACGCGGGGCTGCACGTATTGTGTGAAAAGCCACTCGCTTCCAATGCAATTGAGGTAGAAGAAATGATCGAGGCAGCGAAAAGAAATGACGTGCTTCTCATGGAGGCTGTCAAATCTACACTGTTGCCCAATTTTTTTGCGATACAAGACAACCTTCACAAGCTGGGAAAAATACGACGTTTTATTGCGAGCAATTGCCAATATTCTTCGCGCTATGACGCCTACCGCGAAGGGAAGGTTTTACGTGCTTTTGATCCTGCTTTTTCAAACGGAGCCTTGATGGACATCGGTATCTATTGTCTATATCCGTTACTCATCCTTTTTGGCAGACCAGACGACGTCAAAGCAGGAGGAATTGTGCTTGATTCTGGCGTGGATGGAGAAGGCAGTATGCTGTTGAAATATCGCCAGATGGATGCCATCATTAGCTACTCGAAAATTACGACCTCCTATCAGCCAGCAGAAATTCAAGGGGAGGACGCCACGATGGTAATCGATCGAATCAACCATCTCAAAGAAGTGGACATTCGTTACAGGGACGGACGAATCGAGCAAGTAACAAGGCCACAGACCCCGAAGACTATGCACTATGAAATAAGAGAATTCTTGCGCTTGGCAAGGATTGGGGCCAGACAATCCGCAACGAATTCGCATGAAGTTTCCAAAATGGCCATGCAGGTCATGGATGAAGCGAGAAGACAGATGGGCATTGCTTTTCCAGCGGATCGAAAAAAACAGTAGGCAAAGGGGAGTGGGTTTGGGATGAAAATGTATGATGTAACCGCCACCGTGTACGAAGGAATGACGGTATATAAAAACAAGCCGGAAAAGCAGCCGAAAATACATACGGCTACCAGTGGGTATGTAACCGAATCGAGAATCGATATGGACCTTCACACGGGTACCCATGTGGATGCTCCCCTGCACATGGTGAATGCTGGCGATACATTTGAGAGTATTTCCTTGGAGAAGCTAGTTGGCAATTGCAAGGTTCTCGATCTCACAGCGGTAGAAGACAGGATCACACGCGCTGACTTGGAGAGATTCGATCTTGCGCGAGGAGATTTTGTCCTGTTTAAAACGAAAAACTCTTTTGAAGAGGCGTTCTCTTTTGAATTCATCTTTCTGTCAGAGGAAGGTGCAGAATATGTAAGTGAGCTGGGGGTGCGGGGCATTGGCACTGATGCACTTGGAATCGAACGTAGCCAGGAGGGTCACCCCACACATAAAAAGCTGTTTGCAGCGGGAGTCATTGTCATAGAAGGCTTGCGGCTAGCAGAGGTCCCACCAGGCGAGTACTTTCTGGTAGCTGCCCCACTCAAGCTGATTGGCACCGATGCAGCCCCGGCAAGGGTCCTATTGTTTGAAGGTTTACATAGCAATTTGTCTATCGAAACTGAATGACGAGGAGTGGGAAACGTATGCTCAGACGACCAGAGCGGGATGAATACGCTGCTTATTTTGACTATTATATTGGACTTGTACCGGAGGGGGAGCTGCAAACGATCCTCACACAACAAGGAGAGAGGCAAGTCGCATTATTTTCCTCACTTGCGCCCGAGCAAATTGATTATCGGTATGCACCAGGCAAATGGACGGTAAAAGAGGTTTTGGGTCATCTCATCGATACAGAACGCATCATGAGCTATCGCTTGTTGAGAATTGCGAGAGGAGATCAGACACCCCTCGTCGGTTTTGATGAGAATGCTTTTGTTGAACACGGGGGCTTTCAACTAAGAGACCTCTCAGATTTATTGGAAGAGTACAAGGCTGTTCGTGCTTCCACCATCGCGCAGGTCCGCGGAATCTCTCCGGAAGCATGGACGCGTACAGGACTTGCCAACGGAAACAAACTATCTGCAAAGACATTGGCCTACGTGATTGCTGGACATGAAGCTCACCACACTACCATTTTGAAAGAGCGGTATTTGGGGAAGGAATGGCAACTGGCCCACGAACAAGGTTCGCAATACACGGAAAAATAACTGAGGAGAGTAGCAAGAAAAGACAATTTCATAGGTGGAAACAGGTTCCTTAGGGCGTTACCAATTCGCCCCAAGGATAATAGGGAAGCTCGGTGCAAATCCGACACGGTCCCGCCACTGTAAGAGGGGAGTCAGCGTCCAACAAGCCACTGGTCTATCCAAATAGACGGGGAAGGCGACGCTAGACGATGAACCCATAGTCAGGAGACCTGCCTGTTTCGACAACACTGATAGACCTACGGGAGATAGGGAGGTGTTAGAGATGGCTTGCGAAAAACAGCGAGTGGACAAGTACGTCCCTCCTTTTCTGGCATTTTCTAACGATCGTCACGGTCGAGCGGAAAATGCTTTTTTTATTTTGGGCAGGATAAAAGAAGAGGAGGGCGTATGATGATTCAAGTTTTTATTTGCCAATGGTGCGGATATGTTGAGGAAAAGGAGCTGCCTGAGGACTGCCACGAGGGCGTGTTTCATTGCACTTGCTGCAGTATGGAAGAGGTAGAAAGCCTGTTCACCTACAACTGAAAGCTTTGCCAAAATCAGCTTGCAATCAGAAAAGAAAGAATTTTGTTGACGCTTGCCTTGGAATTTCTTAGAATAAAGCTCAACAGCATAAATGGTTCTTATCCAGAGAGGTGGAGGGTCTGGCCCGATGAAGCCCGGCAACCGTTGCATATAGCGACAAGGTGCCAATTCCTGCGAGACGTTTCGTCTCGAAAGATAAGAAGCGGGTTACTCCATTGGTAGATGAACCTTCTTCTTAGCGAAGAAGGTTTTTTAATTTCATATTTTCTTTATCCAGAGAGGTGGAGGGACTGGCCCGATGAAGCCCGGCAACCGTCACGCATATTTTGTGACAAGGTGCCAATTCCTGCAGGACATATACGTCCTGGGAGATAAGGAGGGGGAGCATTAGCTACTTACAAGCCTTCTTCTTATCGAAGATGGCTTTTTCTTTTTATCCAAAATTCGGGGTATGGGGTGGTTAGAATGAGTGCAGAAGTGGTACGCGTAGGATTATTGGGATTGGGGACAGTGGGTGGAGGCGTAATCAAAACGATTCGCTCGCAACAGGAGAAGCTGGCTACTCGTCTGGGTAAACGAATTGAAATCGTCAAGGCATTGGTGCGTGACTCGGAAAAAGAGCGGGCGGTTCATGTCGACCCGGCTTTATTGACAACAGATTTTGAGGATGTATTGAGAAGCGATGTGGATATCGTGGTGGAGGTCATGGGTGGTGTAGAACCTACCTATGACTACGTTCGTGCTTTGATCAAAAAGGGCTGCCATGTGGTAACTGCCAACAAAGAGCTCCTGGCGAAAAAAGGAACAGAGCTAGTCGATTTGGCAAATCAGCATCAAGTGCATCTTGCCTATGAAGCGAGTGTGGCAGGGGGCATCCCGATCTTGAGTGTGCTGAGGCAGTTCCTTCGCACGAATGATATCCAAGGTGTTCGCGGTATTCTCAACGGAACAACGAACTTCATCTTGACGAAAATGGAAGCAGAGCAGCTCTCATATCAGGAGGTGCTCAAGCAAGCGCAGGAGCTGGGCTATGCGGAAGCAGACCCTCGTTCGGATGTAGAAGGCTTCGATGCTATGTACAAATTGTATATCTTGGCACAGCTTGTTTACGGAGAATCGCTGCCTTTAGCGGATGTTGTTCGTAAAGGAATTGCAGATTTGTCAGCAGGTCACATTCGGATTGCAAGCGAGCTGGGGTATCGGATCAAGCTGATCGCACAGGCCTATCAAGCTGAGAAAGGAATTCGCCTATCTGTTGAACCAACCATGCTTCCGCTGAGCCATCCGTTGGCGCAAATCCACGACGCATTTAATGCTGTCCAGCTATCCGGCAACATCGTGGGAGACTTGCTGTTTACAGGAAGAGGGGCGGGAGAGCTTCCTACAGCAAGTGCAGTCGTGGAGGATTTGGCCTATTTATTGACACAGCCATTCACGCCGCATCCTACCTGGAAAGAAAAAACGGCTGACAAAGCTGGAGCTACATCGGACTCGGCAGAACACGTCCTGTGTTATCTTGAGGGCTCATGTCATACTGCGACGCCAGACCGAGTCTTGCATTTCCTTCAGCAGGCAGGAGTGAACGTACATAAGCTAAAAGTCCAATTCGATTTGGGTGGCGTCTTGCGCGCAGGCTTGATCGTGACAGGAATCAGTGAAGAGCATGAGTCTTTGTTGAAAAATGATTTTGGCTTAGAAGTGCGCTGCTTCCCTGTTCTTGAATCTGCGTAAGGAAGAGGAATCATATGAAGAAAAGCCGTATTTCTAGGTATCTGGAAACACGGCTTCTTTTGTCAGGGGGCAGTCTCCACTGCTTTAGCACGTGGCTGCACACGCCCGTCACTTTGAATGTCGACACTCTCAGAAATGGATTCGATGCGTTTTAGCAGGGCAGCGCCATTGCTTTCATTCATGGGTACGGCTTGTCCCAATTCTGCGTGAAACGGAAGCATCGTCAGTTCACAATCGCCGCTTTTCGTACAGCTTGCTTGCAGGACCATCGTTTCCCAAGTCTTGGGTTCGTTTGACCGTGTAAAAATGAAATTGCCAAGACTGTACGCAATCCATTTGTCGTTGTATCGTTCAAAGCCTTGAAGTACGTGGGGATGACCGCCGACAATCAAATCTGCACCAGCATCGATGTAGGCACGGGACAGCTCTTTTTGATGATCGACAGGATAGTCGGAGCGTTCCTTGCCCCAGTGTGCAATCACCACGACGAGATCAGCTTGGCTGTTCGCATCCTGGATCGCTTTCACTGCCAGTGTAGGATCATAGGAAGCGGCCATACCTGGCTGGGAATCTCCTGCAAACCAGCTCGTTTCGGGAATGACCCTGCTGAAGCCGAGAATCGCGATCTTGATGCCGTTCTTTTCTATGAATACAGGTGAATAGGCACGGCTGGCATCTTTACCGGCGCCGACGTATTCAATCCGGTTTTCGTCCAAAGCGTCAAAAGTATCCAACAATCCTGGAACCCCTTGGTCCATGGAGTGGTTATTGGCGAGATTCACCACATCAATCCCCGCGTTTTTCATGGCAGGAACAGCAAGTGGCGATGATTTGTAGACATACTCCTTGTTTTGAGCGGCAACACCTGTGACGGTGATAGGCGTCTCCAAATTGGCAATGGTGATATCATCTTGCAAAAAGAGCGAGCTTACATGTTTATATGGGTAGTCATAGCTGTTTGCGAGTAAGGTTTTCTCAACATTTCCTGACATCATGATGTCACCGACAAAGGTGAGCTGCACAGAAGTCTTTTGGTTCGCGGTATTGTCAGGAGTAGGCTGTGTGTTCGGGTTGGCATGTTCTCCATCCATGGCAATTTGGAATAGGTAGTAGGTTCCGACGACGAAGATGGCCAACAAGCTAAATAGGAGCGTGTTCTTTCCCATACGTACCCATTTTCTGCGTGAGCGCTTGCGCCGAGCATGTATCCGGCTTGATCTGTTCTCGTTCATTTTTCCCCCTTGTCTTTCTATCCTTACATAAATGAAGTTTGATATCCTATAAGTAATACGAAAAAGGGGCGAAAAAAGGTGCGATTAACTTTTGATCATTTGGTTCATTTTGTACATCGGACTCCACAGGAAGCAGCGGAACAATTTTGCCAAGCGGGTTTTCATGCGGTAGCTGGAGGGCGTCATGCGTCTTGGGGGACATGGAATAGCCTTAGTTATTTCGGGCTTTCTTATGTTGAATTTTTGGCGGTTGAACACCAGGAGCTTGCTCGACAATCAGAGAATCCGCTCGTACGTCAATGTATCGAGGATGAAGCAAAGGGGGAAGGATTCGGTCAGATTGCGCTTCGGACCAACGAGATGGATGCGTGGGCAGAGCGCCTGCGAAGCCAAGGCTTGCAGGTTACTGGACCTGTTGCGGGAAATCGTACGCGTGATGATGGTACGACGCTTCGGTGGCGGATGTTGTTTCTCGAGGATACAGATAGTGCTCTTCTCCCGCCATTTCTCATTGAATGGTCGCAAACGGATGAAGAGAGAAGAGAAGATTTGACGAATCGCGGTATGATTGCCGCACATCCGAACGGTGCAGCTCATCTCCAGTCAGTAGGCTATGCAGTAAAGGATCTGGAAGAAGCGACAGCCCGTTGGCAAAGCTGGTTTGGGTGGGAGAAGAGCGAAGTATTCCACGATAAAAAACTGGGGGCTATCTGCCAAGCATTTGAACTTCCGGGGGGAAATGTAGTGCTTTGCCAACCGACTGAGGAGGGATTGGCGCAGACGGCATGGAAAAATCGCGGGCAAAGACCGTTTTTTGCGAAGCTCGCAGGAGCATGCAAGAATAGCGAGTATAAGATTGGTGGAGGATCTTACTTTCTGGCAGCGCTGGAGTAGTCGTTTAAAAAAGGGAGGCGTACATATGGGATCACCTCGGCATACGATTTCCGCAGCAGCGATTGTTATTAATGAGCGTCAGGAGATTTTATTGATCAAGGGTCCGCGCAGAGGATGGGAAATGCCCGGTGGAAAAGTAGAAGAGGGCGAATCTCTCAAGGAGGCAGCCATTCGAGAGACGAAGGAAGAGTGCGGTTTAGAGATTGAAGTGACGAAATTTTGCGGTATTTTTCAAAATGTGAGGAAAAGCCTCTGCAATGCGTTATTTTTAGCCAAACCGATCGGCGGAAAATTGATCACGACCCCGGAATGCTTGCAGGCAGGCTTTTTTCCGGTAGAGGAAGCGCTGGAGATGGTCACCTGGAAAAACTTCCGGCAACGGATTGAGTTGTGTTTGCGAGAAGAAGAGCATCCGTTTTATGTAGAATTTTAAGAAAGAAACCACCTCGCATTGGAGGTGGTTTTCTATTAGGTACCAAACGTCTTTTTGGTTAAGTTCCGGTACATCACCAGCATCGCGATACGCCAAGGCACGAGCATACCGAATGCGAGCAAGAAGAACAGTCCACCTGTTTGAATCGGTGTAAAGCTATCATTGATCAACAGTTTAATAATCAGCCGGATGACCAACAGACCGGACAAAATGAAGAAAAACGCACGGGACCGTTTCAGATACACATCTTGCCCAATGATTTCAAAACGTGATGTCATAATCAACGGAATCGAAAAGATAACCCCAACCACAAAGGCTGCAATATCAAACTTGGGCGGTAATTGCGCCTCCGGGAACAAAAACATCGCAAACCCTGTCGCCATAAAGAATGGTGGCAAAATAATGCTTTTTGCAGAAGCCGGCTTTTTTTGCCGACGCATTCTCAAAAAGATCACTGCAATAGCCATCACGAGAGGCAGCAAGATTCCCAAAACGGGAGAGGAAAGTATCTGCATGGAAAAACGCCTCCATAAGTGTTCAACATACTTCAATAGTGTACACCAAAGCATGGTCGATAGGAAAGCGTTTGTCATGGTACGTTATATGCCGATACTAGGCAGCTGCTTCATCGTGGGAGCGGACATCCAGCTTATGCTTTTTACTGTAGATGAAAGTCAACAAGCCAAAGAGCAATGTCAGCGAGCCGATGAAGAGGAGGTAGCCGCTAATGCCGAGAAGGTCCAGCCCAACTCCTGTAATTGCGAGAGCCAACAAGAAGAACCCACGATCCAGCATGCTTTTGAAAGAAAAGAATCGCCCTTGCTGGTGTGGAGGTAGGCGCTTCTGGAAAATCGTTGCGATGACCGGAAAGAAGAAAGCAACGACAAAGCCGAACACGGAGAAGGAAGCAAGCACCATGAATTTGTTATCCGCGAATGACATGCCAAACTGGGACAGCGCGAAGAAGAAGAGCATGATGGTGGACGCTGCCACGAGGTTTCTGCGGCCTATCCAACGTTTGGCCAAGAGCCCTCCAATCAAAATGCTGATTCCTTCTGCTGCATAGATCCATCCCATGAGCTGAGGTTCCTGCTGCAGTTCGCTAAAGTTCAAGATCATCAGGTTCACACCTCCAAGGAACAAGGTGATCAACCCATTATTAATCAACCCGACAAACAAAGCCGGGTCTTGTCGCGAGATCGTCAGTACTTCGCGGAACTCCACTTTTTCCTGAATTTTCCGAGAAGTGACGGGTGGAATGCGGAGAAAGAGCGTGACCACAGCGAGTACTGCATACGCGATGATAGAGCAGACATATAGCATGGACAGGTCCATGGATGCGACGAGTATACCGCCGATTGCTGTTCCTCCAATGCGCGAGAGGGTAGAGATATTCAAATATGCGCTGTTTGCCTTGAGTAACTCGTCCTGGGAAAGGATGGCTGGCAAGGAAGCCTGCACGGTCGGAAAATAAAAAGCAGCAGAG
This sequence comes from Brevibacillus sp. AF8, assembly GCF_021270385.1. Classification (NCBI taxonomy): domain Bacteria; kingdom Bacillati; phylum Bacillota; class Bacilli; order Caryophanales; family Paenibacillaceae; genus Brevibacillus; species Brevibacillus sp. AF8. The sequence goes on along the minus strand of NZ_JAGQDN010000003.1, from coordinate 181,303 downwards.
CATTGCATCACGATCAAAGATACGATCATCCACAGAAGAGAATCGTTTGCAAGAGCAGGGAACATGAAGACTGGGCTGAGTGTTCGGACCACACTGGCAAACAGCATGATCTTGCCTTTGTCGTACATGTCAATCACCACACCCGCTTTTGGGGCGAGGAGAATGCTGACCACCAATCCACACATCAGAATCAAGCCCTTCACCGTATCAGAAGGAACGAGTTTCTGCATGAACGCAAGATTGGCAATAATCGAAATCCACATGCCCGCTCCCGCGACGATCTCTCCGCTCATTAAAAGCAGAAAGGTACGATTACGCCATAACATGAGAGCCACTCCAAACATTCGTTAGATAGGTAAAAATTTGAACCGAACCATTTTTTGATAAAAAGCGATTTATCTAGTATAGCATTCATGCAAACGCTTGTATATTTATTGTCTTTGTGGGTATTCTTCGTATTTATAACGGACAAACTAACGCAATACTGCGGCCATTACGCACAAAAGGAGCTATTCGTAAATGGCGCGAAAACGAACGTTACTACTGTTGATCGTGTACGGATTTGCTGCGACACTCACGATCTTTTACGGACTGGTGGAAAAGCATAGCGTCATTATCACGTTCTTTTCTTTTCATGTGCTCGTTTGCATCTGTATTCCCGTCATTCACGCATGGTGGGAGGGAGATTTGCGAAAGCACTGGCGTTTCGCGTGGGGAAGTTTTGAATGGCAGGGTACTTTATACGGACTGGCACTTGGCGTTCTGATGTTGACAGGAGTGCTGGCTGGACTTTGGTTGCTCTTGCAGGAACCGGGAAGACCGGAAGTCGTTCGAGCAGGTATGGAAGCATGGGGGATTGAGCGCCGCTGGATTTTGGTTTTTGCTGGCTATCTTATTTTCATTAACTCGCTGCTGGAAGAATTGTTTTGGCGAGGCTTCGTATTGCAGCGGTTTCGTGCATCCTTGTCCCGCTTGATGTCCATTTTCCTTTCTGGCTTCTTTTATTCTTTGTATCACCTGATTATCTCTACGATCTTATTTGGTTTTCGAAACGGCTTGTTAATTACCTCGTTGGTTTTGGGCGCTGGGCTGATATGGGGATGGATGAAAGAAATGTTTCCTTCGATTTATCCAAACTGGATTAGCCATTTACTCGCGGATTTGGGTCTGGCAATAGCTGTGGTTCTCTGGATTTATTGACCGGATAGGAGGAGGGCGGAACGGATGCTGGCCATTCATGAAGAAACGAGACTTCGCAAGCGACTGCTCAGTATACTTCGGCAAAACAGTGAAGCATTTCAACTCTACTATGACACGTATGGGTATACCCCGGTCGAGCCGTTGCTGAAATATCTTCATACGCTGAAAGGGTGCGCATATATAACGAGGCAAGATCTTCATCAAGTCATGGAATTCGATCCGGAGCGAAGTATCGAATGGGACGGAGGAGCACTCATTCGTGTTACCTACGGCTTTTTGCCCTCGATTGCAAAAAGCAGGCTCATGGAGATCGTGCCACCTGACGTTCTCTACTACGGGACACATCGAAAGTTATTGAAACAAGTACTCACTGGCGGTCTGTTGCCGATTGCCAGTGAGTTTGTGCAGCTTGCGGATAGACCGGAGCATATCGGAGAGCCGACAGACACATTGCGCCTCGTCACTGTGAATGCAAAGGAGGCCTATGAAGCCGGCATTTGCTTTTACCGAGTGGGTGAGCGCTATTGTTTGAGTGATGCTGTCCCAGCCACTTTTTTGCAGTTGTACGCAGATTAGCTTGACTCGTTGTTTCGACGTGCTTCGCGCATTTGTAGCTGGTGCTGGCGTTCTGCCAAAACGTCGCTGCGATCCCTCAAGGTATGCTTATTCAGCAAGTAGGCGTCTTGCATATCGCTATCCCGATCTTCTGGGTGATTTTGCATCGCACAAGCCTCTTGATACGCTTTTTTCAAGGAATCGGACATCGGCAAGGACAGGCTTCGATAGGGCAGACCATTTTGCATTTCCGTCAGGCGCTCTTCAAGCAGGCTTACCAGACTGGCACTATCCAACCCGAGCTTCTGAATGTCAAGATGATGCTTTTTGACAAGGGAAATGGCGCTCGTGAGCATTTTGATTGCACCTGACTGATTCCCGCGTCTCTGGTGATAAAGAGCGACGGAGATTTGAATCAAACCTACCCACACTAGCTGTCGCTCATGGGGAGGAGCGCTTTTCCAATACTCCTCGAGAATCTCATGACACTCAAAATAATCGCGTTCTACATGAAATTGGATTAAATAATCCAGATATGGTTGCGGATACATGGTGATCTTCACCTCACTGCTTGGTTTTCAATGGTTCGTTTATGTACTATTATAAAGCATAGAGAGTAGAAAATGAGGTGTAAAACCATTTATGACAAGAGATGAACTCGTAGCTGTATTGGAAAAAAAGCGAATGACCGAAATCATAGAACTGATCGAGGATGCTGAACAGGGCGAACTGGAAGAGCTCGAGCTCGTGGAAAGCCTGGGATTGCTCATGGATCAGGAGTTGAACAAAGAAGTCCTTTCGTTGTTGGAGAGCTTGGGTGTCACCATTATTTACTTGAGCGGCGATGAAGAAGACGAAGAGGAAGAAAACGACGACGAAGACGACGACATTTAGGAAAAAAGAGAACCAACCTTGTGCATGTTGCCAGGTTGGTTTTTGCATTCTTACTTTTGTGTCCATACGCGATTTTTATTTCGTGTAGCGGGGAACTTTTCCCCTCTGGAAAGCTCGATGATCATCGGGTCCTGCACGCTTGCACCGGACTCACCAATCTCCATGTATACGGCATTTTTCGGAGACTTTTCTCCTTCACGAAAACGGCTGTGTTCTCCCACGAAGGCACCTTCTTCCTAAGGAATTGTCATCTGAATTAGTATGACCCCGTATACAGGCTTCATGCCCTCGCTCCTGTTGACGATAGATTTTGAATTCCTGTACGATCATTTCCATTCGCAGCGCCGGAAAAAGTGCGATCCAATCAGCGTTTGACCACTCCTGCTAGTGAATTGCCTACGAGACATCCGCTGATTTTGATTCGTATATAGACTTCTGTCCATGCCGATATGTCTTCACCTACATACCTTGTAGATGTAACGAACAGGAAGGGGTGAGGTTAATGAGTTGCGGATGCAGAAGATCTCGTCGCAGATGCTTTAAATGCTGCGAAAAGAAAGTGTACAGAAAGCATTGCTTCTACAAGCCACACTACAAAACCCATTGTAAACCATACGGTCGTAGCTGTGGACACGGTCACTTTGGTGGTTATGACCACTTCGGCGGCGGTTACGGCGGTTACGATGGTTACGGCTCCTCTTATGGTGGCGGATACGGCGGCGGTTACGGTGGAAGTCACGAGAGCAAGTATTAATAGAGAAAGGCGCCAAAGTGGCGCTTTTTTCGTTTTTTCGCAAGTTTTGCACAATTTTTCGTACAATAGAGGAAAAGGATTAATGGAGGTATGGGTATGCAATTCCTGAATGGGAAAGAGGAACGAATGTGGGCGATGATCGTACATCTATCTGCCTTCCTTGGTTTTATCGTTCCGTTCGGCAATGTACTAGGACCTTTAATCGTATGGTTGATCAAACGTGAAGAAGGAGCCTTTTTTTATCAGCATGGAAAAGAGGCCTTGAATTTTAGTATCTCGGTGACGATTTATGCCGCCATTTCAAGTTTGTTGATCATTATTTTTATTGGCGTACTATTATTGGGAGCCCTCTTTATTTTTTGGGCGATTTTCGTTATTATCGCTGCGGTGAAAGCGAATGAGGGAAAGGAATTCCGTTACCCGCTCACTCTCCGGTTTATCAAATAACCGTTCTTGGGAAAGTCGTTCCGCAGGGGACGGCTTTTTTTATTTGTTTGAATTTTCTATTAAAAAAAGAGGGTGAACAGTCGTTCATCTCGAATTCCAAATGAGTGTAGTCGGTGAAGGGGGAGTCAAATCATGCTGACAGGAGTGACGATAGTCGATTTTTCTCGCCATCTTCCAGGTCCGATTTGTACGATGCGCCTGGCTGATTTGGGGGCAGAGGTCATCGAGGTGGAACCGTATCACGACAATGCTCACTCATCGTTAACCAGGCCAACTCAATCCGAAGCTAGAGAGACGGGAGCGTTTTACCTGCGTTCACATCGCAATCATAAAAGTATTTCCTTGAATTTGCGGACAAATGAGGGAAAAGCGCTCGCGTTTGCTCTGGCCAGACAGGCTGATGTCGTGGTGGAAAGCTATCGACCCGGTGTGATGCGACATTTGGGACTTGATTATGATCGCCTGTGGGAGATGCACCCTGCGGTTATTTATTGTTCTGTGACGGGCTATGGTCAAAGCGGGGAGCTATACCAAATAGGGGGGCATGACTTGAATGTCCAGGCAGTAAGCGGATTTCTCTCGCTGGTTCGCGATCTGGAAGGAAAGCCCGTTGTTGCTGATACTCCGCTTACTGATTACGCACTTGGGCTGTATGCCAGTGAACAAATATGTGCGGCGCTTGTGCAACGTGCGCGGACAGGACGAGGAGCTTATTTGGATGTATCATCGGCTGACTTGTTTAGTTCTTGGACAGGGCTTCATGCGCTGTTTATGACATACAGTTCGTCGATTGGACGGGAAACAGGAAGAGGGAATTTGCTGGCGTACCAGGTTTTTGAGACAGCAGACGGTCAGTATGTCGCGCTTGCTGCCCTGGAAGAGAAGTTCTGGCTCAATTTTTGCCGCGCGGTAGGAAGAGCAGACTGGGAGCTATGCCACCTGGCGAGCGTTGCTGAGTATCCAGAAGTGTTTGACGATATGAAAGCACTGTTTCTGTCCAGAACCCAAGCCGAGTGGAGTGAGTTGGGCAGCGAAGTGGATTGCTGTCTGACCGCTGTTGAAGATTGGGAAAACTGGGCAGACAATCCGTACGTTGCGAACAGGGAGATAGCGTATACGCTTCCTTATTTGGAAAAGAAGTCGTTCAATCAAGAGGGGAGCTTCTCGCATCGTTACAGGGCAGAGAGGTTGTCACCCCCATGGCACACCGATTACACGCACGAACTGCTCAAACGCAAGCTGAACCTGACAGAGGAAGATCTGAACAGGCTGCACAGGCAGGGGGTTATACCTGCTGCTTCTTTATAGGAAAGGGTGAGAAAATCATGGAACAGGATCATCAAACGCAATTAATCGTAACAAAAGCTGGTGGAATCTGCACGATTACGCTCAACAGACCACATGTCCTCAATGCGATGACGGTAGAAATGTTTTCGCTTTTGCAGGACGCGATCGCAAAAGCTTCAGCCGATGAGGAAGTCGATATGCTTATTTTGCGGGGAGCAGGAGGGAACTTTTGCTCCGGTGCTGATTTGGGCGTGTTGACTGCGCTGACGGATAAGAGTGACGCTGATCAATCATTGACGATCATTAATGATTTCATCACCAATTTGCATCAAATGCCAAAGCCTGTGATTGCCGTTATCGAGGGAGTAGCTGTTGGAGCGGGACTCAATCTCGCGTTGCATGCTGATTTTGTCATTGCGACGGAAGATGCACTGTTGCAGGAGCCTTTTGTCCAGATCGGTCTGACAACGGATTTTGGTGGGACGTACCTTTTGCCGAAGCTTGTTGGTACCGCGTGGGCGAAGCGGCTCGCACTCCTGGGAGAAAAGATAACAGGGAAAAAAGCGGAGGAAATCGGCTTGATCTATCGAGCGGTAGAAGCAAGTCAAGTCGAAAGTGAGGTTGAAAAATTGGTTGCTGCGGTATTACGCCTGCCCAAACAAGCGTATGCTATAACAAAAGAAGGGGTGGGACGCTGCCACACAAACAGCCTAGAATACGCTCTGGCCTGGGAAAAGCAACAGCAGCCGTCCCTGATCGCACGTCCTGAATTTCAGACGCTTGTACAAGCGAAATTAAAGCGGACGTAGCGATAGGCTATTTTGCGCTCGGAAAAGTCCAAAGGGAACTTTATCCGTTGAGCAATGGACCATTCTGTGTTAAAGTAGGGATATCAAGATCCTGCGATGTACGATAGGCCGTAAATGTTTCTAACCTTATACGTGTTTTTTGGGAGACGGAAACTGTGATGGATGTCAGGCCCACCTCCTTTTTGGATGCATGGGAAGGCTGAAGTGCAGAAGGGTCGCCCACCTGTGTGAGCGCAGGTTATAGAAACATGAGGTCAACGGCAGAGCGGGGACTTGGCCGTTTATGAATGCAATGAATTGCCGATAGCACAAAAACAAAAACCACTTGGAATCAGCTTCCAGGTGGTTTTTGTTTTTGCCTTCAAATTAATGAGTGGTTTTGTTTTGCTTGCCCGAGCTGTGACCCTGCCCTTGTTTTTGTGAGCCCTGGTCTTGATCTCCGTGATCGACAATGGTCAGGTCTTTTTCAAGGGTTTGGGAGTCTTGGGCGTCTTGAAGAATTTGATACATTTGCAGGAAGTTTGCTTTTTGTCCCTCAGGAATTCCTTTAATGCGAACGGTCAACTCTTGCGGGCCGCCGCCATTTTGCTGCTGCCCACCTTGGCTGTTCCCATGCCCGCTGTGTTCATTTGAACTCGGTTGTTCATCGAGAAAACTGAGAAACATCGAGTCGCTGTCTTGGTCTTGTTGGTTGTTTTGTCCGCCGTCATGTGATTGCTGCCCTTGTCCGTTTCCGCCTTGTCCGCCTTGCTGCTCAAACAGCACGTTGAATTCGTTAAGATCGGTCTGGATGATGCCAATGACGTTCATCCTGATCCTCCTTCCAAAATAGAAATGATGCTTCAGCCCGGATGTTTGGAATGGTGGACACCGTGCCGTTGCAGGTAACCATGGAAAAAGTATTCGACCACCGTAATGGCAAATGCCGTCAACAACAAACCAGATAAGGATATGGTTTGACCAAACAAGTAACAGCCAAGCCACAAGGAGGCATACACGAACAAGAAATCAGCGGAGCTCGCAAACGTATTGTTCGTACGTGGGAGGATTGTCAAATCCAGTACATAACCCAGTAAACTGACAATCACGCTTGCGAGCACAGCAAACATAAGGGACGTCCCCGACCACCAAAGCCCTGGAATGGCGATGATTCCGTTAAACAAGAGCTTGAGAACGATGTTCAAAGTGCGAACACCACCTTTCATGCCCTTAGTATGAACTTAGGTAGTCGCACTATTCGTAGAAGAGGTGTTTGATTTTAAACGGCGGATCAATGCTTCATCTGGTGTTACATACAGCGTTCGTTGCTGCTCGTAGATCACATAGCCAGGCTTGGCCCCGCTCGGTTTTTTTACATGCTTGACGAGCGTGTAATCTACGGGAATTTGGCTGCCTTCTTTGGCTCGACTGAAATAAGCCGCCAGATTCGCAGCTTCCAGCAACGTTTTATCCGAAAATTCCCGAGCGCGAATGACGACATGGGACCCAGGGATATCCTTGGTGTGCAGCCATGTTTCTTGCGACGATGCGAGCTTGTTGGTCAAGTATTCATTTTGTTTATTGTTTTTGCCGACCAAAATTTCAATGCCGTCCGAAGAAAGGTATGTATCAAGCTCAGGTCTGGTATCTTTTTTCTTGCGCGGACCGCGTTTTTTACGATCCCGCATGTAGCCTTGCTCAACGAGCTCCTCGCGAATTTCTTCGGCATCTTTTAAGGTGGCATGTTCCAGTTGAACCAATACGCCGTCCAAATACAAGAGTTCAGCCTGCGCTTGTTCAATCTGCTCACTCACGATGGAGAGGCTGTTTTTGGCCTTGTTATACCGCTTGTAATACGACTGCAAATTTTCCGACGGGGTCTTCAATGGGTCGAGAGGTATGGTGATGGTATCTCCCACTTCGTCATACCAGTTAACTGTGACGAGCTCTCGATCCCCTCGCTTCATTTGGTGCATATTGGCGGTGATCAATTCCCCGTACAAGCGGAACTGGTCTGCTTCATGCGCATCTTGCAGCGTTTGCTCGAGCTTCTCGATTTTCTTTTCATTTTTATTGCGCTCAGAGGTGACAAAGCGAATCAAATCGTGCGCACGTTGCTTGACAGTGTCACGGAGCGCCTTTCCTTCGTAAAATGCCTGCAAGCATTCTTGGACGGAAGGATAAGGGGTGGTAACCCCGTTTGAGAGATGAGTCAGCTCGACGACGTGAAAATACGCTTTGCCATTCGCCTCAACAATGGATGGTGCATATTCATGTTCGTTGATTGCCTTTATTACCTGTGAAAAGGCAGCCCACAATGTTTCACGATTCGCGAGCCCTGCTCTGTGCAAAATTTCTTTTGCCAGTAAGGGACTGATCCCGGTATAGCCATCTACGATTTGCTTGTCCAAACGACCGCTGTTCCAGTCGAGGGAAGAAAGAAACGCTTGCTCGGTTACAGTGAGAGGGTCGCGTTTATCTTGGTTCGGAGGAGAGACGTAAGGTCTGCCAGGCGTTACTTGTCTGTACTGGCTAATGGCCAGCGTCACATGCATGGCGCTATCCAAAATCACTCCGGTTGCAGGATCGATGAGGATGATGTTACTGTGCTTGCCCATGATCTCTACAATAATTCGGCGGACAGCCGTGTCACCCAGCTCATCCCGGGTGCGTACATCGATGTGAATGATTCGCTCCATCCCGATTTGCTCGACAGATTCAATGACGCCGCCTTCACAATGCTTGCGCAATAGCATGCAAAACATCGGAGCTTCCAGCGGATTCGTGAATTCTTCTGTCGTGATGTGAAGCCTCGGATAGGTCGGGTTTGCAGACAGGAGGAACTTTACTGTTTCTCCTTGTGTCCGTACTTGCATAACAATATCGCTATGGTGGGGCTGGTGGATTTTCGAGATGCGTCCTCCTACCAGTTTATGTAATTCCCGCGCAACGGAGCGGGTTACTACGCCATCAAATGCCACAAAAGTCACCTCAGATCAAAAAAATGGCTAGAATAATAGATAGACAGCTGCCAGTCACAGTGTAGCATAAGTCAGAGCAAGGAGGAATCTTCTCAATGGTGGGGCTGCTTCGGTTGACACTGCCAAGAGTTGTCTCCTATAATAAATTAACGATTTTGCGTCTATGGAAGTGAAAACTTGTGATTCGAAGCATGACTGGTTACGGTAGAAAAGAAGATAGCAAAGGCTCCATTCGAGCAACAGTCGAGATTCGTGCAGTGAATCACCGTTTTTCTGAGATTGTCGTGCGCCTGCCCAAAGCATGGAATATGCTTGAGGATTCGATTCGTAAGTTGGTCGCACAGTATGTCAGAAGAGGGCGTGTCGATGTCACTGTCTCAGTGGAAGGGAAAAATTCTTCTGCTACGGTCATGGACATTGACTGGGATGTAGCTGAACAGCTCGTCTCCATTTCCCGCGAGATGACTCAGCGTTTTTCGCTAGAGACGCCTTTAACCGTCAAGGATCTGCTACACTTTCCTGGCGTGATACATACCAAAGAGTCAGAGGACAATGTGGAGGAGCTGGCAGAGTGGCTCCAAGACCTGGTCAGGGCCGCAGCAATGGATCTCGTTTCGATGAAAGAGACCGAGGGTAAACTGCTGCATGCTGATCTAGCCAGTCGCCTGACTGCCGTCAACACATGGACCCGGGAGATCTCCCAGTTGGCCCCACTTTGTAGGGAAGATTACAAGGGCCGACTTGAGCAACGCGTTAGTGAGTGGGCCGGTTTGACACCTTTTGAATTGGACCCTGCTCGTGTAGCGCAAGAGGTTGCCTTTTTCGCTGATAAAAGTGATATTAGTGAAGAGTTGACCCGTTTAGATAGTCATTGCCAACAGTTTGCCAATCAATTAGGCAAAGAAGAAGCAATTGGTCGAAAACTGGATTTTCTGCTCCAGGAAATGAATCGGGAAGCCAATACGATTGCTTCCAAAGCGAATCATTTGCGCATTCAGCATTTGGCTGTCGAGATCAAGACAGAACTGGAGAAAATGCGGGAGCAAATACAGAATGTCGAGTAGCATGAAAGGATGGGCTGGGCCGTCATGGCAATCAAGCTAATCAATATCGGTTTTGGCAACATCGTCAATGCCAACCGCATTATTTCAATTGTAAGTCCGGAGTCCGCTCCTATCAAACGGATCATCCAGGAAGCGCGCGATCGCAACATGCTAGTGGACGCTACCTATGGGAGACGTACACGTGCGGTCATTATTACAGACAGCGATCACGTGATTTTGTCAGCGGTACAGCCTGAAACAGTGGCGCAGCGCTTGACAACGAAGGATGACGAATCGGACGAATAAAGTAGGAGTGTAAACAATGAGTATGGTTGATCGTGGTCTCCTTTTGGTTCTTTCCGGACCAGCTGGTGTGGGAAAAGGAACAGTATGCAAGGCACTTCGTGAAGTGATGCCTGATCTGGTGTATTCGGTTTCTGCTACCACACGCCAGCCTCGTCCTGGAGAGGTAGAAGGGGTTAATTACTTTTTTAAAAGCCAGGAAGAGTTCAAGCAGATGATTGAAGAAGATGCTCTCCTGGAATGGGCAGAATACGTAGGGAATTACTACGGAACCCCTCGTCAGTTCGTGGACGATATGCTCAATGAGGGGCGCGATGTCATTCTTGAGATTGAAGTTCAGGGTGCTCTTCAAGTAAAAGAGCGCTTCCCGCAAGGTACATTCCTGTTCCTGGCTCCGCCTGATTTAAACGAACTGGAAAACCGGATTGTGGGACGCGGGACAGAATCGCAAGAGATCATTCGCAAGCGTATGGAAGTAGCGCGTGCTGAAATCGAGCTCATGGACCACTACGATTATGTAGTCGTAAATGACGTCATCGAATCGGCTTGCGATCGAATCCAAGCAATTATTACAGCGGAACATCTGAAAAAAGATCGTCAGGTTCACAAATATCGTAAATGGTTACAGGAGGTTGAATAGAATTATGTTGTATCCATCTATTGACGAATTGACCCAAAAAGCGGAGAGCAAGTACATCCTGGTGACAGTCGCATCCAAGCGTGCGCGTCAGCTTCGCGAAAACAGCGAAATTCAAGTGGTGAGACCAAAATCCAAAAAGTTTGTAGGTTTGGCACTGGAAGAGTTCATCTCCGACGAGCTCGTTCACGAGTTTTTGGACGGTCGCAAATAAGCAGTCACCTTTAAAAACAACCTCACGAGGTTGTTTTTTTCGGATTTCGGATAGGGGAGAAGGGAGAGAGTGCAGATGCATTCGCTTGCAGGAAAACGTATTGTTCTTGGAGTATCTGGCGGCATCGCTGCTTACAAGGCTGCTGCACTGACCAGCAAGCTGACACAGGCAGGTGCATTGGTACATGTCATTTTGACAGAGGGCGCCTTACAGTTTATTCAGCCTTTGACGTTTCAAGCCTTGTCTCACCTGCCTGTTTATACAGATACATTTACGGAGCCAGACCCGCATGTGATTAGCCATATTGAACTGGCTGATCGAGCTGATCTCGTATTGATCGCGCCAGCAACAGCCAACGTGATCGGCAAAATGGCAAATGGCATTGCGGATGATATGCTGACGACGACTGTACTGGCTACGAAAGCTCCTGTCATGGTCGCGCCAGCCATGAACGTCAATATGTACAATCACCCCGCAGTTATCGCCAATATGGATAAGCTTACCGCCTATGGTTATCGGTTTGTTGAACCGGGTGTCGGGCTATTGGCATGTGGCTGGATTGGCAAAGGACGTTTGGCGGAGCCGGAGGAAATCGTCGAAGCTGTGCGTCAATGGTTTGCTTCCGATGAGACCAGACAAACGATCCGAGAAAAGGATTTGCAGGGCAAGCACGTACTGATCACAGCGGGACCGACTCGTGAAAAAATTGATCCCGTTCGTTACATAACCAATCATGCTTCAGGAAAAATGGGCTACGCCATTGCGGAAGCGGCACGAGACAGAGGGGCAAAGGTCACACTGATTAGTGGGCCGACTACCTTGGCACGTCCTGATGGAGTAGAATTCATCGCGGTGGAATCGGTACAAGAAATGTTTGATGCCGTCATGGAGCAATTGCCGCACTGTGACATCGTCGTCAAATCAGCAGCCGTTTCCGATTATCGACCAAAGCATGTAGCTGAACATAAGATGAAAAAAGGTGACGGTCCACTCGACCTTGTGCTAGAGAAAGCACCCGATATTTTAAAAACGGTTGGTGAGCGGAAAACGAAGCAATTCGTCGTAGGCTTTGCAGCAGAGACCCAAAATGTGTTACAGCATGCCCAGTCCAAGCTGGAGCGAAAAAATCTCGATATGATTGTAGCCAATAATGTATTGCTGGAGGGAGCAGGCATGGGGAGCGATACGAATATCGTGACCTTGCTAACCCGTGGCGGAGAGCAACTGGCGTTGGATAAATTGAGCAAGCGGGCTGTGGCAGACAAGCTGTTTGATGCTGTCCTTGCCGTGCAAGAGCATAGACCGCTCCGAGACCTGTCATGATTGCCCAAATTATCGTGGACGTTCCGGTCAATCGGACGAATCGACCTTTTGATTACCATGTTCCGCCTTGGTTGCGTCCACTGATTCGCATTGGCAGTCGTGTGGTTGTGCCGTTTGGCCCCCGTCAACTGCAAGGCTATGTCATCGGGATCGTAGAGGATGATGAAGCTATACCAGACCGTTCGCGACTAAAAGATGTCGTGCAGGTACAAGACGATACTCCTCCTCTAACGCCAGAACTGCTAAAAATGAGCGAATGGATGTCCAAGCAATACTTGTGTCCGTGGGTAACGGCTGTACAGGCGATGCTCCCTGCTGTGCTCAAAGGGAAGTCGGAGAAGTGGCTGACGGCGACAGACGCATTAGACGAAGAAGCATGCGGGAGATCCGGGCTTCTGTGGGAATTGTTTCGCAAACGGCAAATTCCGCTCTCAGAAGTGGAGAAGCAATTTGCGGAGGAGTATTTGCTTGTTCCGGGTTGGATACAGAGTGGTTTGCTTGCAACGGAGTATCAGGTAAGAGACAGAATTACCCGCAAACAGCAATCATTTGTCCGAAGCTTATTGGATGAAGGTAAGCTGGAAGAAGCGATTGGTTCGTTGCCAGCACGGGCAGAGCAGATGCGCCGTGTCCTTCAACTGATGCTTATGCACAAGGAGCAGTCCTTATCTGTACAAATGCTGCGGGATGAATACGGAATTACGCGCTCCCCGCTAAAAAGTCTGGAATCAAAAGGCTGGATCACGATCGAGCAAGTGGAAGTTTACCGGGACCCGTACGCCAATCGACGATTCCAGGAAAAGCAGAAACCCGTCTTTACTCCCTTACAGGAAGCGGCACTGACCCCTATCTTGCAATCGATTGAGTCGGGAACGTATGCTTCTTACTTGCTGCACGGCGTTACCGGAAGCGGTAAGACCGAAGTGTATCTCGAAGCAATCGAACGCGCTTTGGAAAAAGGGCGCGAGGCGATCTTTCTCGTTCCGGAAATTTCACTGACTCCGCAAATGGTAGAGCGCTTCAAAGCTCGTTTTGGCGCAGACGTAGCTGTTTTGCACAGTGCGTTGTCACAAGGAGAGCGCTATGACGAGTGGCGCAAGATCATCCGCAATCAGGTCAAAGTGGTGGTAGGGGCACGCTCTGCCATCTTTGCTCCGTTTCGGAATGTTGGGTTGATAGTGATCGATGAAGAGCATGAGAGCTCGTATAAGCAAGAAGAGACGCCGCGTTATCATGCGCGGGAAGTAGCCCTGTGGCGAGCGAAAGAGAATCAGGGTGTCCTCGTCATGGGAAGCGCCACTCCTGCTTTGGAGACGTATGCATTGGCCACACGTGGGCGATACGAGCTGTTGCGCATGCCGGAGCGTGTCGGGAATCGCCCGATGCCAGAGGTTCATGTTGTGGATATGCGCGAGGAGCTTCAGGCCCAGAATCGCTCGATGTTCAGCCGGAAGCTGCATGAGATGATTGCAGACCGACTGGCAAAAGAAGAACAGATGGTCATTTTCCTTAACCGAAGAGGTTTTTCTACCTTTGTCATGTGCCGCTCCTGCGGCTATACGATGCGCTGTATTCATTGCGACATCTCGCTTACTTATCATAAAACGAATCATACAGCACGCTGTCATTACTGTGGATACACCATCGCACAGCCCAAGCATTGTCCAGAGTGTCAAAGTGAGCATATACGCTTTTTTGGTACCGGAACGCAAAAGGTGGAAGCGGAGCTGGCAAAACTATTCCCCGGAATCCGGGTCATCCGAATGGACGTGGACACGACCTCGCGAAAAGGCTCTCACGAAGAGCTGCTAAACAAATTTCGTTCGGGTCAAGGCGACGTTTTGCTCGGTACGCAGATGATTGCCAAGGGGCTTGATTTTCCACGAGTGACGCTGGCGGGCATCATTGCAGCGGATACATCCTTGCATCTGCCTGACTTCCGTGCAGCGGAGAAGACATTTCAGCTTTTGACGCAGGTAGGTGGACGTGCAGGACGGCATGAGCTGGACGGAGATGTCGTGATTCAGACGTATACGCCGGAGCACTACAGCATTGTTCATGCGACCAAGCATGATTATCCCGCATTTTATCAGGATGAAATGATGCAGCGCAGACGAACAGGCTACCCGCCGTATTTCCGTCTCGTTTTAATTACGTTTAGCCACGAAGAGGTACCTGTTGTGATCCGCGGTGCGCATACGATGGCTGACTATTTGCGACAGCGTTTGGCACAGACGACGATTCTCTTGGGCCCTGTGGCTTCGCCCATTGCAAGGGTGAAGGATAGATTTCGTTTTCAGATCATGCTAAAATATCGTGATGAACCGCAACTGTCGGACCTGCTCGCTCAGGCGACGGCTGCGTTTGAAGAATGGAACAAACAGCAGAAAGTATTGATGACGATTGACGTCGACCCTTACGTACTGCTTTAGGGAGGATATGAAACACATGGCGATTCGCACAATTGTAAAACATCCAGATCCGATTTTGCGTGAAAAAGCAATGGTCGTAACCAAATTTAATGCCAATTTGCACAAGCTGCTTGATGATATGGCAGACACGATGTACGATGCTGACGGTGTAGGCTTGGCTGCTCCACAGGTGGGCATCTCCAAGCGTGTCATCGTGATGGATTGCGGTGATGGACTGATTGAAATGATCAATCCGGAAATCATTGAGCATGAAGGGGAGCAATACGATTATCCAGAAGGCTGCCTCAGTATTCCTGGCCTGCAAGGAGACGTTCGTCGCCACAAGTGGATCAAGCTGCGCGGTCATGATCGTAACGGGAATGTGGTTGAGCTCGAGGCAGACGACCTGTTGTCACGTTGCGCTCAACACGAGATCGATCATTTAAACGGCGTCCTCTTTATCGATGTAGCTGACAAGGTGTACAAAGTAAACCCGAACCAGGAAGGGGAATAACCATTTGAAAGATGCTCGCATCCTGTTTATGGGTACGCCTGACTTTGCTGTATCGAGTCTTACGGCAGTACTCGAAGCAGGCTACAACGTGATTGGAGTCGTAACACAACCCGATCGTCCCGTTGGACGCAAGCAAGTATTGACGCCGCCCCCCGTGAAGGAGGCGGCTTTGCGTCATGGACTTTTGGTATTGCAACCGGAAAAAATCAAGGCTGAGGATGCACTTGAAGAAGTGTTGGCCCTCGAGCCCGATCTGATCATTACAGCGGCGTACGGGCAGATTTTGCCTAAAAAACTGCTCGATGCCCCGAAATATGGCTGCATCAATGTACACGCCTCTCTTTTGCCGAAATATCGCGGGGGTGCCCCGATTCATAAATCGATTGTCGAGGGAGAAGCGGAAACAGGCGTGACCATCATGTACATGGTCGAAGCTCTCGATGCAGGGGATATGCTGTCCAAGGTAGTCGTGCCGATTGAGGAGCGCGATACCGTGGGGACCTTGCATGACAAATTGGCTGCGGCAGGCTCTGAGCTGTTGATTGCTACCGTTCCGCCCCTGCTGGCTGGAGAGCTTGTAGCAGAGCAACAGGATCATTCAGCAGCGACTTTTGCCCCGAATATCAAGCGTACAGACGAGAAAATTGACTGGAGCCGTTCTGCGGAACAGATTTACAACCAAGTCCGTGGCTTGAATCCGTGGCCTGTCGCATTTACAACATGTGAGGGCAAGATTTGGAAGTTGTGGTGGGTAGAAAAAATGCCTGTGTCCGGCGATGGCAAAGAGCCGGGAACGATCATCGCTCGCGAGGAAGACGGTATTGTTGTCACTTGCGGTAGTGGTGCAGTGAAAATAACCGAATTGCAGCCAGAAGGCAAAAAACGTATGAGTGCTCTCGACTTTTTGCGTGGAGCGGGCAGCAGCATTGAAATCGGCACAAAGGTAGGAGAATAGTCCGTGGCAAAAAAGGGAGCTCGCGATATCGCCCTCGACGTTTTGAACAGGGTAGAAGAACATAAATCCTACAGCAATCTTGAACTGCGCAATGTCCTTGATCGGGAAAATCTCAGTGCAGCAGATGCAGGGCTGGTGACAGAGCTTGTTTACGGTACCATTCAGCGAAAAATGACGCTGGATCATGTCCTGTCCCATTTTGTCGGGAATAAAAAGGTCCAAACCTGGGTCCGCAATTTACTGCGTCTCAGCTTGTATCAAATTCGTTTTTTGGACCGTATTCCTGAACGCGCTGCCGTACACCAAGCAGTTGAAATCGCCAAGAAACGCGGTCATCAAGGGATTGCTTCGATGGTCAACGGTGTTTTGCGCAATGTGCTGCGCCAGCCGGATGTGTGGGAGCGTCAGCCAAAAGGCGGTCGTGCCCTGCAAATCGCTGTAGCCTATTCTCATCCAGAATGGCTTGTGCGTCAGTGGCTCGCCGTATATGGCGAAGAGACGACGATTGCGATTTGCGAAGCGAACAACAGAACGCCGCATAGCTCAGTCCGAGTCAATGCATGGAAAACGACGAAGGAACAAGTGCTGGACAAGCTGGCGGAAGAAGGGCTGGAAGGACAAACGTCGTCTGTCAGTCCTCACGCGATTCTGATGGAAGGCGGACATGCAGCAGGCTCACGCTTATTCAAGGAAGGCTACTTCACGATTCAGGATGAGAGCTCTATGCTCGTAGCACCAGCTCTTGCAGCCCAACCAGGCATGCGTGTATTAGATGCCTGCGCGGCACCTGGTGGAAAAACAACGCACATAGCGGAAATGATGGAAAACCGCGGGCAAATCATTGCGAGTGACGTGCATCCGCACAAACGCGATCTGATTGCTGGTGCAGCGAAAAGACTCGGGATTACGATCATCGAGCCAATTGTTAGTGATGCACTGGACCTACCTGAAAAAGCGTTGGGAACTTTCGATCGAATCTTGCTGGATGCGCCATGCACCGGATTTGGCGTAATTCGTCGCAAGCCTGACCTGAAATGGAACAAAACGCCGGAAGATGTCCGTGCGATTGCTCAGCTACAGTACGAACTGCTCAAGACATTGGCGCCGATGCTTGCTCAGGGTGGTGTCATGGTTTACAGCACATGTACAATTGAGCCAGCAGAAAATCAGGAGATTGTTCGCCGCTTTGTTGAAGAACACCCTGATTTCGTATTCGATAATACACTGGCACAAGACCTGCCTGAGGCCGTTAGAGTGCATGTCGATGAAACCGGAGCCTGCGTACAAATTTTGCCTCACCATTTCGAGAGTGATGGATTTTTTATCGCGCGATTGAAACGAAGAGGATAAGGTAATGGACGTACAAGCAAGGGGTGGCGCACCAACAGGTGGAAAATGCCACTCCTTTGCCTTTGTTTGCGAGCGCTTAGATTGGTTTACACTAGGAAAAGTGACGCATTTATGAATCTGGATGTCAAAACCGTTTGAAGCGAGACGCCCCACGAGGTACAATGATAGAATGGATTTAGGCAAGCAATGATTTTGAGGATGTGGAGATAGAATGCCGTTAACGACATTTACTGGCGCAAAGCCGCTTATTTACAGTTTGACGCAAGATGAAATGAAGGAATGGCTGGTTAGTGCCGGCGACAAAGCATTTCGTGCGCAACAAATTTTTGACTGGCTATATGTAAAGCGCGTCACTTCTTTTGAAGAGATGAGCAATTTGTCCAAGGAGCTGCGCCAAAAGCTGGCGGATACATTCCGCATGGAGCCACTCAAGGAAATCACACATCAAGAGTCGCAGGACGGAACGATCAAGTTTTTGTTCCAGCTTGTCGATGGGCATGCGATTGAGACGGTGATTATGCGTCATAACTACGGAAACAGCATCTGTGTTACGACGCAGGTGGGCTGCCGTATCGGATGTACGTTTTGTGCATCTACATTAGGGGGACTAAAACGTAACCTGGATGCAGGTGAAATCGTCTCTCAAGTATTGACGGCACAACGCAGATTGGATGCGGAAGGTGAGCGCGTCAGTCACGTTGTTGTCATGGGGATCGGGGAGCCTTTCGAGAACTTCGAGAGCCTGATGGCGTTCCTGTCTGTCATCAACGATAACCGTGGCTTGAATATCGGTGCTCGTCACATTACAGTTTCCACCAGTGGAATTGTGCCGAAGATTTACGAGTTTGCTGAACGAGGCGGACAAGTGAACTTGGCGATTTCCCTGCACGCTCCAAACACGGAGTTGAGAAGCCAGCTAATGCCGATCAACCGCGGCTTCCCGCTCGCTAAGCTGATGGAAGCATGCCACCATTACATTAACAAGACAGGGCGCCGCATCAGTTTTGAGTACGGTCTATTCGGCGGGAAAAACGATCAGCCCGAGCATGCAGAGGAGTTGGCTGAACTCATTGGCGACATGCTTTGCCACGTGAATCTGATCCCGGTGAACTACGTACCAGAGCGTGATTATGTACGCACGCCACGCAATGAGATTTTTCAGTTCAAACGCATCTTAGAGGAAAAAGGAATCAATGTGACCATCAGACGCGAGCAAGGCAGTGACATTGCTGCTGCTTGCGGACAATTGAGGGCACAACACGCTAAAGAAACCGTGGGGTGATGCCATGGAAATCGCGATGAAATCCCATGTTGGCCGCGTTCGTCAGGTTAACGAGGACTATTATGCCTGTGTGACCGATTTAAACGGACGCGTGCTCGCCATTGTAGCAGATGGTATGGGTGGCCATCAGGCTGGTGATATTGCCAGTCGCCTAGCTGTTGAGCGAATAGTAAAAGAACTGCGTCACCTAGATGGGGACCTCGAAGCAGAGGATGTGCGTGAGCAGTTGATGAACGCCGTCCTGCTTGCAAATAAAGAAGTCTATGAATATGCGGCTGAACATCCGGAGTGTAGTGGCATGGGCACAACTGTGGTTGCTGCCTTGTTTGACCAATCCTCCG
Source organism: Brevibacillus sp. AF8 (assembly GCF_021270385.1). Lineage (NCBI taxonomy): Bacteria > Bacillati > Bacillota > Bacilli > Caryophanales > Paenibacillaceae > Brevibacillus > Brevibacillus sp. AF8. The sequence continues at coordinate 162,024 of NZ_JAGQDN010000003.1, read as the reverse complement.
TGATTACCGCGCATATTGGCGACAGCCGTCTGTATTTTTACAACCAAGACGGACTGGTCATGAAAACAGAAGACCATTCTCTTGTCAATGAGCTGGTGAAAAGTGGACAGATTACAGCCGAGGAGGCGTCTGTCCACCCTCACCGCAACGTTATCATGCGTTCGCTCGGGACAGAGCCGGATGTGCTCATTGATCTTGGACAGTTTGAATGGTCAGAGGGTGATGTCGTCTTGATTTGCTCAGATGGATTGAGCAATAAAGTCAGTCATCCTTCCTTGGAAGAAAATTTGCAGAAACAGATATCGTTACAAGCGAAGGTGGACGGTTTGGTGCAGGAAGCACTGGATGCCGGTGGGGAAGATAACATAACGCTGGTTGCCGTACGAAATACGCTTGATGCCGGTCAGAAAGAGGGGTGAGAGAGATGGAAGGTCAACGACTGGGAGGACGATACCAAATAGAATCCCGCGTCGGTGGGGGCGGTATGGCCATTGTATACAAGGCCAAAGATTTAATTTTGAATCGTCCAGTGGCAGTCAAAGTGTTGCGTTCACAGTTTGGTACGGACGAAGATTTCGTCAATCGTTTCCGACGTGAAGCGCAGGCGGTGGCGAGCTTATCTCACCCCAATGTGGTTGGGGTGTATGATGTCGGTCAGGATGGCGATACCCATTATATGGTGATGGAGTACATAGAAGGCTATACGTTGAAAGAGGTCATCATTCAACGTGGCGCGCTGCCGGTAGAAGAGGCAGTGCGGATCGCCGAGCAAATTTGCGATGCACTTGATCATGCGCATCAAAACCAGATCATTCATCGAGATATTAAGCCGCATAACATTATGATTGGAAAAAATGGTCGGGTGAAGGTTACGGATTTCGGGATTGCGCGAGCCGTTACTTCCGCAACGATTACGCATACGAATGCGATGCTTGGCTCTGTCCATTATTTTTCGCCAGAGCAGGCACGCGGTGGGATTACCGGGGAAAAATCTGATATTTACTCACTGGGGATCGTCTTGTACGAAATGGTGACAGGTGAACTGCCGTTTTCCGGTGATTCGCCTATATCAGTGGCGCTCAAGCATTTGCAGGAGCCGCTTCCAGAGCCGCGCCAGGTCAATCCGGCTATCCCACAGAGTGTGGAAAATGTCATTTTGAAGGCGCTGGTAAAGGATCCATTTCTCAGATACGCATCCGCGAGTGAAATGCTAGAAGATTTGGAGACCTGCCTGTTCCCGGAACGATTAAACGAAGAAAAGCTGACGTTCCCGGTGGATGAAGAGATGACGCGAGTGGTGCCGATCATCACACCTGACATGCTCGAAGGCCACACCAATGGCAAAACCGGAGGAGCGGGGCGTAGCCGCTATGAGCAGCGTACAGAAGAAGAGGATGTCAAACCAGCAAAGAAACAATGGTGGGTCAAGGCTCTGCTGTGGGTAGGCGGTATCGGACTGTTTTTCGTACTGGCATTCTTCGGATTTAACTTACTGTTGAATCTGTTCCCGTCAGTACCAGAGGCACAGGTCCCTCATGTAGAAGGGATCGAAGTGACTCTCGCTGAGAAAAAGATTCAGGATGCCAAACTTGTTGCCCGTATCGTCGAGGAAGCCAACGATACGATAGAAAAGGGAATGGTGATTCGTCAGGACCCTGCACCTCCCATGCGATTAAAGGAAAATTCCGTTGTGACCTTGTTTGTAAGCAAAGGACAACAAGAGATCAACATGCCAAATCTGGTTACGTTGCCGCGGGCAACAGCAGAGGAAGCATTGAAAAGCAATGGTTTTAAACTGGAGAATGTCACTTTCGTAGAGGAAGAGGACGACAAGGCCGAGGTAGGAACGGTTATCAAGCAGTCCCCAGCCGCCAATGAAAAGGTGTTCCCGATCAAAACGAATGTGACGGTCACGATTAGTAAAGGAAAAGCCTTCGTGAAAATGCCGGATGTCCGGAATAAATCCGTAGAGGCTGCGCAAGTAGAATTGTTCAAAAAAGGGCTGTCTGTCGGGAAAATCACCGAAGTGCCTACTTATACAACCGACAAACCAGGCATTGTTCTCAGCACTCACCCATACGATCCAGGAATGGATGTGCAAAAGGACGTAGCGATTCCACTTGAGGTCAGCAATGGCCAATATCCGCAGGACGCCAAGACCGGGACTTCACCTGTCTATCTCGATGTGATGCCTGGTGATACATTGGAAGTGCAAATTGAAGTAACGGATGCCAGCGGTACGAAGGTTGTGCAGACTGAGACGGTTACTGAAAGCAAAGAATACAACGTGCAATACGTAGTGTCGCCTCAAAAAGATGCGTTGATCAGGCTGTTGGTCAAAGGGCCGAACATGAACAACTTTATGGAGGCACAAAAGTATTCGATTTCCTATAGCAGCTTGCCATAGTGTAGTGGAGGGACATGAATGCCAGAAGGACGGATTGTGAAAGCGCTCAGCGGTTTCTATTATGTAGCCGACGAAGGGCGAATCTACAGTTGCCGTGCACGAGGGCTCTTCAAGAAAAAAGACGCAAAAGTAAACCCACTGGTTGGGGATTGGGTCGTCTACGATGTGATCAATGAGGAAGAAGGCTATATCATGGAGGTGGGCGAACGGACGAATGAGTTGGTTCGTCCGCCCATTTCCAATGTGGATCAGGCGGTACTTGTCTTCTCGATGTACAAGCCGATGTTCAGTCCGTTGCTGTTGGACAAGTTCCTGACGCACACGGAGCATGCAGGGATTGATTCCGTGATTGTCTTATCCAAAGCCGATCAAGTGTCGGAAGAAGAGGTAACCGAAATCGTGGAGAAGTATGAAGCGATCGGGTACCGCGTGATTCCGACCTCCACGGCCGATGAGCGTGGTGTAGAGGACGTGCGTGAGATTTTGCGGGACCGTATTTCGGTTTTTGCCGGTCAGTCAGGTGTAGGCAAATCCTCTCTGATCAACATGCTGTTCCCGGGTGTCAGCCTGCAGACAGGAGATGTCAGCCAAAAGCTCGGACGTGGAAAGCATACAACGCGTCATGTCGAGCTGATTCCGCTTGCGGGCGGCGGCTATGTGGCAGACACACCGGGCTTCAGTTCACTGGAATTTATCGATTTCTCCGAGCTTGACCTGGCGGAATCCTTCCGGGACTTTGCCGATCGCAGCTCGGAATGCAAGTTCCGTGGCTGTCTACACGTAAGCGAGCCAGCTTGTGCTGTTCAGGCCGCGCTGGAGGCTGGAGAGATCAGCGAACAGCGCTACGAGCACTACAAACAATTCCGCGACGAGCTAAAAGAATACCAACGGAGGAACAAACCATGGTAAAAATCGCACCTTCTATCCTATCTGCTGATTTTGCCCGTCTGGGTGAAGAAATTCTCGATGTCGAGAAGGGAGGAGCTGACTGGATTCACGTGGATGTAATGGATGGACACTTCGTTCCAAACATTACGATCGGTCCTCTGATTGTGGAGGCGATTCGCCCAGTGACCAAGCTGCCTCTCGATGTGCACTTGATGATTGAGGAACCAGATCGCTACATTCCGCAATTCGCGAAAAGTGGGGCAGACTGGATTACGGTTCATCAGGAAGCATGCCGTCATCTGCATCGCACGCTGTACTTGATCAAGGAGCAAGGTGTGAAAGCGGGAGTGGTATTGAACCCGGCTACACCGATTTCCACGATCGAGCCAGTCCTCGCTGATTTGGATATGGTTCTCCTTATGACAGTGAACCCTGGTTTTGGTGGACAAAAGTTCATTCACAGCGTTGTGCCAAAGGTTGCCCAGTTGCGTCAAATGCTGAACGAACGTGGTTTGGGGCATGTGGAAATCGAAATCGATGGCGGTGTCAATGCACAAACAGCACGTTTGTGCGAGGAAGCAGGTGCCACTGTCCTCGTTGCGGGAAGCGCCGTATTCAATCAGGAAAATCGCGGTCAAGCAATCGCTGCAATTCGTGGACAATAAGAAAAACACTTAGCTCCTGTAAGCTGACGACGATATGCAATCGGCGTCAGCTTTTTTGTGCCTTCCTCTGTTTATAATCGGTTTGTAATCATCTGAATATTATAACTAATTATATGATAAATCAATTAATAATAAAAATAAAAGTATAATTATCGTTCGTATTACAAATTGAATAAAATTGAATTATTCTTGCTATAACAAGGATTTTTGGGTATATATGGTAAAAGTTAATTAACAAAAATAAAACATTTTGGAAAATATTGCTTTTTAATAAATATAATGATTAAATCAAATTATCCAGATAGATGGTAAAAATTTCCTATCTGAGAGATACTGGCCAGTATCAAGAAATGTTTCTCGCCCTCTAAAAAAAATCAGGAGTTGATCATGTATGAAATCGTTATGGAAAAACAGTGTAGCGGTTCTCACCATTCTCTCCATTCTGCCATTTTCACAAGCTGCCGTGCATGCTGAACAAAAACATTCGGAGTCGATCACGGCTTCTCAAGTAGACGTGCAAACGAAAAAATTGTCTATCGAAAAAGAAAGTACATTGTCAGCGGCTGAACGAGCTTTCGTAGGGAAAGTAAAGGCGAAGAAGGGTGTACATCGCCAAGGTGACTTGTATGTAGTCTCCCGTGGTGAAGTGCCTACCTCTGGCTATGGTTTGAAGGTTGTTGGAACAGAGCAAGGATGGGAAATGCTCACGGTATATGTAGAGCTGACAAATCCTGCTCCAGAAGATATTACAATGCCAGCGGTGCACACACCTTATATCATAGTACGGGCAAGCCTACCGCCTTACACAACAATGGTGTTTATGGATGCAAAAACTGATAAGGTGCTGTTCCAATAAACGTGAAAAAGGCCGGATGATTATATCCGGTCTTTTCTAGTCGGGACATGCTGTTGTGGGCGCCAATCTAATAAAAATGCCCCTTTGGATTTGATTCCAAGGGGGCTCGTCGCAGAGTTGCTATTTTTATGTATGATGAATGGTAATTAAGGCTGATTCGAGGTTACATACGTACCGGCGATCAAATCATGGATCGAGCGTTTATCCTGGCGAACAGCAATCATGATGGCGCTGACGATGATACCAAGACCGAGTGTAATGACGTACACGATTCCTCCGACCAAGTTGCGTAACAGCATAGTTCCGACTCCTACCGGCTCTCCATCGATTCGGGCGATGCGAATACCGACAATTCTTTTTCCCACCGTATAGCCATGCCAAAATACAGGTACGAGTAGGCTGTAGAGCGAGGAGATAATATTGGTAACAAGATTGTCTTCTGTATTGCCTGTAATGATATAGGTGATCAGTAGTAGCGGTAGTCCGACAATGATTGCATCTAGCAGACCGGCACCGAGTCGGAGCCAAAATCCTACGGGATTGCTTGGCGATGTGGTGATTGATTCCATGTTTTCCCTCTCCTTGTTATTCGAATAGGAATATATATGATTGCCCATTCAAAAATAGTGCAGATAAGGCTCCGTCGTTAAGTAGACGGAGCCTTAATTTTCCATAAAATTATACACCTGTAAAATTATTATGACAAGGTTAAAAACATCCGAAGCATGACGGCAATCCTGCCAGGAATAGCGTCAATGACGATATGCTCATGAGAAGCGTGGGCTCCATCACCAACAGGTCCCAAACCGTCAAGTGTTGGTGTTCCGGCATCAGCGGCGAAGTTTCCATCGCTTGTTCCACCGACACCTTGCTCCGTCAATTCAAAACCTTCCAGACGCGCTTGTTCCTGTGCGTGCAAGAACAGTTGCTCGGTACCAGCGGTTCGTTCCATAGGAGGTTTGGTGATTCCGCCTTCCACGAACAGCTTGGCTTCCGGATGGACAGGGGTCAGTTGATTCATCAATCGGGTAATGCGTTCGCTTTCCTCGCGACTTTGGATACGGACATCAATTTCAGTCATGGCAAAGTCAGGCACGACATTTGATGCACTTCCACCTGTAATGGTGCCGACAGACAAGGTTGTGCCCGCTTCATAATTCGTAAACGATTGAATCGCGAGGACGTGGTGAGCCAGCTCAGCAATCGCATTGATCCCCTTGGCGTGATCATTGCCTGCGTGTGCAGCGCGGCCTGTTACTTTCAGAATGAAGTCTCCGCCGCCTTTGCGGCTTGTTTTCAAAGAGCCATCTCCAGCAGCGGGCTCCAGTACCAATGCATATTTACTTCTTTTTGCTTCCTCTCGAATGAGCATTTCGGAGGAAACACTGCCGATCTCTTCATCGGTGTTCCAAAAAAAGACGAGCTTATGTTTGGGCGAAAGATTATGTTCCATCATGGCACGCAGGGCGAAATAGCTAAAAACGATCCCTGCTTTCATGTCGTATGTACCAGGCCCATAGAGTCGGCCATTTTCCTCGCGACAAGGCTCAACAGCTAATGTTCCAATCTCTTTTACGGTATCGAAGTGACCGAGAATGAGGATTTGTTCATCGCCATTTCCATACTCCATGCGCAGCTGATTTCCGTATTGCTCTTGTGGCAAGCTCTCCACCCGACATCCCAATTGGCGAAAGCGTTCTGCGATCAGGCTGCCTAATTGATCGACAGCTTTCTTGTTATGGGTGGGTGTTTCCATCTCTACATATGTACGCAGTTCCTCAATAATTTCTGGGAGCTGCTGCCGAAAATAGGACGTCCAATTTTTCTCCATGTCAGCCTCCTGTAAATCCTTTTACTAGCACTATAAAGCCTTGTTTGATTTTCTGCCACAAAAATAAAGATTTGTACATAAAATTCTGTATATTCCGTGTTTAAAACACAAGTAAAAAATGATTGAAATTGTTCAGATTATGAGTAAAATAATCATTGTGATGCATAAATATAAGTTTTCATGCAAATTAATGCTACGAATAGACTGCTTTATGCGTAAAAATCATAACAACGGGGGTTTCATCATGAAGAAAACAAAATCATTTATTTCTCTGGCACTTACTTCCATGCTTGCGGCAGTGGTAATCGCCGGATGTGGTACAGGCAATCAAACCGCAACAGGACAAGCACCTGCACCTTCTGCTGGAGACAAGAAAACATTGGTCATGGCTACTTCTGCGGACTATAAGCCGTATGAATATCACGATCTGAGCAGTGGAAAAGACGAGATTGTCGGCTTTGACATTGATATCGCGAAATACATTGCAAAAGAGCTCGGCTACGAACTGCAAATTAACGACATGAACTTTGACGGACTTATTCCGGCGCTGCAAACGAATCGCGCGGATTTCGTTATGGCGGGCATGACAGCAACACCTGAGCGCGAGAAGAACGCTGATTTCTCTACCATCTATTACGATGCGAAAAATACAATCGTAGCAAAGAAAGACAGCAATCTGACCAAGCCTGAGCAATTGGCTGGCAAAAAAGTGGCGGTACAGCTCGGCTCTATTCAGGAAGGGGCAGCAAAAGAACTTGCAAAGACTGTTTCCGGCTTGCAGATCACTTCACTGAACAAGCTGCCTGAGATCGTCGAAGAAGTAAAAGCGGGCCGCGTAGATGCTGCCATTATTGAGGACACGGTAGCGAAAGGCTTCGTGGCAAACAATGACTCTCTGCAATTCACCACAATGGAAGAAAATGAAAAGAATGGCTCCGCTGTTGCGTTCCCAAAAGGATCGCCGCACGTACAGAAATTTAATGAAGTGATTAAAAAGATGCAAGAAAACGGAGAAATGGACAAGCTGATTCAAAAATGGTTCGGTCAATAATCTCTCCAGACAACGAAGAATAACTGTATAAGCAGCAAGAGGGGAGAATGGGCATGAATTTGGATTTTGAACAAATCGTGCCCTATATTCCTTTCATATTGGAAGGGATAAAGGGCACGCTACTTGTTACCTTGATTTCGGTTGTATTAGGATTTTTCTGGGGCTCCATCCTCGCACTCATTAAAATTTCGAATGTAAAATTGCTGAACTGGCTCGCGGTTGCCTACACGTCTGTTTTCCGCGGGACACCTTTGATTTTGCAGCTGACTTTTGTATATTTTGCAACGCCACAGCTTACTGGCTACAATATTTCACAACTGGAAGCAGCTGTTTTGACGTTTACATTAAACTCAGGTGCATACATTTCCGAGACTATTCGTGGTGGAATTTTGGCGGTGGATAAAGGGCAGTGGGAAGCGGCCAAAGCGCTTGGGGTACCTTATCACCGGATGATGCTCGACATTATTTTGCCGCAGGCTGTCAAAAATATCTTGCCTGCTCTTGTCAATGAAACAATTGCACTCTTGAAGGAATCCGCACTCGTTTCCACGATTGGTCTTGCAGACATCATGCAGAACGCGAATGTGGTCAAAGGCACCATCTTCCGCTATTTTGAGCCATACATGATGGCCGGTATCCTGTACTATGTCATGGTTATGATCCTGACTTGGGTAGCTCGCGTACTGGAACGGAGGATGAGACTCAGTGATTAAGATCGATAACATTACGAAGTCATTTGGGCAACTGAATGTGTTGAAGGGCATCTCGACGAACATCGGTAAAGGGGAGGTTGTCGCCATCATCGGTCCATCTGGATCGGGGAAGTCTACGCTATTGCGTTGCATCAACCTGATGGAGACACCAACGACGGGTACAATTACGATCAACGGACAGGAAATCACCGCGCCAAAAGCCGACGTGATGGGCATTCGTCAGCAAATCGGGATGGTTTTCCAGCATTTTCACCTGTTTCCGCATATGACAGTGTTAAAGAACTTGACCTATGCTCCGATGAAAGTAAAAGGCATGTCTGCGGCGGAAGCGGAAAAAAAGGCGAGAGAACTATTGGCGCGCGTAGGACTGGCAGACAAAGCGGATGTCTTTCCATCACGTTTGTCAGGTGGTCAGAAGCAGCGTGTAGCCATTGCCCGATCACTTGTGATGGAGCCGCAAATCATGCTGTTTGACGAGCCGACCTCTGCCCTCGACCCAGAGATGGTCAAGGAGGTTCTGGAGGTTATGAAGGGGCTCGCTGATAGCGGAATGACCATGGCAATCGTCACGCATGAAATGCGCTTTGCCGAAGAGGTGTCAGATCGTATTTTATTCCTCGATGATGGTCGTCTCTTGGAGGATACGCCACCAGAAGAGTTTTTCCAAAAGCCAAGAAGTGAACGTGCCCAGCAGTTTTTGGAGAAGGTTCGGTAATACAATCAGCCGCAGTGCCGATGAGGCAGCGGCTTTTTTCTTTGACACGAGCATAGACTTGGGCTAGAATCAGAAACATTATCAGTGTAAAAAATTTTTTATTTATTCTATTTTGGGGAGTGACTATTTTGGATCGTCAACGATTGGTCATTTTGTTGGAAATGGCGATGATGGCGGCTCTTGCAATTGTTTTTAGTCAGATCAAGGTCTTCGATATGCCACAGGGTGGCTCTGTGTCCCTGGTGATGGTACCAATCGCGTTGATCGCTGTTCGCCGTGGACTCGCTGCTGGTGTCATGACAGGGCTTGTTGTCGGATTTCTTCAATTGTTCTTGGGCAGTACAGTTGTCCATCCGGTTCAGCTGTTGCTGGATTATCCTCTTGCTTTTGGTGCGCTTGGTCTTGCTGGGCTTTTTCGCTTGTCTGGCTACGAAGGAACGAAGCAACGAATCATGGTACTGTGGAGCGGCTTGCTCATCGGCGTGATTGGACGATTTGTCTGCCATTTTCTATCGGGTGTTATTTGGTTTGGCAGCTACGCGCCAGAAGGTGTACCAGTCTGGCAATATTCCCTCATTTATAACATCACGTATCTGTTGCCAGAAATGATTATTGCGGGAGTCGTCTTGACAGTTGTGCTTAGCAGCGCATCGCAGCTGCTGTTTCCTGCACGCGATCGAGTTGCGTAAGAAAAAGGAAAAAATCGGTATCATGTACAAACTATCCACATAATGTAATCAGGCAGCGAGTTTTCGTTGCCTGATTTTTTACTTCTTAGACATATACTTTTTTCAGGTGGCAGGATACATGTTTATCCGACAGCAGAATATGATGTAATATGCACGTTTTTGAGAACACCTAAAGGAGGTGCTTACGCGAAATGGGATTGCGCTCCTATCGCCTGCGACAGGGGGGCGCCTTGCGACGTGTTCTCGGGGTAGCGTTGGCTGTCGGGGGAATCACCATTTTCCTGTATTGGGCACCTCCGTGGGTTTGGTATAGCCTATTGGCATTAGCACTCATAGGGGCCGGCGTGTATTTGTATCGTGTGTAGTAATTTCGGTGAGGAGGGGTAGCATGCGGTTTTACACCATCAAGTTGCCGAAGTTCCTGGGTGGCATGATTCGGGGCATCATCGAGGCGTTCAACAAGAAAAAGTGAAGTCTCGGCCCCGAGCCTCCTTTGGGAGAAGAGTGGAGAAACGGGAGGAAATGCAAAAAAGCACCTCGAGGGTGCTTTTTTTCGCATAGCTGAGATTAACTATACGCGAGTTACGAGACCGGATTTCAGTGCTCGAGTACTTACATAAACGCGCTTCGGTTTTCCATTTACGAGAATGCGCACTTTTTGTACGTTGACACCCCAGGTGCGGCGAGTTGCGCGCATGGAGTGGGAGCGAGCGTTTCCAGCTTTAGCAGATTTACCTGTTACAAAGCAACGACGTGCCATTACGATCCACCTCCCTTGTTACATCTAAACGGGATTTCCTTTGTGGGAAATACAAATACTCGACTATATTAGCACAACATTGCTGTCAATTGCAATACTTGACAAGATGATTTACCCAGTCTTTCTCGTAGGGTTGATAGGATTGACAAAACGCTTCATTTCTATTAAGTGTTAGTGTAGAATTGTAAGGAAGCATGGTTACGCTTACCTATGACGGTCAAGCTGTTTAACAGAGGAGGAGTCCTTGCATGACGGTGGAAATGAATACATCGCTAGGAAAGATCGATGTTACAGAAGATGTGATCGCACGGATTGCTGGAGGCGCGGCCATGGAAGTTTTTGGACTTGTGGGCATGGCTTCTCGCAAAGCGTTGAAAGATGGAATCGCTGAGCTGTTAGGAAGAGACAACCTGAGCAAAGGTGTCGTCGTTCATAACACAAATGGCGAAGTAGTATTGGACATGCACATTATCGTCAGCTATGGCGTGAAAATTTCCGAGGTGGCAGGCAACGTTCAACGCCGTGTTCGATATACCTTGGAGCAAACGGTAGGCATTGATGTGACTGCTGTTAATATTTTTGTGCAGGGAGTTCGTACAGACAGGGATATGTAAGGAGGAACATCAGTTGGTACATACGCGTCTAGATGGCGTGCTGTTTAGCCGGATGGTTTACCTGGGGGCGAACCTTTTATCCGACAACGTCAGAGTAGTGGATGGATTAAACGTCTTTCCTGTGCCGGATGGCGATACGGGGACAAACATGAATTTGACTTTCTCTTCTGGTGTGGAGGAGCTGTCTCGAAAGGAATCCCCCCGAATCACTGAATCGGCTGCTGCTTTGGCAAAAGGTCTGTTAATGGGAGCGCGCGGTAACTCCGGCGTGATTTTGTCCCAGTTATTCCGCGGCTTCAGCAAATCAGTCAATGGAAAAGATGAGGTTAACGCCCGTCAGTTTGCCGATGCCTTGAAAGCTGGTGTTGACTCTGCGTATCAGGCAGTGATGAAGCCGGTAGAAGGCACGATTTTGACTGTTGCCCGTGAAGCGGCGGAGATGGCTGTGCGTGCAGCACGCACGTCAGATGACATTATCTCTGTCATGGAAAAAACATACGAGCAGGCGCAAGCTACGCTGTTGCGTACGCCGGAAATGCTGCCTGTTCTAAAAGAAGTGGGCGTAGTCGACTCAGGTGGACAAGGTCTCTTGTTTATTTATGAAGGGTTTTTGCGAGCATTGCGCGGGGAAGAACTATCCGCCGATCGCGAGCGTTCGGTACCCAAAATCGGTCAGGAAGAGTTGGACAAGCTCATTTCTGAGCAGCATCATGCACAAATCCACATGAAAACAGAAGACATCACGTACGGGTACTGTACGGAGTTTATGGTTCATGTCGCGCATAGCACCGAGCCGAACAAAAAGCCGTTTTCAGAGGCACTGTTTCGCAGTCATCTGGATACAATGGGTGATTCACTACTGGTCGTCTCTGATGAGGAAGTTGTCAAGGTACATATTCATGCAGAGCATCCGGGAAGCGTACTGCAATACGCTCAGCAATTCGGCAGCCTGCATCGACTGAAGATAGAAAACATGCGCGAGCAGCATGCGAACATTCTCAAAGCGGAGGAAAACAAAGGACAGGCGAAGCCAGAAACAGCTGCTAAACCTGCTACAGAGTTGCTTCCATACGGATTGATCGCGGTAGCTGCTGGTGAGGGAATCGCTACGATTCTGCGCAGCATGGGTGTGCATGTGGTAGTAGAGGGCGGCCAAACGATGAACCCGAGCACAGAGGACTTCATGAAGGCCGTCGCAGGACTGAATGCCCAGCACATCATCATCCTGCCAAACAACAGCAATATCATCATGGCAGCACAGCAGGCATCAGAGCTAGCTGAAGTTCCGGTTTCTGTCATACCGACGAAGAGCATTCCGCAGGGGTTGGCAGCACTTGTCAGCTTCCGTGCAGATGCCCAGCCGGAAGCGAACGTGCAAGCGATGACCAAGGCGATTGCTCAGGTGAAAACCGGAATGGTGACGCACGCGGTTCGCGACACGCAAATGGGTGAGGTAGAAATCAAAGAAGGCGATTTTATCGGCATGGCCGAGAAAGAAATCGTCACAGCAAATCCTGACTTGTTAGCTTGCGCAACGACGCTGCTCTTGGGAATGGTGGATGAAGACTCCGAAATCATTACGATTTTCTTAGGGGAAGATGCGACAGAAGATCAAGCTCATGCTTTGGAAAAAGCTTTGTCCGATTCATACCCGGATGTGGAAGTTGAGATCCAGGCAGGCGGTCAACCGTTGTATCCATTCATTTTTTCTGTCGAGTAAAAGCCTATTTTTTGAACGAATGAACAGGGAGAGGAGCGATCGAGAATGCCAATTGTGATTCTTACCGACAGTGCGTCTGATATCGATGCGTCTGCGAGGCAGTCATTGGGGATCGTGGCCGTCCCGTTAAAAATCATGTTTGGGGCGGAAACGTATGTGGACGCGGTCACTATCTCGTCTTCGGAGTTTTTCGATAAGCTGAAGCAATCGAGCGTGATGCCGACAACCTCGCAGCCGTCTCCGCTTGAATTTGCTGAAGCGTACAAAGCGATCCATGAGAAATATGGCGAGGACGTGCAAATCATTGCCATACTCTTATCGGGTTCCTTATCGGGTACGTATCAGTCAGCGATGATCGCCAAGTCGATGTTGGATGAAAATATCGACATTACGGTGATCGATTCTCGCAAAGCCTCATTTGTTCACGGAATGATCTGCATAGAGGCTGCCAAAGCCGCTCAAGCAGGCAAGAACAAGGAGCAAATTCTGGATCAGATTGATCGTTACTTGGATGAGGTGCAGGTATACTTTATTGTGGATACACTGGAGTTCCTCCAAAAAGGCGGTCGAATCGGCAAAGCATCTGCTGTCATCGGTTCGCTCTTGAACATCAAGCCGATTTTGACACTGGATCCTGCCGGGTACGTCTCTGCTTTTGACAAGGTACGAGGGACGAAGAAAGCTCTGAATCGCGTATTTGAAGCGTTGCAGGAATACGCGCAAGGCGAGCCAGTGAAAATCGCTGTGCTGCACAGCAGTGTTCCCGATCAAGCGGCTGAGCTCTTGGAGCGACTCAAGCAAGAGTTTGCGGTAACGGATTCTTGGTTGGAACAGATTGGTCCGGTGATCGGTACGCATACAGGTCCCGGTCTACTCGGGATCGTCATGGTAAAAGATAGGTAAGGCATATTCAGTATGGAGAGGAGCTTCCCTGAGGCAGGGGGCTTCTTTTTTATACAGAGGTTCTGGTGATTATTGGGCGTAGAGCAATGATAAAGAAGATTCCCGTCCCCATTTTTTTCAAAGGGAGTTTTTTCATTTATCCTGATTTGACCGCATGTTGCCTCCGGAAATCGGTTATGATTGCTTTACGTACAGTTTCCTCTGTAGCGCTTTCAAAGGCTGTAGGATACAATGAGAGTGAATCTTGTTGAACCCCTTGTGATTCGGGAGGAGAACCGGTTGAAGTACAAAAGCGTATTTGATATTATCGGTCCAATTATGGTTGGACCATCTAGCTCCCATACGGCTGGTGCAGCCCGTATCGGTCGTGTGGCTCGCAAGCTGTTTGGCAGAATGCCTTTGCGAGCAGAAATTGTTTTTTACGGTTCATTTGCAAAAACGTATCAAGGACATGGTTCTGATGTGGCGACTGTTGCAGGAATTCTTGACTTTGACACGTCGGATTTGCGTCTGAAAAATTCGCTGGTGATTGCAGAAAAAGCTGGCATGGAAGTGGAGTTGTCCACTTCTGACATTTTGACAGAGCACCCGAATACGGCGCGGATCAAGCTGTCTGATGATGAGCGTCAGATTGAAATCGTTGGTGTCTCCATTGGTGGCGGGAAGATCGAAGTGTTGGAAGTGAACGGGTTTTCCTTTCAGTTGGGCTTCGATACACCGACGCTCTTGGTTCTGCATGAAGATCGCTTCGGGATGATTGCGGCTGTGGCAAAGGTGCTGACGCAGCACAACATTAACGTTGGACTCATGGAAGTGTCTCGACATACACGCGGTTCGCGTGCTTTGATGGCAATCGAAACGGATTCGACGATCTCCCCGGAAGTACTGGAGGAAATTCGTCAAATTCCCCATATCTTTGACGTATCCCTGCTCGCATTGAACTAAGCAAAAGGACGAGCAGGATTAGAGGAGTGAACAACCAGATGTTTCGTAATGTGGCTGAACTAGTAGAGTTGGCCGAATCCCAGGGGAAGAAGATCTCCGAGGTGATGATTGAAGCAGAAATGGAAGTTTCCCAGCGCAGTCGGGATGCCATTATGCAAGATATGTACGCCAACCTCGATGTAATGGAAAAAGCAGTGCGTCGCGGGCTTACCGAAGATATTCGCTCGCATAGCGGGTTGACGGGCGGCGATGCGAAGAAGCTGCAAACATACATGGAGACCAAGACGTTTTTGTCCGGTCCCACACTTTTGAATGCAGTCTCGATGTCTGTGGCGGTTAATGAAGTAAACGCAGCAATGGGCACGATTGTCGCAACGCCTACAGCAGGAGCATGCGGCATTGTACCAGGCACGTTGTTTGCCGTATCTGACAAGCTGCAGCCGACCCGTGAAGAAATGGTCAATTATTTGTTCACGGCAGGCGCTATCGGGTATTGCATTGCCAATAATGCGTTTATTTCAGGTGCTGCGGGTGGTTGCCAGGCAGAGGTAGGCTCTGCAACAGCCATGGCTGCTGCGGCGATTGTAGAAATGGCTGGCGGTACGCCTGAGGAATCTGCCCAAGCAGTAGCGATCGCGTTGAAAAATATGCTCGGTCTGGTCTGTGACCCCGTAGCCGGACTGGTTGAAGTACCATGTGTCAAACGAAATGCGATGGGAGCAGCGATTGCGACAGTAGCCGCAGATATGGCAATGGCAGGCATCAAGAGCGTAATCCCAACAGATGAAGTCATCGATGCCATGTACCGAATCGGTTGTGCTATGCCGACTACGCTGAAGGAAACCGCACAGGGTGGTCTTGCTGCCACGCAAACGGGTCGCATGATCGAAGCCAAAGTGTTCGGCGTACGGATGGAGAAGTAAGATGGCTGGTGCATATCAATCGCCCGTCTCCCTTTTGCACGGGGTAGGGGAAGAGCGAGCGAAGGCATTTGCAGGACTGGGAATCAACAGCATTGGCGATTTGCTGGAGTATTTCCCGTCTCGCTATGAAGATTACCGTGTGCGCGATTTGACTGAAGTAAAAGACGGAGAGAGGGTCACGCTGGCAGGTACGGTGTACGGCGAACCCTCTGTTCGTTTTTTTGGAAAAAGAAAATCACGACTGTCCGTCAAGGTTGTCATGGACCGTGTCGTGGTGACGGCTGTCTGGTTCAATCAGACGTTTGTCAAAAGCAGGCTGTCGCCAGGCAAGGAAATACTCGTCACGGGAAAATGGGACAAGCACAAGCTACAAATCACAGTGAGCGAAATGACAGAAGTAGACTCCGAACGCGCGACAAAAAGAGGCGAGCTCGCCCCTGTCTATCCACTTGGCGGGGATGTGACGCATACACTGCTGCGCAAAACCATTCAACAGGCGTTGCGTCAATATGGCAAGGAGATACCTGAGATCCTTCCTGCGGATATCGTGGAGCGCTACCGATTGATGCCGCGGAAGGATGCCTTTCATTCGATTCATTTTCCTGAAAATGCGGAAGATGGTCGTCAAGCGCGGCGACGGATTATGTTCGAGGAGCTTTTCTTATTCCAGTTGAAAATGCAAACATTGCGCAAGATTAATCGGCAGCAAACGGAAGGCGTTGCTTTGGCGATTCCGATGGAAGAGGTCCGGGAATTTGTCAAAGGGTTGCCGTTCCCACTGACAGATGCGCAGAAACGAGTAGTAAAAGAAATATTGGACGACATGCGGGCCCCTCATGCGATGAATCGATTGCTGCAAGGGGACGTAGGCTCGGGGAAAACCGTTGTAGCCGCCATCGCGCTGATTGCTGCGGTGAAAGCAGGTTATCAAGGAGCGTTGATGGTACCGACGGAGATTCTCGCCGAGCAGCATGTGCAGTCGTTGACGAAGCTCCTATCCGATTACGGCATTCAAGTTGCGCTCTTATCGGGCTCGCTGACGGCGAAACGTAGACGCGAAGTCATCGGCTCTCTGCAAATGGGGTTAATCGATGTCGTAGTCGGTACCCATGCGCTCATTCAAGAGGATGTCTTTTTTTCTCGTCTTGGTCTCGTGATTACGGACGAGCAGCACCGATTCGGTGTGGAGCAGCGGCGAATTTTACGGAATAAAGGCTTGTCCCCTGATGTCTTGTTTATGACTGCAACGCCAATTCCGAGAACACTGGCAATTACGGCATTTGGCGACATGGACGTTTCTACGATTGATCAAATGCCTGCGGGGCGCAAACCGATTGAGACGACATGGAAAAAGCATGATCAGTTTCCGGCTGTGCTGGAGCAAATGCGGGATGAGCTACGAAAAGGACGACAGGCCTACGTGATTTGTCCGCTTATCGAGGAATCCGAAAAGCTCGATGTGCAAAATGCGATTGATGTACATGCTCAGCTCACACACATTTTCCCTGAATTCGGCGTAGGCCTGATGCATGGGCGACTGCCCGCGAAAGAAAAGGATGCCGTCATGCAAGCCTTTCTTGCCGCAGAGCACGCTGTCCTGGTCAGTACAACGGTCGTAGAGGTCGGTGTGAATGTGCCGAATGCTACCTATATGGTCATCTATGATGCGGAGCGGTTTGGTCTTGCTCAGCTTCACCAATTGCGCGGGCGCGTAGGACGTGGCTCTGAACAGTCATATTGTGTGCTGATCGCCGATCCGAAATCCGAGATTGGAAAAGAGCGGATGCGTGTCATGTGCGAGACGACGGATGGATTTGAGCTGTCGCAGCGCGATTTGGAATTGCGCGGACCGGGTGATTTTTTTGGAACCAAGCAGAGCGGCTTGCCGGAGTTTAAAGTCGCTGATTTATTAAGTGATTACAAAGCGCTGGAGGTAGCGAGACAGGAGACGGTCAAGCTGGTAGCAGAGGACTCCTTCTGGCGTGACGAAAAGTATCACTGGCTGCGTGACTATTTGAAGAATGAGGGCGTACTCGACGGTGTCGTCTTCGATTAAGAAAGGAAAGTCTTCCCACGTTCAAGCGCGTGTGAGAAGGCTTTTTCTTTTGTGGGGTGAAACCTTAAGCAAGCTCTCGACGTCTATCCTCTGTAAGGTAAATTTTTCTAGGAAGCGAGGCGAGTTTTTTGTCTTTGCGAAAAATTCGGGGAATGAGTATGTCCATTGTGTTCGCATTGCTTATCATGACAGGATCCGACTTCGCGCAAGCAACTTCCACGGACAGTCGGATTGCTCAGACTGGCCCATCTCATACGACTAGCCAAACGACAAAGGAATGGAAGCAAAAGGAACTGCCTTACGACTACGCGGCGATGAAAGAAGACGTGGTTATACAGCTAAACGATGCACCACAGCTCCGCTCTCCTCGAAGAACGGTTGTGGGACCTGCACCACAGGCGTACACTATCTTTTTTAAGGAAGCCGTGAACCGTGGAACAGTCGAAGAGGCCATCCGCAAAAATGCCCAGGAAGAGACCAAAAAAGAGGATTTGGGTTTCGTGGAGCCGATTTTTACGTTTCACTGGGTGCACGACCGTCAACTGCAATTGCTGGCTACCCTTCCTGAGCTTGCCAAGGACAGAAGCTGGACGGAATATGTTGTCAGCGTAGCAGGAGCGAAGAAGGTAAAGGGAACCGTCTTTGGCGATACAAATGATTTCTCGGCGGTGGTGTTTGCTCCGTCTCAGATTTGGCGAGTCTCAGTCGATGGCAAGGTGAAAGAGAAAATGACGGACTTTGCCGTCAGGACTCCCATGCAGTTTATCGACCCCGAGGAACGGTATGTGCTACTGGAGCGATTTACAGAATATTGCGAGTGCGATGCCCGTTTCGCCATGCTGTATTCGATTTATGACACACAGACAAAAGAGCTGACTGCTTATCCAGTGGAGCTGACTGACAACTACAGCGGTGCAGGCGATTTCATGGCAGATCGTCGCGGCTTCTTTTTCGCTCATCCACCGAAAGGGACAGAAGTACCGAAAAGCGAGTTTGCCATTCGTGTCAAGGTAGATGGATACGTACATGGAGCCAGCTTTAGCCATGATCGCAAGCATGTATTGATGGCAGTGGGCAAGACCGAACAGAAAAAGGACCTCGATCTGATCGTGTACGATTTGGAGACTGGAAAAGAACGGCGCCTCCCAGGTGTCATCAAAGGATGGGTTCCAACAGACGAGATGAATGGGCAAGTCCAGCCCGTTAGTTTTATGGATGGTGGACGTTACGCGACGTTTGAAATGAGAACAGAGGAAGATAGCTTCGAAGAGCTTCGTCAACGCTACGATTGGCAGTCAGGCAAGGTGATCAGCTGGAATCCACCGGTTCCCAAAGAAGCGTGGTCTGGCTATATTCAGTCGACGGATGGCGCCTATCAAATGTATTGGAATGCAGGAGTGTTTAAGGGCGACGTCAAACTGATGGAAATGAAGCCAGAAGCGGTATGGATTCCAGGCACTCACCATTTGGTTTATATCGATTGGGAAAAAGCTGAACAAGGGGCGGAGTCCGTTTCGTCGCTCTTCCTGTTCGATGCCGATCGTAAGCAACAATCTGTGCTGGTGAAAGGACTGCCAGCAAGTGTATCGATTCTGGGAGCGAGCAACGATGGAAAATGGCTCTACGTCACGACTCCGGACGCATTTGCCCCTTAAGCGTCATATTCCGTTGCCAGCATCGATAAAATGATCAAGGATTCGTAAGTATCGCCTGCTTTTAGGCAATCGCGCAAGGTGCCCTCTATGTGAAACCCTTCGGATACGTAAAGGCTGCGGGCGCGGTCGTTCGTTTCTTTTACATCCAGCCAGAGCCGATGGGCCTTTTGCTCGATAAATGCCCACTGCTTGATCTGACGCAGGATGTTGCGACCGTAGCCGTTCCCCTTTGCTGCGATTGTGATACGGATGAGTTCAATACTTTGATGAGGATTGGTCAGCCCGGCGATGATGACGTAGCCGACGGGGTGGCCTGTTTCTTTTTTCTCGGCAATCATATGGAGGATGTCCGGGTCGCCAAGAGCGTTATGGTGCCGATCTGCGCTCCACGGAATAATGAACGGGGCATTCTCTGGTGCATTTTCTACTTCGCATACGAAAGGAATGTCTGCCGGTGTAGTTCGGCGCAAGTGGATGGTCATGCGTGTATCTCCTCTTTCATTTAACATTGGCTTACCATAATCAGATTGCCGTCGGGATCGCGGAAGTTGAACCAGTGGCCATGCTGGATAGGGGTGACGACTTCGACTCCGCTCTCTTTGAGAAAGGCATAGGAGGCTTCGATATCCAGTGTGTTGAAATGAAACAAGGGGGCATCATCTGTGATACGCTTCGGAAAGATTTTGCTGTCCAGGACGAGTGTCAGTCCACTTTGCAAAGGAATGCAGTATATATGCCCGAACATAATTTCACCGTCTATGGGAATGCCCAAGAGACGGCAGTACCAGTCGCGTGCGCGCTCGATGTCGCTGACGGCTACAAAAATAGCTCCGATTTGGGGGAGCAGAGGGGAAGTCGTTGTCATGTGATAGAGCTCCTTTCAATAGGCGTTTTTTTCACAAGATCGACCCGTCATCATCGTGCACGAAATGTCGGATCGCCCGATTTTGCATCTGCTATTCTGAGGAGGAAAGGGAGGTCATTACCATGGATTTGCTTGTAAAGCTGAATGAGGCTCTGGACTACATCGAAGACAATTTGACCAGCGAGATTGACTATAAAGAAATCGCCCGGGTAGCTTGCTGCTCCGAGTATCACTTCAAAAGAATGTTTTCTTTTCTCGCTGGTGTTCCGCTATCCGAGTACATCCGGCGTCGGCGCATTACGCTTGCAGCTTTTGAGCTTGCGGACAGCAACGAGCGGATCATTGACATTGCGATCAAATACGGATACGGATCGGCTGATTCCTTTGCCAGAGCTTTTCAGAATGTGCATGGAGTCACTCCGACAGAAGCCAGACATATCGGCCAACCCTTGAAGGCTTATCCACGAATGACCTTTCATCTATCCATAAAAGGAGGCAGTGCCATGAACTACCGCATGGAAGAAAAAGAGGCATTTCGTATTGTGGGTCTGAAAAAAAGAGTCCCGCTGATTTATCGTGGAGTCAATCCAGAGATTGCGGCTATGTGGGCTTCATTAGATAGGGAGACGATCCAGCAGCTGAAGTCGCTATCCGATATCGAACCACTAGGACTGATCAGTGCGTCCACGAACTTTTCAGAAGGTCGGCTGGAATATGGCGAGCTCGATCATTATATCGGCGTAGCCACTACAAAAGCTTATCCAGACAACCTGGCAGTACTTGAAGTTGCTGCTTCCACCTGGGCGGTCTTCGAAGCAGTGGGTCCTTTTCCCGATACGCTGCAAGATGTCTGGGCCCGGATTTATTCGGAATGGTTTTTATCCTCTGGTTATGAACAGGCTGAGGGTCCGGAGATTTTGTGGAACGAAAATAAAGACACTTCATCCCCAACCTTCCGAAGCGAAATTTGGATTCCTGTCGTGAAAAAGTAACCCTTTATTGGATTCGCTCTCGCTTGCGGAACACCTACCGATGTGTGCTTATCCGAGAGGAAATAATTACTAGCTTTTTTTTGCGCGAGACAGGCATAAAAACGAACGTTTGTTTGCTATAATAAGAACAAAGCAACAAGGGAACATAAGTTCTTATTTAGGGGATGATCGTATGTCCAATGCGAACAAGCGGATCGTATTTTTGATCGACATGCAGAGCTTTTATGCCAGTATCGAGAAAGGGGCCAATCCAGAGCTGCGAAACAAACCGATTGTCGTCGCGGGTGATCCGGAGCGGCGCAGTGGAGTCGTGCTGGCAGCGTGTCCGATTGCCAAGTCATACGGAGTGGTCGCGGCCGAAGCGCTGTGGCAGGCGCAGCAAAAGTGTCGCCAGCTCGTCGTTGTTCGTCCGCGCATGGAGATGTACATTCGCATCTCCATGCAAATCACTCGCATATTCGAGGCATTTACCGACAAGGTGGAGCCGTACTCGATCGACGAGCAGTTTCTCGACGTGACAGGCAGCGTTCACCTGTTTGGTGATCCGATGCAGATGGCTGCACAGATTCGGCAGCGCGTCTGGATGGAGACAGGAATCAACTGTCGGGTAGGCATCGGGGAGAACAAGGTATTGGCCAAGATGGCCTGTGATAATTTCGCCAAGAAACGGGAAGAAGGCGTTTTTTGGCTCAAGCGGGAAACGTTAGCGGATACGCTCTGGAAGCTTCCGATTGAAAAGCTGTTCGGCGTAGGCTCACGCATGAAGCGTCATTTTCATCGAATGGGCGTCTATCAGATCGGGCAGCTTGCAGATATGAGGCCAGCCATCCTCACCCGGCATTGGGGAGTAAACGGGGAAGTGCTGTGGCGCACGGCTCACGGAATCGACGATTCACCTGTGGCTTTGGATTCCTATGATTCACAAAAAGGGATCGGTCATCACATGACGTTGCCGCGGGATTACCATACAGCAGCGGAAATCAAAGTGGTGCTTTTAGAGCTGTGCGAAGAAGTGTGCCGTCGGGCGAGGAAAAAGGAGCTGATGGGCTCCGTTCTGTCTGTGGGCTGTCGTGGAGCTGATTTGGCTGCTGGAACGGGCTTTGGACGGCAGATGAAGCTCACGGAGCAGACGAATGATGCCATGACTTTGTACGAAGCGGCCTGCTTTCTGTTTGACCGCCACTGGCAGGAAACGCCCGTCCGCAGTATCGGGGTCAATCTGGGGCAGCTTGTCCCTGACAACGTGGTACAACTCAATCTGTTCACGGACAATCACAAGCGGCGTTCGTTGGCACAAGCTATGGATGATATCCGGACCCGATACGGTCAGGACGCCATCCTGCGCGCCACCTCTGTATTGGAAGCAGGACAGGCGAAAGAGCGTGCACGTAAGATCGGAGGACACTACAAGTGACGGAGCCGATGGTGTCTGACGAGCAGGAAATGATACGCCAGTATATTTTATTTGGCATTTTGTTTCGGGCGGTCATGGCCGATCTGGGGCAGATGCGGATTGTGCCGTTGAAGTTTTCTTATCAGATGATGTTCAATGAGCTCTCGCGGTGGGCGGAGCGGCAGCATCACCAGCTGCGTCGCATCCTGCGGCAAAGAGGGTGCACAGTCGTCAGCTCACGACGTCAGGGACATATGTATGTCGTCCACTATCGACAACGCGGGTATGTGCGAGAAGCGATCTATACGATTGAGGTATTGCGGGCAGAGTGTCAGGAGCTCGTCCATTTATGGACCCGATATGAACAGCGAGGAGAGAACAAGCAATGAGGGAAAAACGCGTGTCCAAAAAGGAAAATGTATTCGTGGCCAGTCGGTTTGTGCTGCCGGAGCATCGGGAAATGTATTTGCGGATCAAGGAAGAAGAGCGCCGCTATGTACCACCCGAGCTGGATCAGGAGCAGCTCAGCGCCTTGAGCGAGCTGGTATGGCAGGCGTTTCAGACAGAGAGTATCCTGACACTGACCTATTATGACGGGCGAGAGCCGCGACGCCTGTCTGCCCACATTATCCATATTGATCAAGCGGCGAGACGCCTCAAGCTTCGGGCAGGCTCCGAGATTCACTGGGTTCCTTTTGCCCGATTGCTGCATGTGGAGCTGGCAGCGAGCTTCTAAATCGAAGAAATGCAGGTACATGATGGGCAAGATATGAGAATTACTCAGGAAATCGGCAAAAATAGGCCTCTTTTTCAAAAGCAAGCGGCAAAAAACAGCGTGCCGCGTTGAAACGGTGTGTGCGAGGAAGATGTGAGATTCCTGAAACGAAAAGCGGTCAAAAACAACCGTTTTTCGTGTTTTTTTGGCTTACACGGATTTTGCCAGAAGGGAGGTTTCCCTGTATTGTTAGATTATCTTTTGAAGCATATATTTGACGGATAGAACAAAGGAGATTTTGCATGCTAGCACAAGAAATGGGTGTCATATTCACCAAGCACGCCGATCAAATTACTTCCAAGCGTTGGGGAGAATTCATGCAACAATTGGAGGAAAAAGGCCTGTACGTGCTCATTGAGACAGACACGATCGGAAGAGTGATGAGTCCATTGGGCGGATTGATGCCCATGCCGTGTAAAAGTGAGACGCTCCATATTGTGACAGCGGATGAGCTGGAGCAGCGCGGCTTGCCGCTCGGTCACCACATCGTAACGAAAGCGAAAGAAAAAGTAGCCCAATCATAATCGAAAAAACCAGCGCAACCTTTCCTGGGAGCTAGCCTCCGAGTGGGAAAGGTTTTTTGTTGCTAAAACCCGCCAGGCAAGTCAGCCGAAGCGGGTTTTGTTTTCTCCTGGGTGCACGCTTCGTTCAATTGTCTGCTTTTTTAGCAGCAGGAACGTGACGGAATAGCTTGGTCATGCAAAACCATGCGATGAGTGGGCCGATTCCGATACACAAAATCAACCAATTCAGTGTAAGAGGAGAGACGCTCAAAGACGTTACCAGCAGAAAGATCAGAATCCCCACCAGCCGACCAACGTCCAGAGCGAACTCTCGCAGCACGACATACTCGACTCGATTGCGGGCGCTCTCTTCGTTCGTGCCAATCAGATCAAAAATCGTGGAAAGCATGGGCACTGAAAACAGTGGGTAAGCAATGGACACGGCAATCCCGAAAATAAGCAGTGTTGTAAAGCTCACCTGCCAAAAAAATACGAAGAGAATCCCCCACATGATGACAGAACCAGTGAGCATTCCCCACTTGCGAAAGCGGGGAGTGAACCATTTGGAGATCAGGAAGTAGCTCACAAGTCCGACGGCAGATGTAGTCAGCCAGTAGTTGCCGAGAGTCATCTCGCTTTTCGTGGCAATGTAGACGAGTAGACCGATCACAAAGCCGAATACACCTTCACGCAGTCCTTGACCAGCTAAAGCCCCTGCTGCCCAGCGCCACTCGCGCTCCTCTCGCAAACAACGTAAGGAAAAGCTCCAGGAATACGTCCCTTCCGATTGGCGTTTTTTCAGAAAAAAGCTGATGAACACGCCGACGACAAATAGCGCAAGAGAAATCCCGAAAATAAGGGAGTAGCCGCTGTTGCCCGGAAGCCGTGTAATGAGCAAGCCCGATATCCATGGAGCGAGCATGCCGCCAAGTGAAGCGAGCAGCCCTGCCGTACCGTTGAATAGGTCGCGGTTATCCGCATTCGTGATTTCGAAGTACACCACGTTGAAGGACAGCCAAAAAAATCCATTCGCCATACCCTGAACGAGCCCAAGCGGTACAGCATAAGAGACAGCTTTGGGACCTGCCAGAAGAACGAGCAAATAAAAAAGGGCAGAAACGGCCATGCCAGCGCGCAGGACATTCATTTTGTTCAGACGCTTCACGTACCAGCCCGCAAGCCAAAAGGTAAGCGCACCCGCGAGATGAGCGGAAAAAGTAAACCAAGCGATCGGGGCAAATTGACTTTTTACCTTCCACAAATAGACGTTTACAAACGTGCCAGAAAGGGCGCCAGCGGCAATAA
Organism: Brevibacillus sp. AF8; assembly: GCF_021270385.1. Taxonomy (NCBI): domain Bacteria; kingdom Bacillati; phylum Bacillota; class Bacilli; order Caryophanales; family Paenibacillaceae; genus Brevibacillus; species Brevibacillus sp. AF8. The sequence goes on along the minus strand of NZ_JAGQDN010000003.1, from coordinate 136,800 downwards.
ACACAGCGTTGACCAGGAGTAGCAGCTTGGCTTGATTGTCCAGACGGCCTGATGACTTTTGGTGAGAAGGCTCATGGTGCGACATTTTCAGACCAGTGGACTCCTGTATGGGAAGGAAGGGTGGAAGGCGTTTTTTTGTTTTTTGTTGCATACGTTCCCTCCGCGCAAAAATAGGACATGAACATAACGTGCCCTACCGCTGCTGCTTTCAACAGGAAAGTGAGTAAACACCATGTTTTCCCAAATGAAAAAGAAGGTCGTAATTTTTTGAACGTTATTTCATTTCAGGGAGGAAAACGACTACAAGCAAACAAATTAAGAGGGGAGGCATACGAAAAATACAGAAGCGAACAGAAAAGAGGTCACGAGATGGCGACAACCATTTTCAGAAATGGACGCATTTACACAGGAGATTCCCGGCATTTGTTCGTACAAGCATTAGTTGTTCGAGATGGAATTGTGCATGACCTTGGCAGCGATGCAGAGATGCTTCTTCAATACGGAGGCAGTGATGCAACGGTCATTGATCTGCAAGGTTGTACCGCTACCCCGGGATTGATTGACAGCCACCTGCACTTGGGATGGCTCGGTCTGACCTTTTTGCAACTGGATTTGAGCAAAGCTCGCTCCAAGGATGAGCTGCTGTTTCTCTTAAAAGAAAAAGCGCAAGTCACAACTGAAAATGCGTGGATACAAGGTTATGGCTGGGATGAGAATTTGTTCGCGGATGGTGGCGGCATTCCTACCATCGAAGAACTTGATCAAGCTGCACCACATTGCCCGATTCTTCTGGCGCGAATATGTGGACATGCGAATTTGGTCAACAGCAAGGCATTGGAGCTAAGTGGCTATCAACGTGACATGGAGGTGCCTGCGGGGGGAGTCATCGTACATGATCCTATGAGCGGAAAGCCAACAGGCATGTTGTTGGAAACGGCCTCCAACCTGATTACGAAGCATATTCCAAGACCTGACTACGATCAGTTGAAGCAAAGCCTGCGCAACTCGATCCACTATGCAATGGCGCATGGATTGACAGGGGCGCATACGGAGGATTTGCGTGAATTGGGCGGACTTGCGCAAACGTATCGACTCTATGATGAGCTCATCAATGGCGAAGAGCTTGCGCTGCGCAGCAATTTGCTTGTCTACTACCCGCATATGCATGAGCTGCGCGACTTAAAGATGACGGCTGGTTATGGCAACGCTCATGTGCGAATCGGTGCGGTGAAAATTTTTGCAGATGGGGCATTAGGACGCAGGACGGCTTACCTGTCAGCTCCGTATGCTGATGATCCGAGCACCAGCGGTTATCCTGTGCATGAGCAAGACGAGCTGACAGAGCTGGTACGACAAGCACGTGGACTCGGGATGCCCATTGCTGTACACACCATTGGCGACAAAGCACTGGAGATGGTGCTGGATAGCTTGGATCAGTTTCCGGCAGTGGCCTACCGGGACCGCCTCATACACACACAAATCTTGCGGCCGGACCTGCTGGACCGCTTGAAGCATCCTCATCGGATTGCAGATATCCAACCGCGTTTTCTCGCAGGAGACTTCCCGTGGGTAATGGATCGCGTAGGACAGGAGCGGATTCAACACTCGTACATCTGGAAAACGATGATGGATTATGGAATCATTTGCGCTGCGGGCTCGGATACACCAGTAGAACCCATCGATCCTCTTTTGGGGATACACGCAGCCGTCACGCGCAAGGCACCGGGGGAAACTCACGATGGATACTTCCCACAAGAAAAGCTGACGATGGAGGAAGCGATTCATCTGTTTACATTGGGCAGTGCACAGGTTACGAACGAAGATCATGTAAAAGGCACGCTGTCTCGTGGAAAATATGCGGATATGACTGTTTATTCCAAAGACCTGTTTACTATCGATCCAGACGAGTTGCTCTCGACAAAGGTCATGATGACCATCATTGGTGGAAAAGTTTGCTACACGTCTTGAAAAAATAACCCGAAAATCAGAGCAGCGGCGCCCTGGACAAGAAAGGAAGTCCTGGACTTCCGCTGGTTTATGGCGTCGATTTGCTTCAGATTGCGCTCTTGCCTAACCCATACGCGAAACCCGACTCAGGATAGATGAGTCGGGTTTTTTGTCAGCTGCTTTCCGCGCAGCAAGCTCTTCACATCGATTTCCGCAATCAGCACACTGATCAAAACGAGACCTGCGCCTATGTACCCGCGAACAGACAGTGTTTCGCCTGTGACCAAGAAGGCAAACAGGGCAGCGAAGACTGGCTCCAAGGAAAAAATAACACCCGTGTGCGTGGCGGTCGTATATTTTTGAGCCACCGTTTGAACGACAAAGCCGATTGCGCTGCACAATACGCTAAGGGCGAGGACGGCGATCCAAGCCTCTGTAGTCTGCGGCAATACAGGGGTCTCCAGTGCAAATGAAAAAACAATGCCGAGCAGCGCCGTAAAGCCAAGCTGGTAAATCCCCAACTGAATCGTATCCGACTGGTTGGCCCATCTGCCCGTTACGGTAATATGTGTAGCATAAAAGAGGGCGCCAGCGATGCACAAAAGGTCTCCTTGGCTGATTCGAAATTCAGCGCTTAGTGTGAGAAGACCGATGCCGATCATGGCCAGTCCAGCGCCCACGAAGACTCTTTTTTCCGGGCGGTTGCGCAAAAGAATAGATAAGAGCGGAACAAAGATAACAGTCAAGCTAACGAGAAAGCCTGCCTGGGAAGCTGTCGTCGATTTCACTCCGTTCGTGACGGTGGCAAAAACCCCGAAGAGGAGCGCACCGAGTACGAACGCATGGAGCAATGTTTTTCGATTCGTGCCACGCAAGCGTTTATGGAACAAGGCGGCAGCTAGTAGAAAAGCAATGCCAAAGCGGATTCCGATCAAATTGAAGGTCTCCAAATCCTTCAATCCCATTTGCATAAACACATACGAGGTTCCCCAAAACAGGGTGACCAAAATCATAGCCAAATCGGCTTTCACTTGCGGTTTCATGATGAGATAAGCCTCCTTGCCCGAGAAAATCGGGTCCTAATCCGTGTTGCGCCATAAACAGTATACGAGTATCGTTTGAATAAGAAAAATGAATGTTTGTGATGGTTTTCATGAATCGAATTCATGAAAAAGGAGGCGAAGAAGGGTGAGTTTGAACAAGTTTGAGGTAGTGATCACCGTTATTGAGTCGGGGAGCTTAACCAAAGCTGGAGAAATACTGGGTTTGACACAATCAGCGATTAGTCATGCGATTGCGAGTCTCGAGCGGGAATATGGGTTTTCGCTTTTGACAAGGGGACGATCGGGCATTAGCCTCACGAGTAATGGGGAGCGACTGCTTCCATTCATGCGCGAGACCTTGCGCTGTCATGTGAGGATGAAACAAGAGGTGTTTGCCATCAATGGGTTGGAGGTCGGGACGGTGAGAATTGGAACGTTCACGAGTGTATCCACACAGTGGCTTCCGGGAATCCTCAAGCGGTTCCAAGACCAGTATCCGGCGATCGAGATTAAGCTGATGGAAGGGTATTACGATGGAATTGAGAGTTGGATTCAAAGTGGAGAGATTGATTTTGGTTTCGTCTCCTTACCGACAACAGAGGATTTGGAATGGATTCCTTTGAAAAAGGATCAGATGTATTTGCTGGTGACAGAGGAACACCCGCTCTACAAAGAGGAGCGGGTGCATGTGAGCCGATTGGCAGAAGAGACATTTATCATGCCGAAGACGGGCTGTGACAATGATATACAGCGTTTGCTGACCCAGTATCAGATCGAGCCGCGAATCAAATATGAAGTGGGAGATGATCACGCGATTATTGCCATGGTGCAAAATGGGCTCGGGATCAGCATCCTTCCGGAAATGATCTTGTTCCGCTTGCCTGCAAATATCCGGATGATCCCGCTCGAAGGGGAGCATTACCGTTCGCTGGGGGTGGCAGCAACCTCTTTTTCCAAGCAGTCACCGGCTGCCAAACGCTTTTTGCAGTGTGTCACAGATTGGGTAAACGAGCAGCAAGCGTAATTCAGACAGACAAATCGCTCCTGACTTCCTTCGCCATCGGCTGCTTTCGGACAAAGGGCAGGTACAACAAGAAAAACAAAGCGAGCGCTACTCCTTCCAATGAAACGATGTACCACGGATACGGGCCCAAAAAGTCAATCAGGCTGGGATTGTCCGGTTTGCGTGAGACAAATAAGTAATTTCCGCCCGTCCATTGGTTGACGAAAAGTGCAACGAGCAAAAGCAGGTTTAAAAAGCCCATCGTTTTCCATATCGAACGGACGGTCGGACGGTAGTCTTCTACCCACGTCATGTACAGGCAAGCAAGGACAATTCCTGCATGGGCTACAAAAAAATGCACAAAGCGAAAATGTGGAAATGGATAAAACAACTCAGGTGTAAGCAATGCCTGCATGGCGCCGCCAATCCCGGCAAAAAACGTAATCTCATACAGACCGTAGCTTCTCGTCATTAGCATCACGGTAGAAAGAATGAGGGTCACGCTACACAGCTGCAAGGGCAATGTGTAAGCAGCCGTCCAACTCTCGGTATAAACATGCCAAAGCTGATAACAAACCTCTGACAAAAGCAAGACACCCGCAAGTACGTAACGGGTGGTGAGTCGGTTTGTCGGGGCTTGGAGCTTTTGCCGAAATAAATAGGTGAGCACGACCAGACAGAGCACAAGAATCAAAGTGATAATGTGAGAAGGGGAAAACAGCCGAAACGGCTCCCCTGCTAGGAAAAGTGAAAAATAGGGTGAGGTCATGATGATCTCCTCTTTGTTTATTATTTTTTATATTTGAAAATTCACGAAATTTTAACAGATAGCTGTTTGTCTGATATAAATCTTTGGTTATAATATAAATAGACTACGTTACATCATTGAGAGGAGATATAGTCTTGAACTTAGTGCTCACGGAAAAACAATGCAAGTCTTGCCAGGCTCGCTTGACCGAGTATGAAATCGAGAACAATGGTGCACTCTGCATGGAATGCTTCAAGGAAGAACAAGGCGAGTAAAAGTAAAAGCAAGGCATACGGCAACTGACTGTCTACTGCTATCTAATAATAGACCCTTTCAATCAGGCCCTCTCTTTTTAATAGAGAGGGTCTGATTTTTTTGCAGGCTTTACTCCGGGAGTGGAATGATGAGCTCCATTCTTCGGCTGCCGTCTTTCATGCTTGTTTCAAACAAGATCAGTGTTAGTGTGCTGTTCTGCTCCGCTTTTTTCACTTTCAGTGTATGGGTAAAATCTCCCCAATCAGGAGCAGCGGTCGAAGCCTGCACGGAACCTTGCGTAAGCTCGTTATGTCCATCTTCTACGACATAATTGAGTACAGCTTCGAACACGCGCGCCTGTCCTTTGATTTCAAACGTGTCCTGACCAGTTTTCTTCACAGTGACATTGCGGAAAATGTCATTGCCATAGACAGCCTCCTGTTGAGCTGGTTGTTCCGTTGGTGGCTTCTCAGACGTTGTAGGTGGTTGTGTGGTTGCGGGTGGCTCAGAAGCAGGTGTCTCGGGCTGGGCTGTAACGGGTGGCTTCTGTTGTTCTGTTGGAGTGGAAGGGCTATCTGTGCCACTCGTGCATCCTTGCAGCAAGCCGATCGTCAACAGCAGCAAAAGCATTTTTTTCATGGTATCCCTCGATTCTGTCTGGTATGAAATGGTACTTACAAATAATAAGACGCAAAAACAAATAATAGTGTTTCAGGTGGATGAGTCTTCCTGCATAAACTGTGGTAGAATGGGGAAGTAGCAACCATTATTCCTAGAAGGCTGGTCTGATAAGAATGGAACAACAGACGTTTCGAGTGGAAAAAGACTTTCTTGGTGAGAAGCAAATTCCAGTAGATGCTTATTATGGCGTGCAAACGATGCGAGCAACGGAAAACTTCCCAATCACCGGGTATCGTCTTCATTTTTCCCTCATCAATGCAATGGCAATGGTAAAGAAAGCAGCTGCGATGGCAAATATGGAAGTCTCCAGATTGAATCCGCGTTTAGGAAATGCGATTGTCGCTGCGGCGGAAGAAATCATGCAAGGAAAATGGCATGATCAATTTATCGTCGATCCGATCCAGGGCGGAGCAGGTACTTCGATTAATATGAATGCCAACGAAGTAATCGCGAACCGCGGTCTTGAAATGCTTGGTGAGAAAAAAGGGGATTATTTCCACTTGAGCCCAAATACACATGTCAACATGTCTCAGTCTACCAATGATGCTTTCCCAACAGCGATTCATATTGCAACACTCACTCTGATGGAAAAGCTGCTCGTGACGATGGATAAGATGCATGATGCATTTGGCCAAAAAGCAAAAGAATTCGATGATGTCATTAAAATGGGCAGAACGCATTTGCAGGATGCGGTTCCGATTCGTTTGGGGCAAGAATTCGAAGCATATCGTCGAGTACTTGAGCGCGACATCAAGCGTATCAAGCAATCTCGTCAGCATTTGTACGAAGTGAATATGGGAGCAACTGCGGTAGGAACGGGATTGAATGCTGACCCGCGTTACATTACAACAGTAGTCAAGCATCTTGCCGATATCACAGGCTTCCCGCTGACAGGTGCAGAGCATCTCGTGGATGCTACACAAAACACAGATGCGTATACAGAAGTATCAGCAGCACTGAAAGTTTGCATGATGAACATGTCTAAAATCGCGAATGACTTACGTTTGATGGCATCAGGACCTCGAGCTGGACTGGGAGAAATCTCCTTGCCAGCACGTCAGCCAGGTTCCTCGATCATGCCAGGAAAAGTCAATCCTGTTATGGCAGAGCTCATCAACCAAGTAGCGTTTCAGGTCATCGGAAATGACCATACGATTTGTTTGGCATCTGAGGCAGGTCAGCTAGAACTGAACGTTATGGAGCCTGTGCTTGTCTTCAACTTGCTGCAATCGATCAGCATTATGGACAATGCATTCGATGTCTTTACGCGTCACTGCTTGGAAGGAATCGAAGCAAACCGCGAGCGCATGAAAGAATACGTGGAAAAAAGTGTAGGCGTCATCACCGCGGTGAATCCTCATCTCGGTTATGAGACTGCTGCACGCATTGCCCGCGAAGCTATATTGACAGGAAAGTCTGTACGTGAGCTGTGCTTGCAACACAATGTACTGACAGAAGAAGAGCTGGATCTGATTCTCGATCCATTTGAAATGACGCATCCAGGTATTGCTGGAGCATCCTTGCTGGATCGCGACTAAACCCAAAAACTCCCGCGCTTTGCACATGCGAAGCAGCGGGAGTTTTTGCTTGCAAAAGGGAAGGCTTGCGCTACTTTTTCGGAAGCTGATCCAAGCTCTTGAATTCATAGCCTTGCTTGCGTGCTTCATCGATCATCATCCCGAGAGCCTCTGCATTGTCTTTGGAGACAGAATGCAGCAGAATAACAGCACCGGGATGCAATTGGGCCATCACGCTATCATAGGCATATTTTGCTCCCCGCTGGGCTTTGGTATCCCAATCCTTGTAGGCGACCGACCAAAAGACATTGGTATAGCCCAAATCTTTGGTTACAGCAAGTGTGCGATCGCTGAAAATTCCCCTGGGAGGCCGCAAGTAACGCATGTTAGCCTGCCCGGTCACTTGCCGGACGGCATCGCTTACCTTTGTCAGTTCGTCTTTGATTTTTTGATTCGGTACGGTTGTCATATCGGGATGGCTCCAGGAATGATTGCCGATCAGATGTCCCTCCTGTGCCATCCGCTTTAACAACTCGGGCTGTTCCTTCACAAAGTGCCCTGTCACAAAGAAAATGGCAGGGACTTTTTTTGAGAGAAGTGTGTCTAAAATCTTTGGTGTAAAGCCATTTTCATACCCGTTATCAAACGTCAAGTAAAGCTCTTTTTTCGTGGTATCCCCTAAAAAAACCGCACCGTGGCGATCCACAATGCTTTTAAAGCCTTCCTCATTGATCGAGGGTAATTGACCATTCTTGCTCTTTTTAAATCCAAAATGGTAAGGATGATCTGGTGAGGCCATAATCGAGTCAACCGGCAAGGCACTTGTAAGCAACAAGCTAATCCCGACCAACAAGCTTTTGATCCATCGTCTGTTCAATAATGAGCTCTCCCTTCTGTGGCGAAGTCATGGTGTATTTAAGTCGATTCCATCAAAAGTTTGTCCAGTCTACTTCCAAATATGTAAACGATACGTAGGCAATAGGTGCTTCTTGGGAGACGCATTACTTGCGAGGGCAAGTTGTGTAAAAGTCTACTGTGAGGACGGGGACAGCTGTCCAAACATGAAAAAGAAACTCTTCATATAGTATCAATGTCGACAGTAAAGCTGTTGGCAAATGCTGCCAAGAGATCATCTATACCCAGGAGGTGTGGTAATATGGACGAATGGTTGGAGCAATTACGACAAGCACTCGGTGAAGGTGCAGAAGAAATGGAAGTAAAAATTGAATACGAAGATGGCACTACGAAAAAATTATACTTTGGCAATAATGACGACGATGAAGATGATGAAGAAGATGAAGACTATGCTGGAGAAGATTCCGAGGATGAAGATTCCGAGGACGAAGATTCCGAGGACGAAGATCCTGACGACGAAGCCTAATTGATTTTTATAAGTGTGGGAAAAGATACGCTTTCATGCGTATCTTTTTTCAGTTGCATTCTGTAATATTAAACATATTTCAAGATGAGGATGGAACAGAAAATGAGCTTTCAAGTGAGCCATCAAATGATAAAAGAATGGTGTGGTCGCCTTTCTTATGAGAGAGGAAAGGCTTTTTACCGTTCTGGGAACGTGCTCGTGGAGGATTTTCAACCGGAACCTGCTTGGATCAGAACGAGAGTGAATGCAGGGAAAAATAACTATCAAGTAACCATTGAACTGGACGAGTCTGGTATGGCAGCCGTGTGCAGTTGTCCTACTTTGACGTCGTACGATCACTACTGTCAACATATCGCAGCCTCGTTGCTAATCATGCGTGAACTGCAAGTAGACGAGCATCCTGGCAGCTATTCCACTTCCGTTACAACGAGACAAGCAGGTATGGCAACACAGGCTGATTCCCAACTGACAGAGGGACTGTTCGGCTTGTTCGTGGACCGACCGATTCGGACAAGCCATAATCGCGTGTTGCTGGATTCCCGAACAACGCTTGCCTTGGAAATCATATGTAAAATCGTACCGTACGGCTTTCGCAAGAGTATGATCGGAATAGAGCTGAGGCTAGGGCCAAAGAGGCTGTACATTGTAAAGGACATTCGCGCGTTTTTGGAACGGGTGGATAAGCAGCAAGTGTATCGATTCTCTAACCAATTTACTTATGACCCGAATTTGCAACGCTTTTTGCCAGAGCATGAAGCCATCCTCCGCGAACTCCTGCAAATTTACCGCACGGAAAAAATATATCGAGAGACAGCCAGCTACCAGTATCAGGAACAGAAGCATGTGGGTGGGGAACGGGTTCTTCTGGTTCCACCATTTACGTGGGAGCGATTATTTGCTTTGCTACTTACCGCACCGTCTGTACACATCCAGCATCATGACCAAGTGTATCCAACATTTGTCTGTATAGATGAACCGCCGCCACTCCACTTCGAATTTGACCAGACAAAAACCGATCAATATCAGCTGGAAGTCCAAGGATTCAAGCAAATCACTGTCTTGGAAGCTTACGGATTGTTACTCGTGGATGGCAAATGGCACAAACTGCCAAAGGAACAATGCCACAGTTTGGCTGAGCTGAAGCACTTGTTAGAATCTCATAGCAGTGAGCGGATTCACATTCCCCCAGAAAAAATCGAGCCATTCATGGTGCAAATTGTTCCGGCCTTGATGAAACTGGGCAACGTACAAATTGCAAAGGCCGTCTCCGAACGAGTCGTGCAATTCCAGTTAAAGGCCAAGCTGTATTTGGACAGGGTAAGAGACCGGCTGCTGGCGGGGCTTGAGTTTCAATATGGCGATATCATCATCAATCCGCTGGAAGGCTATGAAGGCGGAGGGCAACGTGGCAGTGAGCTGATTCTGATGCGTGACGGGGAGAAGGAGCGGCAGATTTTAGAGCTGATGGAGGAAAGTACCTTTACCCGCACAGAAGGAGGCTATTTTCTGGATGACGAAGAAGCTGAGTACGACTTTCTTTACCACACCGTCCCTAAGCTGGAAAAGCTGTTAAAGGTATACGCGACCACTTCCGTGAAAATCAGGATTCAGCCTCTTCACCTACCACCAAAAGTAAAAGTGGATGTCGATGAGCGAACCAATTGGCTGGATTTTCGTTTTGATATGGATGGCATACCCGAGTCTGAAATCCGAAGTGTTATTCAATCGGTAGAAGAAAAGCGCAGATATCATCGGCTGTCGAATGGAGCACTTTTGCCGCTGGAGACAAAAGAATTTGAGCAAATTAATCGTTTTTTGGACGAGATGGGCATGCAATATGCTGAGCAAATGGGGAGTGGTTTTCAACTGCCTGCATTTCGCGGGCTGCGTTTGCTTGATATCCCCATGCAGGGACAGCCTGTTCAGCTAGGCAAATTGTTGCGCCAGTTTTTGGAGAATATGCGTAATCCAGATAATCTTGATTTTCCCGTACCCCAATCTTTGCAAGGGACACTTCGCGATTATCAGAAATATGGCTATCAATGGATGAAAACACTGGCACACTACGGCTTTGGGGGAATTCTCGCAGACGATATGGGTCTGGGGAAGACTTTGCAAAGTATTACTTTTCTGCTCTCTGTTCTGCCCGAAATCCGAGAACATAAGCTCCCGGCGATTATCGTGGCTCCTGCCTCGCTTTTATACAACTGGCACAATGAAATCAAAAAGTTCGCGCCAAATATCCGTAGCGTTATTGTGGATGGCACGAAGGAAGAGCGGAATCAAATCGTGAATGAGCTTTCAGAAATCGATGTGCTCATTACTTCGTATCCGCTCTTGCGTCGAGATACTGCCCAGTTCGAGGAGCATTCCTTTCACACCTTGATCTTGGATGAAGCACAGACCTTCAAAAACTATGTGACCCAAACAGCCCAGACAGTCAAACGGATAAAAGCCAAGCATCGCTTTGCGCTTACGGGAACACCTGTGGAAAACAGGGTAGAGGAGCTGTGGTCCATCTACGATGCTGTTTTCCCGGAGCTTTTTCCGGCACGAAAGGAATTTCTCGACTTGTCGCGAGATACGATTGCGAAGCGGACGCGTCCGTTTTTATTGCGCAGGCTCAAGACGGAGGTACTGAAGGAATTACCAGCCAAAATTGAAACACTGCAAAGCGCGAGACTGTTGCCAGAGCAGAAAAAGCTGTATGTCGCCTATTTGGCGCAGCTCCAACAGGAAACAGTGAAGCACCTGTACAATAAAGGCTTTCAAAAAAATCGGATCAAAATTCTCGCAGGCTTGACGAGACTTCGCCAAATATGTTGTCATCCAGCATTGTTCGTCAAAGAGTATGACGGAGGGTCAGCCAAGCTCGAACAGCTATTCGAGATCATCGGTGAATGCAAAAACGCAGGGAAGCGCGTTTTGCTCTTTTCTCAATTTACAGAGATGCTGGGAATAATCGGACGCGAGCTGGGGTATCATGGTATCCCGTTTTTCTATCTGGATGGACAGACACCAGTAGCAGAGAGACTAGATTTGTGTAACCGATTTAACGAGGGAGAGCGGGATTTGTTTCTCATGTCTCTGAAAGCTGGTGGAACAGGATTGAATGTGACAGGCGCTGACACCGTAATCTTGTATGATCTGTGGTGGAATCCCGCCGTCGAACAACAGGCGGCGGATCGTGCCCATCGTATCGGGCAAAAGAACGTCGTCCAAGTGATCAGGCTTGTTGCAGAGGGAACGGTCGAAGAGAAGATGTACGAGCTGCAACAAAAAAAGAAAAACTTGATTGAAGAAATCATTACACCGGGACAAGAGGCAATCTCTTCTTTAACCGAGCAGGAAATACGTGAATTACTGATGATTTAACATGAACAGCTTGACTGTCGCAACCATGCGAGGAGTCAAGCTGTTTTTTTGCGAGACTTTATCTCTGTGCGAATAACGAATTGGCAGACTCCCAATGATATTTGTCCGGTTCGAGAAAAGGACATAGCGAATAGCTTATGGAGAAGGACGAAGGCATCACCACAGAAGTGTGGGGGGAATGGAATGGAACAATATGTGATTAAGCCATGGGATACCCGAGAAGGGAATGCGGAAACGCCGGCTAACTGGGATATGACAGTGCCACCGGAAGTAGATGCGATCGCAGAACAAGTGATCAAGGAGTATGACATGTCGGTAAAGAGTCGTACACTCATTACTTCCAAGCCAGACAAAGGCGGGGCTATTTGGCGCATCGAAACAGATAAAGGTCCGCGCAGCCTAAAGGTACTGCACCGTACGCCTGAACGGAGTCTCTATAGTGTGGCTTTCCAAGAATACGTTGTCAAACAGGGGGCAAGGGTACCAGCACTGATTCCTGCTCGAAATGGAAGTCTTTATGTGGAAAAAGGCGGGAAACTATGGATTGTTACCGATTGGATTGCTTTGCAACCGGCAACAAAAGTAGATTTGGTAGGCGCGCAAGAGCTCTGCTACGGCCTTGGTGAATTCCATCGGCATTCGAAAGGCTATGTTCCGCCCGCAGGAGCCAAAAATTCTTCCCGTTTATATCGTTGGCCCAATCATTATCAAAAGATTGCCAAAAAAATCGGGTGGATGCGGGAAGTAGCAAAAGCCTACAGTGAAACACCGGCAAGTAAATCCATTTTGGCCGTCGTCGATCACTATGAACAGCAAGCATGGGCAGCCTTAGAGAAATTAAAAGCATCTGCCTATCCGAAAATGATCAAAATGGGAGAGGCTCACTGGGGATTGGTGCACCAAGATTATGGCTGGTCAAATGGTCAAAATGGTCCGGGAGGGCTTTGGGTCATCGACCTAGATGGCGTGTCGTATGATTTGCCGTTTCGGGATTTGCGCAAGCTCATCACCAGTACGATGGATGATATGGGCGTCTGGGATGTTACCTGGATGCGCGGCATGATCGAAGCCTATCATAAGGCAAACCCGCTGGATCGCGAATCGTTTGAGGTGCTCTTGAATGATATGGCAGTGCCAAACGAATTTTATAAGCACCTCAAAGAGATGTTTTATGATCCCGAAATCTTTCTGTCTACGGAAGCGGAAGGCATTCTGCAGCGAGTTTTGACGGGGGATAAGACGAAAGATGCGGCATTGGCAGAGCTCGCAAAAGACATCAGCAAATACGAACCGGGCAACTATGACCAAATAACGGAAGTGGTGGAACCGCAAAGGTTAGCATCCGGTATCAAGGAATTCATACCTGTTGCTGTATCCACTCCAACAACAGAGTCTTTGGTCGAGGAACCGAAAGACAAAAAGTCTACTAAGCTCAAGGTGTCTAAGGATAAAGAGTCCAAGGTCAAGGTATCCAAGGAAAAAGTGTCTAAGGTGAAGGAATCCAAAGACAAAGAGTCCAAAGTCAAGGAGGCTGCAAGCGATAAAGTAGCCACTTCACTTCCGACTTCCCGGAAGACGCCAGTAACACGGGAAGAAAGCCAGCAAAAAGGGGCAGAGGCAGAACAAAGTAGCACTACCCGCAGAACTCGAATTGCATTTTCGGGAAATGTTCCTTTTACGCCATCAGCGCCATTCGTTGCAAGTGAACCACAAAAACTCGTTCGTCGAAACAAAAAGCGGGGCATGATCTCCGCTGTGTCAAAAAACAGCAGCAAAAAGTCGAGTAAGCTTCAAAGTAAAGTAAAGGTCCCTATCAATGTAAAGGCCAAATCATCACAAGCAAAACCTGCAAGTCAAGCAGAGAAAAACAAAAAAGGAACTGTGTGGACATCTAAACAGCAGTCCCGGACCGTCACTTCCAACAAGAACAAGAAGGTTGCCAAGGCGGCGAAACTAAGCCGTAAACTCATCAACAATCAGTTGAAGAAGCAACGTCCAAATTCAAAGAAGACGAGAGGCAACTAATGTAAGAAGTCGGAACGGGAAAGGAGAATACGGATGAAAGTTATCATGGTCTGTACAGAAAAATTGCCAGTCCCTCCTATACGAGGGGGAGCGATTCAGACTTATATTGCAGGGATTGCAGATATTCTAGGGAGGCATCACGAACTGACTATCCTGGGAACGTCGGATCCCACGCTACCAAAGGATGAAAAAGTTCACAATGCGCGTTATGTGCGAGTAGATGGTCAAGGTGTGTTCGAGATTTATGCACGTGAAGTAGCCGCTTTTCTGAGTGCGAACACCTATGATGTCATCCATGTTTTTAACCGACCGCGGATGGTTCCCATCATTCGTGAAGTATGCCCGAACGCACGTATTATTCTAAGTATGCACAATGATATGTTTGATCCGGTAAAAATAGGGCAGGCAGAAGCTGCTAGAGCGGTTGCTGAAACAGAACGGATCATCACCATCAGTGATTATGTCGGCCGGGTCATTGCCTCGTTGTATCCCGAAGCCGCAAACAAGCTTCGTACGATTTATTCCGGTGTAAACCTGGATACATTCGTTCCGGTAGAAGGATCCAAAACGGCGCAAAAGATTCGTCAGGAACTTCGGGCTACCCACAATCTGGGCAACAAACAAGTGATCTTGTTTGTTGGGCGATTGACGCCGAAAAAAGGGGCCGATATTCTGGTTCGTGCGATGAATGAACTCCGCTCCTACCATTCCAACATTGCTCTCGTTTTGGTTGGAGGGTCCTGGTACGGTGAAAATAAAATCAGTGACTATGCAGCATATGTACGCTCATTAGCGAATCGTTCGCCTGTTCCGGTTATTACAACGGGTTTTGTTCCGGCAGATCAGATTCACCACTGGTTCTGGGCGGGGGACATTTTTGTCTGTCCTTCGCAATGGGAGGAACCACTGGCTCGTGTCCATTATGAAGCGATGGCTGCCGGTCTGCCTTTTGTCACGACAAAACGGGGTGGAAATGCTGAGGTGATCATCGGAGGCAATGGACTGTTGGTCGAGCAGCCGGAGGACCCTCAAGCGTTTGCTGTACAGCTAAAACAACTATTGTCCAGCCGCGACCTCCAACGTCAAATGGGGAGAAGTGGACGCCAGCTTGCCGAACAAAGATTTACATGGGATCGGGTCGCAAGAGATGTGCTAGACGTATGGAATAACAGGGGTATGTAAAACCAAAAAGTGAATGCTAGCGGCCCACTTCCCTAAAGTGAGATCGGAGAAGTGGGCGTTTATTTATATCTTCGAGACGAAAGAATCATGCAATGTCTTGCGCCAGAGTGGACAGGCCCGTTGAACAAAAGGGCTTGTCCCACATGCGTATTGTACGAAATGGGGTAAGATGAGGGGAATCTACTACGCACAGACTCCCCTCATCTTTAGTCCCTCCTAAAGCCTCGCAGAATATTAGCTTGTTCAATTGGGTTGTGCATTTGGAATAATCGCGACGATGTGGGTGATAGGAAAAAGAATAGAGGCTCCGTTGGTACGTGAAGAGGGTAAGGTCTGTAATTCAATGATTCCTTCGTCCACTCTCAGAAGCTTGCCGACTCGGTAAGAACGACCCCCAGGTCCCCAATCCGTCGTCAGTAAGACCTCCACAAGTTGATCGTTTCTCATGCATTTGTTAAGTTCCTGACGAAGCCCTTCTATACATGCTTGGTCCGCTGATTCTTCCCTCTCGACATCTACCTTCACTAACGGTGCCGGGATGACGATTGGCTTTGGAGCTTCTACTTGTACATAAGGTGCCTCTACTTGTACAACAGGCGGTTCTACTTGTACAACAGGCGGTTCTACTTGTACAACAGGAGCATCTACATGGACAACAGGTGCTTCTACTTGAGGGGTGGGGGTGGTCACATTCACTTGAGGTGCGCGAACGTGGATACGCACAAAACGACGTAACTGCCTGAGCAGACTATTGGATTTGCGTTTGGTAGATCGCTTCTTGCAGCGGCAGCGGGCTTGCTTTGCTTTTAGCTGCTTCTTTCTCAATGCTTTCAAAGGCAACACCCTCCTAACTATGCATGCAATATCATATTCAACAGGGTGGCGACCGCATTGGACTAACACCTGATTTGACAAAATCAGGCAGGAAAACATTAGCAAAATTAGATGATTTTTTTAAAAAAACAGGAAAATCGTGTATACTTATCAGGTACTCTCAAAAAGAAAGATGGAGGTTTCTCATGAATCGTACGCCGATTGCCCCCATGGGAGTGGGGAAGCTGTTGGACAAGAGCTTTTCAGTGTATCGCCAGCATTTTGGAGCATTCTTTTTGTTGGCTTTAATTTGGTTCGGTCCATTATTACTCCTGCAGCAACTGCTTCTGGTTGACCTTACCAGAGTGCCTTTGCTCGCACAAGATACAGAAGGTATGGACTTTGCAGAATCGTTAGGCGCAAGATTTGCCGGACAAGAAGAATTTATGACACAAAGCTTGCCTATGTTGCTCATATTCATATTCCTTGTCGGACCGATTCTTTTGATCATCGCCTATCCGCAAATGATTTCCGGTTCGATTTTACTGACGAAGGCTGCTCTCGAGGGAGAGACCTTGAGCTTAAAAGATGCCTTGAAGGGGGCACTTCGCCGATTTTGGCCGCTCGCGGGCAGTACTTTCCTATATGGAGTAATCGCATTTGCAGTGTCGACAGCATTTGTCATCGTATATGGATTGATTTTCGTTATGATCGCCTTCGCTGGTGGAATGACATTGGAAACTATGTTTGATCCGTCAGATGAAGGCAGTATTGTGCTTATGATCGTTCTGGTTTTATTTGGCTATTTATTCTTAATTGCCGGGATGATGCTCGTACCGGGCTTTTTCTTAATTCGGTGGGGTTTTTATATGCCGCTCGTTCTGTTCGAACGCGATGGTATCGGAATCGGCGAGAGCTGGAATTTGACAAAAGGAAACTTTTGGCGTTTATTCGGTATTTTTGTTGTTTTGAGTGTGATCTACTCGATGTTCTCTAGCGGCATACAATTAGTACTCACGGGCGTCTTAGGCACATCTATTCTGGCGCAAATGATTCTGGTTGCACTTACCTGCCTCTTGAGTCCTTGGATGGCCATTGTTTACGCCTTGGCTTACTTTGATCTTCGTGTGAGAAAAGACGGGACAGATTTACAAGAGCTCGTAAGCCGTCAGCTTGCCACATCTGCACCAGTAGAACCAGCAGCTCCTACCCCTGCACAAGAGCCGGGAGTTACACATGATTAGCACGAGTCCTTGGGTAGATGACAAGGAGCATTTACAAGAGATTCTAGCCAGAGACGAGTTTAATTTGCCCCAAGGCAGTGGAGAGAACTGGATTCAAAGAGCCATGGAGTTTTTGATCGAGTTGATCGCCGATCTTTTTGAGTGGACCTATATTCCAACTGGTGCGGCAAATACCGTATCGACACTCGTGCTCATCCTGGCAGTACTGGGACTGGTCGGCATCATTTACTGGTTGTTCCGCAGGATGATTTGGGAACAGAAGAAGCATCGACCGCTGTTTATGGACGGTGAAAAAATACGTTCCCATGCAGATTATTTGCGTGATGCGAAGGAAAAAGCAGCGCGAGGAGAATGGCGGGAAGGAGAACGCTCGTTGTTTTTGGCGTTGTTGGTTTATTTGCAAATGAAGTCGTGGGTTCGCGTGGAGAAATGGAAAACGAATTGGGAATACGCAGAAGAAATTAAGGCAAATCAGCCGAGCTTACGTGATGTGTTCGGCAGTTTCGCACGAGAATTCGACGCTGTTTGGTACGGGCAGGCACTTGTTGATGAAGGGTCATTCTGGCAGCGTGTGAACGAACTGGAAGGCATCTGGCGCGAGGAGGGACAGCATGGATAGTTTGCGCACTTATCGCGTCGGAATCGTTGTGGCTACCTTGTTGCTCGTCATCGTGGGCTGGTTGATCGTCAAGCCTACAGCTGAGCCTCTCCCACCGTACTTGGCTTCATCTGCACAGCCGAGTGGAATCAAGGCGGTGCTCGTACTACTGGAGGAAAAAGGCAAGCAAGTAAAGGAATGGCGTCAGCCGATGCGTTTTTTACCGACAGCAACTGGGCAGGCCATGCTCGTGGTAGAGCCGGAAAGGCTGATGCCAGAGGAACAGATAGATATTCTGGACTGGGTCAGTGAAGGCAATGACCTGATTCTCTTTCACTCGAGACCAGAGTGGGAAGATCTTCCCTTTGATACGGAGTACATCCGGGGTAAAGAAAATCAGGAGCGCAACATTCAGGGACCTCTCGTTCAGGGCAGCTTCATGGGCAAAGCGGAGACCTCATTGAGATTTTTAGAAGAGGATGACATGGAGCCACTTCTCTACGACGATCAAGGGATACTCGGAGGAAGAACAGAAGTGGGAAATGGCAGTGTCACGTTTTTTCTCGTACCGGAATGGCTAACCAATCAAAAAATTGATCGACTGTCCCACTTTGAAGCGATCTGGCCGTATGTACAAGGGGATTGGTCAGTTCTTTGGGTAGATGAATACCATCACGGCTTGCAGGAAAAACCAGGTTTTTTGGCGATCTACCCGGGGTGGCTCATAGCCGCTTGCATCCAACTCGGTATCCTGCTTTTGCTGTATGTGTGGTGGAGAGGAAAACGATTCGGACCAGTCTATACGCTTAGGGAATGGACGGTGCGACGTGGTGATGAGACGTTGCTTGCCGTGTCTAGCTGGTATGAGCGAAGAGGGCTGGCAAAGGATGCGTTGCGACATCGAGAAACGTACATGCGACAGCTGTTGTACGATCGATGGGGAGTGCACCTGCGAGCTGATCGTGTGGAAATCGTGCGATATGCCAAAACAAGATGGACAAATCAAGAGGTAGAGAAATTCGCTCATCTGCTGGAGCGACTGGAGCAGGCAAAAAACGAAGGGCGATACTCGCCGAAGAGCTTGCTTGCAGACAGTCTTTTGTTGGATGAGATTACGAAGCGTCTGGAGAAGGAGTGACAACTACCGTGGAGCAATTGTTGCAACAAATGGAAAAAGAGCTGGTTGGTCAAAGGCAAAATATTCGGTTGCTGCTAACCGCTTTGGTTGCCGGTGGACACGTTTTGCTAGAAGGTGTACCCGGTATCGGAAAGACGAAAATGGTAAAGACCTTGTCGGAGTTGATGGGGGGCGTGAGTAAGCGCGTCCAGTTTACGCCTGACATGATGCCATCGGACATAATTGGTCATGTGGTGTTCAATATGCAGCAGAACCAGTTTGAGACAATCAAAGGTCCTGTTTTCGCCAACTTGCTGCTGGCGGACGAGATCAACCGGACTCCCCCGAAAACCCAAGCGGCCCTTTTAGAAGCCATGGAGGAGGGGCAAGTGACGATTCATGGTGTCACCTATCCTTTGCCAGATCCGTTTTTTGTCGTCGCTACGCAAAATCCGGTGGAGTATGAAGGAACGTATGTATTGCCGGAGGCTCAGCTCGATCGCTTTTTGTTCAAGCTAACGATGTCGTATCCTTCCCATGAAAATGAAAAGCAAATTCTCGCCAAACATATTCCCAACAAGCGCAGCCACGAACGTAATCAAGAGCCGCTCTTTACATGGGAGGCAATTTTGGAGAAGCGACGCGAATTAGAAGAAGTGGTTGTGGATGATTCGATTCTGGAGTACATTACGACATTGATTCGCAACACACGCGAAACGAAACGATTGCTCTTAGGTGCCAGCTCTCGTGCTGGAATTGCCGTGTTGATGGCGAGCAAAGCCTGGGCGCTTTTGGACAATCGCAAGTTTGTGACGCCGGATGACGTGAAAATGGTGGCCCGACCTGCATTGCGGCACCGACTCATTCTGTCACCGCAGGTAGAATTGGAGGGGGGTACCAGTGACCACATCATCGAAGAGACGCTGGCGGCTATTCCAGTTCCTCGCTGATTTTTTGGCAGACCGTTTTGTCTTGCCATCCAAGCGACTGCTCGTGGCAGTTTTGCTGGGCACGCCCATCGCGATCGTCGGATTCCTACTGGAAATTGGCTATTCGCTCTTCTTTTTGTACAACGGCTTGCTCCTGATTGCTAGCGTCTTGGATTGGGTTACTATCCCCAAACGCCGGGACTTGTCGATCCAAAGAATCTTGCCTGAGCAGACGGATATCGGACAATCGTTTTCGATCGAGCTTGAGCTTGCCAATAGAAGCGGACAATCCGTATCGTACGCCATCGTGGATGATCTTCCGCTGTCATTTGAAGAAGCAGGACCAGTCACGGGTGTGATGGAACAACCCTTAACCAACATCAGTTTTGAAACAAGAGGAAAAGAACGCGGAGAGTACGTGTTCCGCTGGCTTTACATGCGGTGGCATGGCAAGTTCGGCTTGTGGTATCGCCAAAGCCGCTTTGCGTGCGAACAAACGATCAAGGTATACCCCGACCTTTCAGCCGTTCGAGGCTATTTGGCTTCGTTGCAGGAGAGTTTGATCGTCGACGGGAAAAAAATCATGCGCAGGGCGAAAGCGGGTACGGAATTCCATGCGATCCGCGATTACGTGCCTGACGATGATCCTCGGATGATTAACTGGTCCGCTTCAGCACGCTCCCGACGTCTGATGACGAATCAATATCGACCAGAGCATGGCAAGGTAATAACCATTCTGATCGATTGTGGCAGGTTGATGGGGGTCGAGCTGGATAACCAGACAAGACTGGATCGATCACTGGAGTCTGCGCTCACATTAGCGGCTGTGGCATTGCGTCAAGGAGATCAGGTGGCGTTACTAGCCTATTCGCATGAGATCAAGACGTACATACCTCCAGGCAGAGGGCTGCGCCACTTGCACACTCTGTTGGAGGCGACCTACAACCTGACGAGTGATTTTGTAGAGGCTGATCCGGCGAAGGCACTTGAATTTTTGAATCGCCAGCAGAAGAGAAGGAGCTTGATCGTTCTTTTTTCTGATATGGAAAACTACCTCGTCGAAGATCAGTTGAGCAATTATTTGTGGCGGATGCGCCGTTCGCATTTGCTCTTGCTGCTGTCTTTGGCAGATCCGCTGCTGCATGAATGGAGTCATATAGACACGAGCAACAGTAGCTTGGCGTTTACGAAGGCGGTAGCTCAACGGTTCCAGCTCGATCGCAGGGCGTTTCAACAAAAAATGATCGGCGCGGGTATCCAGGTACTGGACGTTCCGGCCGATCAATTAACGCTGACGGTTATCAATACTTACTTGGACATCAAATCAAGAGAAGCTTTGTGAGAATCCGGTCTGTATCCGAGTAAGTACCAGGCAATTAGCAAAAGCAATGTGCCAATAGCTACAATGTACTTGGCTTCGAGCGAAAGACTCGATGGAGTAATATAGCCCTCGATGATTCCCGCGATGAACAAAAGTGGAATGGTAGCCAACAGCAAATGCGCAGACTCTTTTGCCGCCTCCAAAAATTGATGTCTTCTTGCGTAGCGGCCAGGCACAAGCAGGCGGTAGCCCATGTGAAGACCTGCTCCGCCAGCAATGAAGATGGCAGTCAGCTCGATTACGCCGTGTGGCAAAATGTAGGCCCAAAAAGCATAGCTGCTATCTGCTTGATAGTACACGGCAGCCAAAGCTCCAACCAGAAGGCCATTGAATAAGAGAAGGTAGATGGGGACGATTCCAAATGTAATTCCACTGACAAAGGCCAGCATCGCGACTTTGATGTTGTTGGTCATAATCATCGTGGAGATGACCGGACTGTCTAGTGAGTCGTGCCCTTCTCCCAGCCTGGATGGATCGATCTGCTCAGCCATCCCTTGTGGTAATACATAATACAGGTTGAGTGGATCGACCATGACGGCGGCAAAGCCAGAAATACCACCGATGATGAAAAGAAGGGCTGCAACACCAATGAAGCCCATTCGCTTATGTACGAGACCCATCAAGTAGCTGCCAAAGAAATGCTTGAGCTGCTGCCAACTGCCTATTCGCTGCTTGTAAGCCAAATTATGTGCACGCAAGACGAGTTGGTTTAAGTAGAGGGTGATCTCGTCTGCAGGATGGTAGGAGCGTACATAGGCCAAATGAGCAGATGTTTTCTTATATAGTTGTGTCAGGTGATCAATATCGGTAGCACTGATGTGCCGAGGTTGTCGGGTAAAACGCTCTACTAATTGTTCCAGTTCGGCCCAAGAGGCTTTATGCTTGTGCCAAAACGAGGTAATATCCATGTATAATGCCTCCTTCATTAGCGCGTGTGTAATAAACTCGAAAAAACCTCAAAGTTTCGAGGGGGGAAGAAAACTATCATGAATGAACCGACATACGTCAGTGGGTCAAATCGAGAAGCGTCTGTCGTGACACCCGAGCATGTGATGCTGCGATTTCAGACGGCAGGTCTAGGCAGCCGCGCCACTGCGATGCTGATTGATACAGGAATCTTGCTCCTGGTTAATCTTACTGTATTTCTATTGTTTGGTATAGTTTTATTTGGAAATGAAGATGATCTTTTCCTGGATTCTGGCAACTATGCGTTGGCCATCGTCATCCTGGCTATCTTCGTGGTGAATTTTGGCTACTATTGGTTACTGGAAGCGTTCTGGGGTGGACAGACCGTTGGTAAAAGGCTGGTGGGAATCCGGGTCATCCGTGATAATGGACAGCCTGCGACGTTTGTTTCCTCGACGATCCGGAATCTGTTTCGCATCATTGACGCAATGCCAACTGGTTATTTTCTGGGGGCGCTCGTCTGCTTTTTCCACCCCCGTGATAAGCGACTTGGCGATATGGTGGCGGGGACGATTGTCGTGATGGAGTCAGGACAGCGCTCGACTCTTTTTCAGAAAAAGAAAGACAAACAGCCAAACGGCTTTGATTTGAATCATGCGCTACTCGTGCTTGATGAGCGCCAAAAACAGGCGATTACCCGAGAGGACTGGCAGCTGCTTTCCTCCTTCATCAGCAGATTATCTTCTTTATCTCAAGCGAAAAAATATGAACTCGGGAATCAAATTGCCAGCATCATGCGCAAAAAATTAGAACTTGTCGAAGAACAGAACACCAAAGAAGACCCGATCCTGTTTTTGCAAAGACTGCACAATCAGCTGCAAAGCGAATTTCGGCTTCGAAAATAAAGTGAAGTACCGCCAAAAATGTTGGCGGTATTTTCTTTTCTGGACGTATTTTTCCATTATTCCGCAAAAGGCTGCTTCAAAATCTTTCTATGTTATAATGAAACCTCACTCTATGTCACAGAAAGGAGGAGGGAGCCGATGGACGACAAATACATGGGAGCGTCTTCGACTTCGTCACCGACACTGCCACTTCCGGCAAACGGGAAGCAGAAAGGAAGACGCAGAAGAGGCAGTCTTTTTCAGGCATTGATTCCCTCCCAGACAGAAGGTAAGCGTCCTTTACTACCCATCGTTTTGGCCGTTCTGGTCTGGGTAGGACTTGCCTATGCTGGATATGCCTTTGCTGTTTATACGTTGGACAAGCAACAACAATTTGTGAACCAACGAATTGATCAAATTCAGGAAGACAATCAAAAGCAGATGAAGGCATTGGGAGATCAACTGACTCTGGTGCAGGAAGAAATGCAAAATGTCCAGAAGGGTTTGGGAAATCTGGAAGAAGATTTGGCATTGACGGGTGAAACCATTGGTGGCACCAACAAGACAAAAGAAGCCCTGCAGGATCGGGTTGACCAGCTCAACAAACAGCTGGTTGATTTGAAAGCATCTCTGAAAAAATTGGAGGATGCTGCCCGTGCTTGGTAAGATAAACCGTTTCTTTCTCTTTCTGTTGGCGCCTGCTCTCGGTTTCTTGGTCGCTTTTGCGCTGGACAATCCAGTGGACAAGCTCCAGACAGAAGGCTTGAAGCTCTCTTCTGCCGTAGCGAAGAGCCAAGCAGATGAGCTGGGGGAACGGCTCAACGACACCAAGGTGCAGCTTCGAAACGTGGAATTCGTCATCGAAGACATCCGGGATCGCTCGAAAAAGGAACAGAAGGAATACGAGCAACAAAACAAGAAGATCAGTAGCGCACTGGAAGCGAGTAAATCCCAGACACAAAAATCTGCGGATGTATTGGACACGATTTTGTCCAACATGCTTGGCAAGCCGATCGGTCAACACTTCGGGAAAAACGCGACCGTGAAAGTTTATTCCCTGCAAGAAGGCGGATACCGCGGTTATATGGCCAAAGTTCGCCTCAATGATCCGAAAGCGCTGAAAATGGTGCTGGCCAACAACTCTGTGAAAAGTAAAGGGGAAACGACGACTCAAGCTGGTAAGCGTACTGGAGCCATTCTTGCGATTAATGCAGGCGGCTTTATGTCGGACAAGCAGGGCAATCTGACTCCATTAGGCATTACGGTTGTTGACGGCAAGATTCGAACCTTTTCCAATAATGCGAAGCTGAGCTTTGTCGGTTTCAACAACAAAGGTCATCTGGTTGGAACAAGCATCAAGACGCAGGCACAAATTACGCAACAAGGGATATTGCAGGGCGCGAGCTTCTTGCCGCGTCTCTTGCAGGACGGCAAGCGATTGCCTATTCCTCGCGAATGGGCGAATGCACGTCAACCGCGAACGCTGATCGGCCATTTCGACAACGGCGATTTGTTGCTGATTGTCATTGACGGAAGACGAGACGGCTGGAGTAATGGGGTTACGCTGGAGGAAGCGCAAAGAAAGCTGCAAGAGTGGCATGTCGTGGATGCGTATAATCTCGACGGCGGTGGCTCCAGTGCGTTTTATTACAATGGCAAGCTGTTGAACAAGCCTTCAGGCGGCAAAGAACGGCGCGTGGTGAGCAATTTGGTCATCATGCCATAAGCAAAAATCGCAACACTCTTCTGTGAAGACGACAAGTCTTGCTGCAGAAGAGTGTTTTTTTCTGTAGAGAAAAGTTTGCCTAGGCAACTGTCATTGTGGGTTGACCTTAAAAAATGCTGAAAATTATAATAATAGAAGAAGTTAACGAAATGGAATAGGAGGGATCGCATGAAAAAAGGGATGTTGGTTGCCCTCACGATTGTTTCCGTGCTTTCGTTTCCGCATTTTGCTGTGGGAAAAGTCCCAGGTGTGCCAGCAGGAGTGCAAGGAGCTACAAAAGGAATTGTCGCGGTCTCTCATCCAGCAGCGGCGCAGGTCGGTAGAGATATCCTGGCAAAGGGCGGCAATGCGATTGACGCTGCGGCTGGAATCCAATTTGCGTTGAATGTGGCCGAACCGTATATGTCCGGCATCGGCGGCGGTGGTTTTATGATGATTTATGTCAAGGATCAAAACAAAGTGACGGTAATAGATAGTCGAGAAGTGGCTCCTGCCAAGGTGACTCCCGATATGTTTTTACTGGCAGATGGTAAGCCGATCCCATTTGAGGAGAGACATACGAGCGGTCAGGCCGTAGGTGTCCCAGGTACATTGCTTGGCGTAGAGCAGGCGTTGAAATCGTATGGGACATGGGACTTGGAAAAAGTGATAGAACCGTCGATTGAATTAGCGGAAAAAGGAGTTCGCGTCAATTGGGTGTCCGCTCAATTTATTGCCAATTCCATGGAAAAGCTGAAAAAGCACGAGACGGCTGCACAGGTGTTTGCGCCAAACGGAGTTCCACTCAAAGAAGGCGAGATGCTGGTTCAGCCCCAATTGGCGAAAACGTTGAAAATCATCCGCGACAAAGGGGCAGATGCCTTGTATGAAGGGGAAATTGGCAAGGCTCTCGTTGAGGAAGTACAAAGAACGGGTGGCTCTATGAGTCTCGATGATTTGCGGGCGTATCAAGTAAAGGAGCGTGAACCAGTCCGCGGCATGTATCGCGGATATGAAGTGATTTCGATGGCACCACCCAGCTCTGGCGGCTTGACACTCATTCAGATTTTGAAGCTGATGGAAGGCTACGATAACAAAAAGGACGGAATCGGGTCGGTAGCCTATTTGCATCATCTGATCGAAGCCAACCACCTCGCTTACGCAGATCGGGCGGCTTTTATGGCGGACGAGGATGTTTATCCAGTACCAAGAAAGGGGCTGATTGCGGACAAATACATCAAGGAACGGCGTCAGCTCATTCATGAAGAGACCGCGAATGCCGATATAGTGGAAGGCGATCCTTGGAAGTACGATCCCGGAAAAAAGCCAGAGGTGTCGATAAAACTGAGAGATCAATCTCCGGTCAAGCAGACTACGCATTTCTCTGTGATGGACAGATGGGGGAATATCGTGGCGTATACGACCACCATTGAAGATATTTTTGGAAGCGGTGTGATGGTTCCGGGATACGGCTTCATGCTCAATAACGAGCTGACAGATTTTGACGCGATTCCTGGCGGAGTCAATCAGGTCGAGCCCGGAAAGCGTCCGCGTTCCAGTATGACGCCAACCATGGTACTAAAAGACGGGAAGCCTTTTTTAGCGATTGGCTCACCTGGTGGTTCCACGATTATCGCCTCTGTATCGCAGACGATTCTCAATGTGATCGATCATGGAATGGAAATTGAGGATGCGATCCGTGCGCCACGCATTTTTTCGAGCAGCTATCCGAATGTGACGTGGGAAGCGGGCATTGACCAAGATGTCATCCTGCAATTGATGGCAAAAGGTCACGTCTTTGCTGAGGAACCGACGAACATTGGCAACGTCCAAGCGATTGTGTACGATTTTGAAACAGGCAAAATGTACGGCGGGGCGGATAACACACGCGAGGGCACTGTACTCGGGGTCGATGCCATCGCGTATACGGCTGCTCAGCCAATCCAGTCTCCAAAAGAAAAAGATGGCCCTTTTGATTTACAAGTAAACGGCCATGTTTACCCATACACAGCAGAGCAAAAAGTGATGATAGATGGAGTAGCGCATGTTCACGCCAAAAAGCTGCTGTTAGGGTTGGGACAAAAAGTGACGTCCTTCCAGTCTGATGTGGTCATGGTGAAGGGAATCCCTTACTTGCCTGTCAAAAAAGTTGGCGAGAAGCTGGGCTATACAGTCGTGTGGAAGGAAGGAGAGCGAACCATCGAGTTGAAAAGCAAAAAGTAGGCTGATCAAGGAAAGGATGTAGCAAAAATGAAGAAAGTACTTGTACTCGGCGGAACGCGATTTTTTGGAAAGCGATTGGTCCAGCTTCTCGTTGAAACGGGGGCAGATGTTACGGTGGCAACGAGGGGACTTACCCAAGTGGAGTTACCTGCCGCTGTCAAAAGAATAACGCTTGATCGCGATGACATCCACTCATTAATGGCTGCAGGGGAAGAGCAGTGGGACGTGGTGTACGATAATATCTGTTATTCCTCTCAAAATGCAATGGATGCGTGTAAGGTTTTTCGGGGGAAAGTGGGAAAGTACGTTTTGACCTCAACCTTGTCCGTCTACGATTATGCCGAGGAACCGCTACAGGAGGAAGCATTTGATCCATTCACGTATGCAATCAACCGGAAAACGAGAGACGAGATAACTTATCAAGAGGGGAAGCGTCAAGCAGAAGCCGTCTTTTTTCAAGAAAAAGCCTTCCCTGTCGTAGCTGTTCGTTTTCCAATCGTACTGGCGGAAGATGATTACACACGGCGGCTATGGTTTCATATTGAGCATGTGCAAGAGGAGCGGCCGATTGGGATCACGAATCCCGCTACCCAGATGTGCTTTATACATGCACAGGAAGCAGCTCAATTTTTGGAATGGGTGGCGACAGCGTCCATCACAGGGCCAGTGAATGCGTGCTCGGATGGGACTGTTTCGCTTGCTGAGCTGATGGAGACAATTGCGCAAACAGTCGGAAAACCTGTCCGAATCGAGAAAACGACAGATGCTTCTGATGCGTCTCCCTTTGGATTTGCAGCTTCCTTTTACATGAATAACGGTAAGGCTAAGGCAGCGGGCTTTCCATTTTGGTCGCTGGATGAATGGTTACCGGCGCTTATCCAAAGCCTAAACGAGGAATATACCTTTTGAAAAAGCGTGACCTATCTACCTTTTCTTTCGTAGTACTCCGTGGTAAGGTAGAGCAGACATATGTGTCTGTAAGGAACCAGGAGGATCGATCATGAACAAAAATCGCACCAGCAGCCTTGCGATCGTCGCAGCATTATCAGTAGCACTACTCAGTGGATGTGAACCTCCCTCATTAGGCGGATTGCTATCCAGTGAATCGAATGGACAGCCGGCAGCTGAGGGAACACAATCAACGACAGTTGAGCCAAATAAAGAGGAGAAAGCACGTCCCCAACGGGCATCTCTTGCAGAGACGATAAAAGATGTGGATGGAGTGCCAACCGTTACGAATGCTACAGATCTCTCGGTTGTCGTAAATAAACAGCGGGCATTGCCTGGCGATTATATTCCACCGGATTTGGTAGAGCCGAATGTTCCATTTCCTTTTGATGAAAAAGTGGAGAAGCGATTGCTGAGAGCAGAAGCCGCACAAGCTTTAGAAGAACTGTTTGCCAAAGCAAAGACAGAAGGCATTGAACTGTATGCCGTTTCTGGCTACCGCTCGTATAAGACCCAAAAATCGCTGTACGAAACGTATGTAAGGACGCAAGGTGCTGAACATGCTGCTGCTTACAGTGCGGTACCTGGAAAGAGCGAGCATCAGACTGGCTTGGCTATGGATGTGTCCGGATATGATGCAAGCACACGCTTGGAAGAAGCATTTGCTGAGACACCAGAAGGTATATGGCTGGCAGCCAACTGTGCAGACTATGGGTTTGTTATTCGTTATTTGAAAGGCAAGGAAGATACGACTGGATATGCGTATGAGCCTTGGCATTTGCGTTATGTAGGGAAGGAAATGGCGAAAGAAATTATGGCAAGTGGTCTTACTTTGGAGGATTATTTTTCGGAAGCGACCATTGCCCACAAATAACGCCATCGAAAACGAAAAGAGCCGCCCCGATAAGGAGCGGCTTTTTGCTGCCTGAATAAATGTTAACGTGGGAGGCGAATCTGGGACAGCGGCCAGTATACAACCTCTGCTCGTCCGACTACATGATCCAGTTGAACAGGGCCAATAACGCGGCTGTCCATACTATTGTTGCGATTATCCCCCATGACAAATACACTGCCTTCTGGAATCTTTACAGGATCAAAATCTTCGGTTAACGTTACACCTGCTGTAGAGGTTTTTAGCTTGTTTTCGACCAAATACTCTTCGCTGAGGGGTTGGCCATTGACATACACTTGATCATTTTTGGCTTCAACGGTGTCGCCAGCTACTGCGACCACGCGCTTGATCCAGTTGTCACCAGTTGCATCCGGGTGAATGATGACGATATCGCCAGGTTGCGGTTCTTTGAGGTAGTAAATCGCTTTGTTTACGATGACGCGCTCGCGGTCATGCAACGTACTTTCCATGGAACGCCCTTGGACGACGTAGGGAGCCATGACAAATACGTAGATGAAGGCAGTCAATCCGCCAATCAAGACAAACGATTTTAACCAATCAAGCAATTCCACTTTCCATTTTGGTGTAGGGTTGGTTTGTTCCATTGAAATTCTCCTATGTATGTGATTTCTTTGGCAAACATGCCTGAGTCAAATGCCTCGTGTGTGTAAGGCTGTCTTCCCATTATACATGCTTTACGAATAGATACGAAAGATGATTCAAGGAAATAATTGGCTTCGTGGATAAAACGGAAAAAGTCGTAACATTATTTTACAAGCATATCTATTGTCAGTTTTTCCTGTTTGAGTTAAGATGTTCTTGAAATAAGTTTTACAATAAAAATATTAAGTGGTAAACACTTTGTCTGGCTCATACATATCTTTCGTGAAAAGAAATAATTTCGGGAGTGCTATTGATCTTCCGGTACTTAGGCTATATAGTTTTATAGTAAAAGTACTTATATTATTAATTTTCCGAAAATAGGTGATGTCGTGAGCAATATGTCCCGTGCCAGTAAACTTGAGGAACTGGATCGAGTTTTTGTCGAGATTGCTCGTTTCTTTATTAACAATTGGCTAGAGGAAGAGTCAATCAGTCCGAAGCAGTTTATCTTGTTGCGTGTGCTACATCAAAAAGGACGAAGCACAGTTTCTGAGCTGGCGACTATTTTGAAGTTATCCAATAGTGCCACCACAATCGCACTCAATCGGTTGGTTAAGGCCGGTTTTATTGACCGGGTTCGAGACGAACAGGATCGACGTGTCGTGTGGGTCACTTTGTCACAACAAGCCGTTCCAACTCTGGAAGGACTTCTGTGCCACAGGAGAGCACTAGTGGGAAAGCTGCTGGAGAATCTGACTGACGACGAATTAGAGCAGTTTACGTATTTTCTCAGGAAAATGCAGCAGTGCATATAGCATACCTTCAAGTTCGGGTTTGGGGACATTCGTGTAAGACAAAAGTGTGTACCGCGGAATGGGAGTGTACACATATGAAAAAGAAAAGCACACTGATCATGAGTTCTTGTATCTTAGGAGCAGCTCTCTTCACACAAGCTGCATTTGCTGAAGAGGCAGTAAAAGCTACTGAAACGACTACTGCAACAGAAGCAAAAACAACTGCAACTGAAGAAAAACCGGCAACTACTGAAGAAAAACCAGCAACTACTGAAGAAAAGCCGGCAACTGATGCAACAACAACTGCACCAGCAACTAAACCTGAAGTAAAACCTGCGACTCCACAAACCGTTACTCCAATTCAAGGTTTGACTCAACAAGGTGGCTGGGTTATCATGCCAGGTAAAGATGAGTATGTATGGGTAAGTGGTCAATATGTTCCAGTCATCTCTAACGTAGCTGGTTGGGCAATGATGCCAGGAGTAGATCAATTTGTTACAACTGGTGGCGTAACTCCTGTGAGTGCTCCAGCAGCTGGTTGGGCAATGATCGCTCCAGAATCCGATAACGAAAAATAAGCATAGCTGATAATAAAGGCGCTTTGTCCCTCGAATTGGGCAAGGCGCCTTTTTGGCTAAAGCTGGAGATTCCCGTACAAACTAAAGCGGATTCAACCAAAGGGAAGGAGGAATGAAAATGGCAGGTTATGATAAGGATCAGGCTCGATCCAGGGCGAGAGAGTTGGGCATGGAGGATGCAGGCGGAGCCGTCTACTATCAAGCGGCAGACGAATATACGGCTGGACTGGCAACGACACGGGAGCTGGTCAGTGACATGTACAAGATGGGAACCATTGAGGACAGGAAACAGACGATGTAAAAACGGAAGAAAAGAGCAAGGCCAGCCTGGATGTAAGAAGGCTGGCCGCTTTTTGTTTCGTTGATAAAAAAATTTTTATTGACTTAGTAGATTGTATCGGTAAAAATACAAGAGGAATCAGAAAATTTAAAAAGGGTGTGCCACGAATGAGAGACTCACGATTAGATCAATTAGCGTACAATCTGGTTAACTATTCTGTACGAGTACAGCCAGGGGAAAACATTTTGATCAACGCGAAAGGGGACACACCGGATTTGGTGCAAGCCCTCGTGCGTGAGATTTACAAAGCAGGCGGCAGTCCTTATGTTCAATTGATTGATCCCGCCGTAAGCCGAGAAATCGCAATGAATTGCAATGAAGATCAGTTAAAGACCATGGCTCAACATGAAGTTGAACTCATGGAGAAAATGCAAGGTTATATCGGCATTCGTGCAGCGAACAACATCAATGAGATGGCTGATGTTCCAAGTGACAAGCTCGGCATCTATTCTCGCCTGTATGAGCTGCCCGTGATGAATGTGCGCGTGCCTAAAACGAAGTGGGTTGTTCTTCGTTATCCGAATCCTTCCATGGCACAGCTTGCGAACATGTCTACAGCAGCTTTTGAAGATTTTTACTTCCAGGTATGCAACCTGGATTACGCGAAAATGGACAAAGCAATGGACAGTCTGGTTGACTTGATGAATCGCACAGACAAGGTACGCTTGGTAGGACCTGAAACGGATCTCACCTTCTCAATTAAGGACATTCCTGCTGTAAAATGTGCTGGCCTGCGCAATATACCGGATGGTGAAGTGTATACAGCACCTGTAAAGGATTCCGTAAATGGCGTTATCACTCATAATGCGCCAACACCATACCACGGCTTCACATTCGAAAATGTCCGCCTGACCTTCAAGGACGGCAAAATTGTGGAAGCAACAGCGAACGATACCGAACGCTTGAATCAAATTTTGGATACGGACGAGGGAGCGCGTTTCGTTGGGGAATTCGCTATCGGTGTGAATCCTTACATTCGCAACCCGATGAAAGATATCTTGTTTGACGAAAAAATAGACGGAAGCTTCCACTTCACGCCTGGTCAATGCTATGACGAAGCTTACAATGGCAACAAATCGTCTGTGCACTGGGACATGGTTTCCATCCAGCGTCCAGAATGGGGCGGAGGGGAAATCTGGTTTGATGACGTCCTGATTCGCAAAGATGGTCGTTTTGTCATTGCAGAGCTTGAATGTCTGAATCCAGAAAACTTGAAAGGGTAAGGCAAAGCCTACCCAAATCATTTGTCGTACTGACGGAGCCTTTCGTGGGCAAGCATAATATCCATTTCTAGCTGAAATAGCATGTGCAAATTGCTTGAAGGAAGGGTAATTCTGCGTGCCGCGTGGTAGAGAAGTGGCTTGTTTTGTTTGATAACCGTCATGATTTCCACAACGGGAGGAACGACTTGCTTGATTCTTAGCAGGCTTTGCAAATAGCGGAGAAATGTTTGAATACTAGCCTGGTCATCCTTGTTCGGTACCGTTTCAATCAAAGCGAAAAAGTCTCGGACGATGATACGTTTCGTCTCTTGAGGCTCCACTATGGTTGTGCGATTCACTAGATCCACCTCACGGGAAAGAGTAACAGCTTCTTTTCTTTTCCCGCTGAATGACAAGGAATAAACCTTTTGTCTGATAAAAAGTCTTTGGCATGTGCGTGTGCCAAAGACTTTTTGTTTTTATGACTCACGATGACCATCGTAGACGCTTGCTTCTTCCATTGGAATCCGTATGCGCAGGAGCAGCCAGGCATTCAAGAGAGAAAAAGTCAGAGCAGTAGCCACAGCGGAAAATGTCAAGGGCAGTAGGAGTAGCTCAAGCGATACGACCAAGTAGTTGGGGTGACGAATGAACCGATAAGGACCTCGCTTGATCGGAGCCTCGCCCGGGAGTATGAAGATGCGTGTATTCCACCGTTTGCCCAAGCTTCGAATACACCAATAACGTAGTCCTTGGGCGATCAAAAACAGGCTGAACGGAACCGCCCACCAAGAGGGCAGAACCATGGAACTGCCTTTTCCCACCACTTCGAAAATAAGCGAGAGAAAAAAGAGAAAATGAAGAAGGACGATGTATTTGTAATGACTCGCCCCAACTTCGTAGCCCCCTTTTGAGCGGATATAGCGGGCATTCCTCACGGCAACGAGTAGCTCCACCAGTCGCTGCAACACGACTCCAGCCATGACAAATCCAAAGAAGAGCAACATGACTATCTCGCCTCCAGAAGTAAGAGCTCGGAGCTAAATCCAGGTCCAAGCGCAGCGACCAATCCGCGATCTCCTGGCTCCCACGCCTTCTCCATGCTTTTTTCCAAGACGAACAGAACCGTAGGGGAAGACATGTTTCCAAAATTGGTTAGGACATCTTCAGAAAAACGAGTGGCTTCGGTACCAATGCCCAGAGAACGCTGGTAAGCCGTTAATACCTTGGCTCCACCTGGATGGAAAATGAAGTGACGTAGATGGTCAATAGACATCCCATGCGGTGACAAAAAACTCTCCACGTTTTCTCGCATCGAAGACCGGATGAGAGTAGGGATATCGCGAGAGAAAATCACTTTTAACCCAGGATCGGTCAATTCCCATCCCATGACATCTACGGTGTCCGGCCATGTTGTCGTTCGCGCATCACAAAATTGAACCTTAGGTGTGAGTGATGAGGAAAAGACTTGATCTCCTTCAATTAATACGGCAGCAGCTCCATCTCCAAAGAGGCACGTTGCAACCAAATTGCTTTTAGACAAATCTTGTCGGATAAAGGTCAAACCGCACAGTTCTACGCTCACAAGCAATACTCGCCGGGAGGGATAAGCCTGGGTGTACTCACATGCGCGCGACAATCCCATCGCTCCACCGGCACAGCCAAGGCCCCACAACGGGACACGGGTTGCTTGCGATCGGAGTCCCAAGCGGTGGAGCAAGCGGGAATCAAGGCTTGGGGTCGCAATGCCAGTGCTTGATACAAACATCAGACAATCAATGGATGCCGGCTCAACTCCAGCTTTCGTCAAACACTTTCGGGCTGCTTCCTCTGCCAAAGCTTCCGCATGTTCGATATACAATTGATTTTTCTCTGCAAATGGCCGGTCTTCCAAAAACCAATCCATTGGCATACTAAAATGTCGTTTTTGAATGCGACTGTGTGCAAAAACGTGTAACAAACGGTCTATATCGGGAAAGGCATCTTGAAAAAATAGGCGCGCCAGCTTGATGGAGTCCTCTTGTGTAATCTCATGGGAAGGTACTGCTGTAGCCACGGCTTCTATACGGGGCATACATTCATTCACTCCCGTCTATTTTTATTAGGCATTAGCTTATCCCTTCCAATTGGTTCCAATTCATGCAGTACCATGTACATAGACCACAGGCTGGTTGTCAGGAGCTTTCGATGATTCGCTTGAATGAATAAGTGGCAGTTTCCTGGTTTTGCTTGATAGGTCTAATGTACGAATAGAAAGAAGGTTACATCGGATGGATCGGGGGTATTGTACTTTGGGATCACGCTGGATTAGCTTAGGTGTGTCCTGTGTGATCATCTCGGTTTGGCTGATCGGTTACGGATTGCCGAGGGATGAGAGCATGATTGTCTTTCTTTTACTTGTGGGTGTCATTCAGTCGGTTGCTGCCTATCAAATAGGGAAATATGTAGAGCGGTTGCGGCAGATGGCTTATCATGATTCACTTACAGGCGTTCTCGTCAATCGCAGATTTCTGGACAAATTGGTTGAAGAAGTAGAGTTGGCAAAAAGCAATCATCAATCTGTTACTTTATTGTTTATTTATTTGGATAATTTCAAAATATTCAATGATTCATTTGGCCATTTGGAAGGCGGCAGGTGTCACGGTCAGTATCGGAGTAGCCTCGTATCCACACCATGCTGCAACAGCGGAAGAGTTAGCGAAAAAAGCAGATATGCTTATGTATGAAGCGAAAAAAAGGAAAGATTGCATGATGGTCGCTTCGAATGAAATGATAAATATTGGCAAGACTAACACTCGTCATCTCTCTTGACATGGGTGTTTTTTTTTATTGTAAAGAGCATTTACAAAAACTTAATAATTCCTTAAAGAAAAATATACACATTTGACCTTGATTTTAAATTTACGGAAACATTAACATTCGATATAATCTGTTAGGTGTGATTTATTCAAAGGAGTGAAGAAGTCCCATATGTTGAAATCAAACAAGTATATCTTCTTTGATCTGTTCGAACAGCAGATTGCCACGGTACACAAAGGAACTCATCTTTTCTATGAAATGATAGGAAATTATCATGATCTGGAAACAAAGGTTAAGGCAATCAAGGCTGTCGAGAAAGAAGGAGACGAAATCGTTCGTCGCATCATGAACGAGTTGAACTCTACTTTTATCACTCCGCTTGAGCGTGAAGACATTCACCAACTCGCTCATACGATGGACTCGATGATCGACTACATTGACGGTGTTGCTGATCGTATGTATTTGTACCAAGTGACTCAACCAGATCCACGTGTATTGGCACAAGCCAATATTTTGGTGAAATGCTCGGCTAAGCTGATCGAGCTGATTCGCACACTGCGCAAACTGGATCATAAAGTCGTTACACAAATCGCTGGGGAAATTAAAGATTTGGAGCATGAATCTGACTCCAACTACCGTAAAATGGTATCTGATTTGTTGAATTCTCCTGATACCAACCCAATGGAAGCGATCAAACTCAAAGAGATTTACGATAAGCTCGAAGACTGTGCTGACTTCGCTGAGGACGTCTCCAACCTGGTAGAAGGGATCGTGTTAAAGAATGCTTGATCTTTCGCCAGAGGTGATTATTCTCGTACTCGTCGTCATCATGGCGTTAGCATTTGACTTTATTAATGGTTTTCACGATACGGCGAACGCGATTGCGACTTCTGTTTCCACGCGCGCATTAAGTCCAAAAACGGCGATTATTATTGCATCCTTGTGTAACCTGATTGGTGCACTCTCGTATACGGGGGTAGCGAAGACAATCGGGGGAGGCATTACTGATCCATTCAAGCTGGAAAATGGATTGGTCGTCGTTTTGGCCGCGTTGACATCTGCGATTTTGTGGAACCTAATCACCTGGTGGTTCGGAATTCCTAGCTCGTCCTCGCACGCGATTATCGGCGGCGTTGCAGGTGCCGCTTTTGGTGCCGCAGGAAGTGGTGCCATTAACTGGTCAGGCTTCATTAGTATTATCCAAGCGTTGATCGTATCGCCGCTTGTTGCCTTCGCTGTTGGTTTTGTGGTGATCAAGCTGGTGTCTTGGTTCGTTCGTAACTCCGCGTATCACAAAACCAATAAAGGTTTCCGTTCGATGCAAGTATTGTCAGCGTCTTGGCAGGCTTTCAGCCATGGAGCCAACGATGCGCAAAAAACAATGGGCGTAATCACCCTTGCTTTGATTTCTGGAGGATTCTTGGTACAAGCACCGGGCGAATTCGTTATTCCACTGTGGGTAAAACTTTCAGCTGCTCTTGCAATGGCTTTAGGTACAGCCTTTGGTGGATGGCGGATCATCAAGACCTTGGGTGGTAAGATTATGAAAATCAAGCCAATTTCCGGTTTCTCAGCAGACCTGTCTTCTGCCTTGATTATCACAATCTTTACAGCTTTGAAACTGCCAGTGAGCACAACGCATGTGATCACATCCGCCATCTTGGGGGTAGGGGCATCGCAAAAGCTGAACGCAGTAAAATGGGGCTTGGCTGGCCGGATTTTGGTCACTTGGGTCATTACCCTTCCGATTACCGGACTTTTGGCTGCTGCCTGCTACGTCGTGTTTGACGTATTCCTGTAGAGCTACATCTTTATCCAACAGATAACAGACACCTTTCCGTGTAGAGTACGCGGGGAGGTGTCTTTTTCATTAGCTTGATCCAGTTAAACGCTCCCATAAGCCAGGCTTAGGTTTAATTTGCACGAGGCGAATGGCAGAGAATGGGATATAGTCCAGCGAGCCGTCCCGTTCTTCAATTAATATGCCATTGGGGCTGTAATCATACAATTTACCTTCTGCATATGCAGATAATCCTTGGCCGATCATATCAGGAGCGAAATGAATACGTACATAACGATCGAGATACTCTTCCAAAATTCCATCATCCATGTTATTCCCATCCTTTTTTATTCTTTCTCCTAGTTATTGCCTGCATTGCGACAATTCAGACAAGGCAAAGAAAAAACCACCCAGTCGTGCAGACCTGAGTGGCAATGGATATGGCATGTTGACGTTATTCAATCGAGTTTTGGGAATGTCCGGCCTGCTTGCTTTTGCGTGCAAACACGAGTAGCAAGATGACACCGGCAGCAATCAAGCACAGACTGACTAATTGAGCGACACGCAGGGTATCGGCTATCAACAAACTGTCTGTACGCATGCCCTCAATGAAGAAGCGTCCAATCGAATACAGGATCATGTAGCTGAACAAGACCTGTCCATCGAATTTTTTGAATCGGTACAGTATGAGCACGAGAATGCCAAACACGATAAGGTTCCATATCGATTCATACAAGAATGTAGGATGGTAGTACTGTCCGCCGATAAACATTTGCTCGCGGATGAATGCGGGGAACTTTTCCATAAACTCGGCAGAGACTGGACCACCATGAGCTTCCTGGTTGATAAAGTTTCCCCAACGCCCGATGGCTTGACCCAAAATGACACTCGGCATAAAAATGTCAGCCAAGCGAAGGAACGGCAGATTATGCTTTCGAATATACCAGGTTCCTGCCAGAACACCACCGATTAATCCGCCGTGAATAGCCAAGCCGCCTTGCCAAACTGCGAAGATGTCCAGTGGGTTGTCTTTGTACTGCTGCCATTCAAACGTAACATAATACAATCTTGCACAAACGATGGCTGCTGGAATGATCAGAACCACCATGTTCAAGACGTGATCAGGATCAATGCCAGAACGTTTGGAATTGTAGCGCGCGAGATAAGTACCCAAGAAAAACGCCAGCCCCATAATAATGCCATACCAGTGAATCTTTAAGGGGCCGATTGCAATTGCGATCGGATCGATCATGAATGTGCCTCCTTGCCTTAAAACATCTGTGCCAAGTATAGCACAAATAGACTGCAGGATTCCAACTAATGGCTTACCGGGACTGCAAAAAGCCGAGGATGCCATCAAGAGAGGACCGCTTTGTCGGAGCAGAAATGGATGAGAATAAATCTCCGATTGTTTCCAGGCGTTTGGGTACCGTATAAACGGTGAAGTCTGTGGGATGACAATGGGGAACCTCTTCCCACAGAAGTGGCGTTGATACGGTTGCCTGTGGTTTTGCGCGGGTTGAATAAGGGGCTGGCAGTGTCTTACCGCGCCAGTGTTGCAAATAATCAATGTATAGCTTATTTCCCCGATTCTTCACGAAACGCTCGATGGTTAAAAGTGAGGGATGCTTGCTGACTAAATAGGATGCGATGAAATGTCCGACTTGGCGGGTCTGTTCAAACGTATAGCAAAGTTCGATCGGAACATAAACTTGCAAGCCGCTCGAACCAGATGTCTTGACCCATGAAGGCAACTGTAATTCATCGAGCAGCTCTTTCAATAAGAGGGCAGACTCTATCACAACACCAAAATCATCTGTGGAAGGATCGAGGTCAAACACGAGCTCAGTCGGAGTCTCATCCTTGGCGAGATGAAAAGAGACGTGCCACTCCAATGCTGCTTGATTCGCCATCCATACGAGTGTCGCTCGGTTATTGCACAGTACGTAACGTACGTTTTCCCATGTATGCGTTTGTATCCAGTCGGGTGCATAGTCTGGGGCATTTTTTTGATAGAAGTGCTTGTCACCGATTCCGTGCGGGTAGCGAATGACGGTTAAGAGCCGATCCTTGCTATACCTGAGCAGTGGGTCTGCAACAATCAGCAAATAGCGCAAGTAATCTAGCTTGGTTACCTCGGCCTCTGGCCATAGAGGCTTGTCAGGATTTGTGATGGACAATACGTGATTGTCGATCGTCAGCTCGTACTCTTTTGTTGCAGGACGCAATGACGTTTTCACCTTCTTTTGAAACGGTATAGGTGTTCCTACTATCTCCCACCCACGATTCTCTATGTATTGAGAATTCCTCTTTGCATATATTTCCTGCCAATCAACCATAATACGGGTAGCTTTCCAGTGGTTGGTGATGAAATGAAATTCAAGAAGAAAGATAAAATGAAGGACCTGATTGAGACGATGAATGCCTGCAGCTTGATTGATCTGGAGGGTATACCGATTTCGCCTCAATTGGGAGAGAACATTGATCTGTTGAAAAAAATGTTCGCTGATTGCTCCGATTTTGTCATACGGGAATTCCGCCAAAAAAACAGTGTCCGTGCAATTGCTGTCTTCGTCGATGGGCTGATTGATACCAAAGAGGTCAATTCTGCACTGAAATCGTTAATGGTGCTTGAAGACGGCGATGACGATATAAAAGTGATAGAAGAGTCACTTTTGCCTGTTTCCCAGATGGGAAGAGTAGACGATTATAAAAAGCTATTACAGGCTGTGCTTTCAGGTGATACAGGCATTCTTGTAGAGGGAAATACAGAAGCACTTACGCTCGGCATTCGTGGAGCAGAAAAACGCTCCGTAAACGAACCGGAAGGAGAAGCGGTCGTACGGGGGCCGCGTGAGGGTTTTATCGAAAATATTCGCACGAACACGTCGATGCTACGGCGAAAATTGCGAACACCTCGATTGAAAATGAAGTCCTTGGTAGTTGGACGTGAGACAAACACCAACCTGGTGGTTGCTTTTCTGGATGGGATTGCTGATCCAGAGATCGTTCAGGAGGTCACTGCTCGAATCAGTAAGATCAATTTAGATGCTGTGCTGGAAAGCGGATATATCGAAGAGATGATCCAGGATAATACATACTCGCCTTTCCCTCAGGTTATGTATTCCGAGCGCCCAGACACGGTCGCTGCGGCATTGCTGGAGGGACGTGTCGCGATATTTGTGGATGGGACACCGATGGTTTTAATCGTGCCTGTTACGTTTTGGATGATGATGCAGGCCAGCGAGGATTACTACGAGCGATTTCAAATGGCTACGCTTGTACGACTACTGCGTTATGTATTTCTCATCATTTCACTCATTACCCCTGCCTTATATGTGGCCATAACGACTTATCACCAACAGATGCTGCCAACCACGCTCCTTTTAAGTATTGCGGCTGCGCGCGAGTCCATTCCTTTTCCTGCTATTGTAGAGGCTTTTATCATGGAAATTTCTTTTGAAGCCTTGCGAGAAGCGGGGATTCGTCTCCCGAAAACGGTCGGGCAAGCCGTCAGTATTTTAGGCGCGCTGGTCGTAGGTCAAGCAGCTGTGCAGGCAGGGATTGTTTCTGCCCCCATGGTTATCGTTGTATCGCTCACAGGGATAGCCTCATTTACCATCCCGCATTTTAATGCATCGATTTCATTGCGAATGCTGCGCTTTCCGATCATGATTGCGGCTTCGATCCTCGGCATCTATGGAATGCTGGTAGCGTTATTGCTAGTCCTCGGACATATGGCCAACCTACGTTCTTTTGGTGTCCCATATTTATCTCCGCTGGCACCGATGTCAATCGGCGATCTCAAAGACGTCCTGATAAGAACGCCATGGTCGATGATGGAAAAACGCCCGAGCTTTTTGGGAGTTCAAAACGCAAGGCGTATGAACGATGGTTTTGCTAATTCTATGCAGCAAAGAGGAGGGCAATCAGGGATGACAGGAAACCGTCATCCAAACGAGGAGGGACAATCGTGAAGGCTGTGACCCGCATATTGGTGGTGTCGCTCTGCATGTTCCTGATTTCTGGTTGTTGGGATCGGCGCGAAGTAAATGACATGGCTATCGTCATTGCAATGGCGATGGATAAGGAACCAGACGGAAGGTATCGGTTCTCCATTCAGGTCCCCCTGGTCAGCAGCCTAGGCGCACAGTCTGGAGGGGGTGGGGGGACGAGTGGTGATAAGAGTTATTACGTTGATTCCGCAGTGGGCAGGACAATTCGGGAAGCAAATGGCTTGATCCAAGCAAGAATGTCTCGGAGAATTTACTACTCCCATCACCGGATGATCGTGATAGGGGAAGAACTGGCGAAGGACGGAATGTCCGATGTGCTCGATATTGTGGCACGCTTTCCGGAAAACAGACTGACAGCATACATTGTCATGACAAAAGGCAAAGCAATCGAATTACTAACCGCACAGCCGCAATTTGAACGTTTTTCAGGAGAAGCGATGCGTGAGTTGGTCAAGATGGGGGGCATTAGTGTAACGTTGAAGGATGTGGCCCAGATGCTCGGTACACCAGGGGTTGATGCCATCTTACCCGTTCTAGCGGCTGTGGATTCCCATCCGAAAGGAAAGTCAAAAGAAATAGAGGCGACGGGGGTAGGGTTATTTCGACAAGACAAGCTCGTAACCATCGCGAAGCCCAAAGAGCTGCTCGGCTTGCGATTGTTCCAACGCGAATTTACACCGTTTTCTATTGTGCTCCCCCTTACCAAGCACGAACGGCTTACGATAACTCTTTCGAAAGGAAGGGCGAATATCAAGCCTGTGATTAGGAAGGACCACATCCATTTCAAAATTGACTTATACACTTCTGCCGTTGTGGTGGAGAATCAGTCAAACCTCGATCTCGAGGAAGAGAAAAATATTCGAATGCTGGAAGCGAAGCTCGTCGAGCAAATCAATAACGGTGTGAACCACATGATGCAAACGATCCAAAAGAAACAATCAGACTTCATCGGGTTAGGAATCGCGTTGTCAAGGAATTATCCGCGAGAGTGGCGGGACCGATATCGGAACAGGTGGTATAAGGAACTTCCGAAAATCACATACGAAATACGATCCAAAGTGAACGTGGTCAATTTCGGACAGACAACGAAGAATATAACCAAAGGTGAAGATGATCATGAATAGAATATTTCTGGTTTTTTTTGTCTTCATGCTGTTACATTCCATTGGAGAATTCATCCTGAAGCGAAAAGGCATAGATGGAAGACAGCAACGAGTCATTGTTATTTTTTACACCCTAACGATTGTTTATCTGATCGCTTTGCAATTCCAGTATTATCAAATCCTACCCACGAGTAACATCATGAACATTTTCTCTCCCCATGTGAAGTGGTGGGTGGATCAGTTCGTATAAGGAGGACCAAGTATGATTCACAAGCAAGTTGTCAATCATCGGCAAATTGCCTGGCTCGTCGGCAGTGTCTTGATGACAGGGATGATGATCGGTTTCTTGCGGTCTGTCGTTCAGGTAGCGAGGATGGATGGTTGGTTCTCTCAAATTTTCCCCATCTTTTATGCGATTTTTGTCGCCTACGTTTTGAGTGGGCTGGTGGAGGCCTACCCTGGGAAGAATATCTTTGAAATCTTGTTTATTATTGGCGGGAAGTGGATTGGTGGAGCTGTCAATCTACTCATTTTGTTTTATATTTGGATCATCCTGGCGATCGATATTAAAGGGGCTGCTGATTTTTTACATATCTCGTTATTGCCAAACACGCCATTGGAGGTCATCTTACTCGTCTTCGTCCTACTGATAATGTACTATGGTAAAACGAGCCTTGAGGTGGCGGCGCGAGTAAATGAGCTTTATTTTCCTCTTTATTTCCTCATGTGTATATCGTTATATTTCCTGCTAATGAATGAATACAACGTAGAGCGATTGGAACCAATTTTAACGAATAGATTGGATCGGATCGTGATCAGCAACTTTTTTCCAGTGGGTGTATATGGTGATGTATTTCTCATTGGGGCATTCTTACATGCCATTGTAGAGCCGCGGCTATTTTATGCTGCGATGAAGCACGGGGTCATTATTGTTGGTTTTGGAACGACGATTATGTTGCTCGTTTTGCTCGGGGTGATGGGCTACATTATCGCCGGTCGACTGAATTTCCCTATCTATATTCTCGTCCAGCAAATTCACATCACAGATTTTCTGGACAGGGTCGAAATGATCCTCTTTAGTGTTTGGTTTCCTGCTTTCACAATTAAAGTCATAGTCGCTTACTTGGCGTTTTTAGTGGGGGTGGGATCGTTTGGGGGACAGAGGCATTACAATACACTCAATGCACCGTGTGGATGGTTTATCGTTGTATCGTCCATATTCGCGTTTCCAAATATAGCACATATCGATCAATTTATTAGCTATAGCTTGCCGTTGATCGTGCTCGTCTTTCAATTGCCGCTGGCGCTCTTTTTGCTTGTTCATGTAAGGCGAAAGAATAAAGGAAGAGAGCAAAGCCTCATTCCCGAAGGAACGAAGCTTTATCGATTTTACAGGTCCATGGTATGGACCACGACAGTCTGTTTAAGTGGTTGTGTGATCGTGATAGTGGTTGGGGACTTTTTTAAGGATAAATCAGCGATAGCTGGGGGAGCGACCGCTGTTGTCTACATTGTCCTCTTACTGATAGCGCTGTTGACAAGCTACGGGGAAATGCAGGCCCTTAATCATGGCAAGCAAAGGCTGGGGAGAACAAAACAGGCTGGGTCGTTTCGACAATGAGGTCAAAAGTCAAGGGGTTCCTTACTCCAAAACACACTGACGAGGGGCTGGATTCTTTCCGTGAAAGCGCGCCAGCCTTCATATAAAAATGAAAGTATTTACCACGGTTATCGTGCTATTGGCAAGCATTATGTAAGGGACAAACGCTTATAAACGACGGAAGCAAAGTAAAAATAGAGTAAACCAGCTAAAAATATTTGAGAAAAAGCGTGCCTATGTAATGATGTTGCACGCTTTTTTGTTATTTGCAACAATTGAATTTGGTATGAAGCACAACAAAAACTCCCATAAAGAAGAGTATAAGATCCATACTACATTTCCCTTTTCTGAGGTGAAAGATGAATCCAATTATACCTATGGAGCCAATAAGCTGTGAGAATATACCCCAAGGGGACGAGTGGATTGCCCAAGTTAAATGGGATGGGGTTCGAATCCTGACTTACTTTGATGGACAGGGAACTCGTTTATACAA
The DNA here is from genome assembly GCF_021270385.1 of Brevibacillus sp. AF8. Lineage (NCBI taxonomy): Bacteria > Bacillati > Bacillota > Bacilli > Caryophanales > Paenibacillaceae > Brevibacillus > Brevibacillus sp. AF8. Next base: position 92,695 of record NZ_JAGQDN010000003.1, on the reverse strand, counting down.
TCGGAGAATAAATGAGCGGACCCACCAATACCCAGAGTTAGCTCACATACAGACATATTGCAATGCTCGCTCGGTGATCTTAGATGGAGAAGTGATTGCATTAGGAACTGACGGAAAACCGTCATTTCATGAAGTGATGCGGCGGGATGGGATTAGACGATTGGAGAAAGTCAGCCAGGCACAGAAGGCTGTCCCTATTACCTATATGATCTTTGATGTCATATTTACAAATAATGAGTGGAAAATCGATCTTACATTGAGCGAACGTATCAACTTATTACAAGAAATCATTATTCCCAATGACCATGTACAATTGGTTGATGGTCATGATAATGGAAACGCTATGTATGAGATCATTAAGCAGTACGGTATGGAAGGCATAGTTATGAAGAATCTTAACAGCAAATATGTCATTGGTGGGAAAGAGAAGCAATGGCAAAAGAAAAAATACTATCGTGACACCATAGCTGTCGTTGGGGGGGTTACGCTGCGTGATAACGTTGTGAATTCCCTCTTGTTAGGGCTGTATGATCTGGAAGGGCGCCTATTTTATATTGGCCACGCAGGAACAGGCAAATTAACTCGAAATGACTGGATGGCCTTGACGGAAAAGATTGTACCTTTGATACAAAATGAAATGCCATTTGTAAATACCCCAGCAAGGTTCAAGGGTGCTGTGTGGTTAAGACCAACTGTCACGGTTAAGGTACAATTCGCGGAATGGACAGAAGGCTATACGTTACGGCAACCGAGTATTCAAGCAGTTGTTGATGTACCTGTTGATTACTGTGTATTGGAGTAGAGGCTCTTGGTGCAACACAGAACAAAAAACATCCCATAAATAGTGGGATGTTTTTAATATTGCTTCTTTGTGTTTGTCATCCTATGTATGTGGAGCTGGCGGATGCATTCCTGTTAGAATTTTACGAAACTTTTTTATTGATTAAGTATTAAATTCGAGCTATACTACCTGTATAAAGTAACTGGGTTAGCGGGTTGGGCTGTATCTGGTTGAGCTGCTTCCTCCTTCCGTGGTACGTCCACCACACCTCATGGAAGGGAGCTGCTCTCTGATATGGCCCTCTTTGTGTCCCTCGCCCCAGTTGGGAATGTTTGTTGTTCACTTTCTTTAATCCTTTTTTCGTTGATATACAATTAGAGACTTGTTTATAATGACTGTGCGAACTCATTTACGAAAGAAGGAATTGACTTGCCGTTTCTTCGGTTTAAAGGCTTTGCGAAGCAAGACATAGAGCCCATTTCTCAGATTCTTATAGAAGAGTTTTCCAAAATTGCTGAGGTAGCTCAAGAAAAGGTGAAATTGGAGCTGCTTCAGGTAGAGCAACTAACGAACAGTCCTTTGTCTGTAGAGATCATGATGTTTCCCCGTGAACAAAAGCAACATGATGCGATTGCAAACGCCGTCCACGGCATTTTGAAGAAGCAAGGCTTTTTGCAAGTCCATATTTTCTTCATCCTGTTATCGCCCACTCTCTATTATAAAGAAGGACTTCCGTTGCAAGTCGGAATGGCGAAATAAGCAAGAAAAAAAGGTCGAGATCCTCCAAAAGGATTTCGACCTTTTTCTATTTAATAATAGAGGCTTTCGGATTGCAGGCACTTGGAGCATGTACGCGTAAGTGGCGTTTCGATATAGACGTGACTGCAATCCTGTTGAATGAGTCGCAATTGTTGTTTAGAGTGCTCTAGCTCAGCCTCTAGTCGAAGGATTTTTTCGCGTAAACGACTGGCTTCCTCCATATGAATCCCCCTTCATTACGACTGATACAAACGGCTTCCCTGTTCGCGGAACTCACGCGATTTTTCCTGCATCCCTGCAAGAATGGCGGGATCTTGCGCACCCCCTTGTTCATTGGCGATGTGACGAATGTCGTGCGATATTTTCATGCTGCAAAATTTAGGACCGCACATGGAACAAAAATGGGCAGATTTGGCGGCTTCTGCTGGCAACGTTTCATCGTGATATTCGCGGGCGCGCTCCGGGTCCAGCGACAAATTGAATTGATCGTTCCAGCGAAAATCAAAACGAGCTTTGGATAAGGCATCGTCTCGCTGTTTTGCCCGCGGATGTCCTTTTGCGAGATCAGCGGCATGCGCAGCGATTTTGTATGCGATTAAACCGTTGCGGACATCCTCTTTATTCGGAAGGCCGAGATGTTCCTTGGGCGTTACGTAGCAGAGCATCGCTGTTCCGAACCATCCAATCATGGCAGCGCCAATCGCTGAAGTAATGTGATCATAGCCGGGGGCAATGTCTGTCGTGAGCGGCCCGAGTGTGTAAAAAGGAGCCTCATGGCAAATGGATAGCTGTTTATCCATATTTTCGCGAATGAGATGCATGGGGACGTGACCGGGGCCTTCTATCATGACTTGTACGTCGTGTTCCCACGCAATTTTTGTGAGTTCCCCCAATGTTTCAAGCTCCGCGAACTGTGCCTCGTCATTCGCATCCGCGATAGAGCCAGGACGTAGTCCATCTCCAAGGGATACACAAATGTCATAGGCCTTCAGAATTTCGCAAATTTCAGCGAAATGCGTATACAGAAAGTTTTCCTCGTGATGGGCCAGGCACCATGCCGCCAAAATCGATCCGCCGCGAGAGACGATACCGGTAACGCGGTTAGCTGTCATGGGGATGTAGCGCAAAAGAACACCAGCATGAATCGTGAAGTAATCGACGCCTTGCTCCGCTTGCTCAATCAAGGTGTCTCGGTAAACCTCCCATGTCAAATCCTCGGCTTTCCCATTTACTTTTTCAAGTGCTTGATAAATCGGGACAGTACCAACTGGAACGGGACTGTTGCGGATAATCCACTCCCGCGTGGTGTGTATATGTTTTCCCGTCGAGAGGTCCATAATGGTGTCGGCACCCCAACGGACAGACCAAATCATTTTTTCGACCTCTTCTTCCATGGAAGAGCTGACGGCTGATGTTCCGATGTTGGCATTGATTTTGACATGAAAGTTGCGGCCAATGATCATCGGCTCGCTCTCAGGATGATTGATGTTAGAAGGGAGGATCGCACGTCCAGCGGCGATTTCTGCCCGTACAAATTCAGGAGAGACCCCCTCGCGAATGGCAACGTATTCCATTTCCGGTGTGATGATATTTTTTCGGGCATAATGAAGCTGGGTAACATTTTTGCCTGGCTTTGCCCGTTTTGGTTTGTAGCCCTCTCGAGGGAAAGTGGGGAGGGTGACAGCCTTCTCTTCGTTTCGGATGCCGTCGTCGACTAGTTGTGGTTCGCGACCGACATACGTTTCCACATCATTTCGCTCATCAATCCATTGGTGGCGAATGGAGGGGAGTCCTGCTTGAATGTCAGGGACATAACCGGATGCAGTATACTCGCCACTCGTATCATACACGCGAATGGGAGGATTGGGTGTGGAGCCGGACAATCCTTCGGTAGGATGAAGAGAAATCTCGCGCATCGGGACACGGATGTCCGCACGACTACCTGTCTCGTATACTTTGCGACTACCTGGAAAAGATGACACCAATGACATAAGAAAAACCTCCTTGTTTTGGTTGCACGAAAGCGAGAACCGTTTAGGGAGGCGAAAGAAACATCCCGCGAAAAAGCGCCGCATAAACAACATGCGACGCCAACGCGAGAGTAGAGAAGAAACGGGTATCCTAAAAATACACGTATCTTTTCGTGTCGTATATGACATTCCTCCGCTGGCATTACCCAGTTCAGGTTCAACGGTCGATGGCACAGTACCATCCTCTCAGCCTGGTGAATTCCAAGCTCCCGTGCTTTTTTATTTTTGGATTGCAACAATAGGATAACGGGAAGTCAAGTTAATTTCAAGGATAATTTTCTAGTGAAAAATTGCAGGTGTGCAACACATTTTCCTCCCCCCTATTCTCATGAATCGGACTAAAACTGTTTCTGTAGACCCACATGATTCCTATCTGTTACGATGAAGTTCGAAAAAAAGCAACTGCTTCCAGCGCTTTGATTTTCCGCGTTGTCGAAGCAGATGGAGAAGTATTTTGAGGTGATGAGGTATGGATGTTTATTCGGATCTAAAACAAGGAGAACGTGGAGCGTGGGTGAGTATTTTCGCCTACATTTTCTGCTCTGTATTAAAAATAGGAGTTGCGTATGTCACAGCGTCGGAAGCTTTAATGGCCGACGGTCTTAACAACTCAACAGATGTGGTCGCATCAATTGCTGTTTTGATTGGGCTGCGTATTGCAAGGAAACCACCTGACAAAGATCACCCGTATGGCCATTTCCGGGCAGAGACGATTTCAGCACTTGTCGCATCATTTATTATGCTATTTGTCGGAGTTCAGGTCATTACGAATGCTGTACCATCCTTGTTTGATCCACAACATTCGGCTCCTGACCTGTTAGCAGGGTGGACAGCACTTGCAACTGCCGTTATTATGCTTTTCGTCTATCGCTACAATAAAAAGCTCGCCATCAAAACAAACAGCCAAGCACTGGATGCAGCGGCCGCTGACAACCGTTCAGATGCATTCGTCAGTATCGGGACGTTTATCGGGGTAGCTGGCGCACAGTTTCAATTGCATTGGCTCGATCCATTAGCTGCTTTTGTTGTTGGTCTCATCATCTTGAAGACTGCGTGGGACATTTTCAGAGAAGCAACCCACCGTTTAACAGATGGCTTCGACGAAAGCGAGCTTGCGGACCTGCGGGCAACGATTTCCTCGATTTCAGGAGTAAAGGATATCAGTGACATCAAAGCCCGCTACCATGGAAGCAGCGTGCTGGTTGATGTTGTGATCCATGTAGATCCAGGGCTGAATGTGGTGGAGAGCCACACCATCACCGAAAAAATTGAAGAACAGATGCGCAAGATTCACCGCATTAACGCCGTTCATATCCATATTGAACCGTGCAGGAAGATGGCGCCTAGTTAGATTCCATCATGGGAATACAAAAAACCTGTCCAATGTGGGCAGGTTTTTTTGTTATGTGCTGCTAACCAGAGGTAGCCTTCTTTTTGCGCAGTGTTTTGGTTGTAGAAGTAGTCGTAGTTTTTTGGGGATCGGCTGCGGTCGGCTTTTTTGATGCTTGCTCTTTTTCGGACGAGGAGGCAGCAGTGGTGCGTTTTCGCGCAGGCTTTGAAGGAGTCGGTTCCGGCTCGATTTTGATGGGTACTGCGGCTTGACCGGCTGTAGACTCCAAGCTTTCTTTTAGGGCTTGCATGAGATCAATAACATTGGTTCTTGCCACAGTAGGTGCAGTGGCGATTTCCTGACCCTCCAATTTTTTCTCAATCAGTTTTTGCAGGTCGGATCGATATTCATCCGTATATTTTGCCGGATCAAAAGGGAGCGTCATATTGCTAATGAGCTCAGTTGCCATTTTCAGTTCGTTTTCGGCCAACGTTACATTGGCCTCAGGCAAGGCGGGCACTTGATTGACGGGGCGTACCTCATCCGGATAGAAGATCGTCTCCAGCATGATGCAATGTTCATACAGTCGGATAACGGCCAGGCTTTGCCGATTGCGCATCGTTACCTGTGCAACGCCGATCTTTCCTGTTTGTTCCATAGCCGATCGCAGCAAGGCGTATGCTTTTTCGCCGGTGTCTTGTGGAGATAGGAAATAGCTCTTGTGAAAATAAACAGGATCAATCTCCGACAAGTCTACGAAGTCGATAATTTCAATGGCTCTGCGTGTTTCTGGCGTAATGGCTTCCAGATCATCATCGTCGATCATGACAAAATGTCCTTTTTCGTATTCGAAGCCACGGACGATTTCATTCGTATCGACCTCGCGCTGGCAGTGTGGGCACATTTTCGTGTACTTGATCGGGGTATTGCACTCTTTATGCAGTTGGCGAAAGCGAATATCGCGCTCTTCCGTTGCAGTAAACATGCGAACAGGTATATTGACGAGGCCGAAGCTGATTGAACCCTTCCACACCGTATGCATGCGGATACCTCCTTCACAGTCATTTTTGTATAGTATCTGTATCCGCTTAGAAGAAGTGCCGAGGGAATTGAAGGTGGAAAAGTAAAAAGCCAGCCGATTCGATGCGGCTGGCTACATATGCAACTATTGTCCATGTTTGACGATGTCCGATTGATCTGCACGCGATTGCATGTCACGCGCCAGTTCGACGTCTTTGCCTGTGCGGTCTGCAATGGACTGGGCTTTGGACGCCTTCAGCTTTTGTGCGGACGGTCGCTTTTCTGCCATGATTGACTCACTCCCTTCAGGCAATCTACATGTAGAGGGTTTTACAGGTACATGTAGTATGCGCTGGACACAAAAAAAATACCCCATCGCCAAATGACGAGGGGCAGCCGTTCAACTCCTCCCGATGAAGGGAGCGATGGCACGAAATGCTCCTATCAGACACGTCGTGCGCCAAAGTGAACAGCCTTTCAATTATGGGAGAGGAGAAACCGGAGGAAGAGCTTATGGGGAAACGTAAGTCTTCTCCGCGGTTGTCAGCGACACCGTTGCGTCGCTATTCATCATCTTTTCCAATAGAATGGGGTTGTATACCTTCTTGCGCATAAATTTTTCCAGTTGCTAATTTTACGGGTGTATGCAGTTGTGATAGTATGATATCATTCTCAGTCTTAGAAAATCGCGTCTTAAAACATACATATCAGGAAAGCAGACAGGTGAAATGAGTATGCGAGTCATCGCTGGAGAACACAGAGGAAGACGGTTGGCAGCAGTTCCGGGCAAAGGAACCAGACCGACAACCGATAAAGTCAAAGAATCGATTTTTAATATGATTGGCCCCTATTTCGATGGTGGTTGGGCATTGGACCTATACGCAGGAACAGGTGGTCTCGGGATCGAGGCATTGAGTAGGGGAGTGGATCGAGCTGTTTTTGTGGAGCGAGATCCGAAAGCGTTTGCCGTGGTAAAACAAAACGTCAGCACTTGCAGGCTGGACGATTATGCCGAGGTATATCGCATGGATGCGGAGCGCGCCATTCGCACGCTGAGTACCCGCCATCAAAAATTTGATCTTGTCTTTTTGGACCCGCCATACGCCCAGCAAAAGATTGTTGAAGAAATTGCGATGTTACAAGAGCTGGGAATGTTGGCGGACGGAGCTTGGATCGTGGCTGAGCATGATATCGCAGACTCCTTTCCGGATGCGATTGGTCATTGTGTGAAGGATCGAGCAGCGAAGTATGGGGATACGGCCATTACCGTTTATTATTACGATTTGGAACCACAAGCCTAACTTTCAAATTAAGGTGCGTAAAGAGCATCAAGGGAGGATAACCCGCTATGGCAATCGCCGTATGTTCAGGAAGCTTCGACCCTGTTACTTATGGGCATCTCGACATTATTGCGCGGGGTGCCAACGTTTTTGATAAGGTCATTGTCGCCGTCTTGATCAATTCAAAGAAAAACTCATTATTCAGCGTAGAAGAGCGTGTCGAATTGCTTCGTCAGGCAACGGCTGACATGAAAAATGTAGAAGTGGACTCATTTGACGGCTTATTAATTGACTATATGAACAAAAAGGGCGCACAGGTGATCATTCGTGGCCTTCGTGCTGTTTCTGATTTTGAATATGAGATGCAAGTCGCCTCGATTAATAAAAAGCTCGATGAAAATATCGAAACGTTTTTCATGATGACGAACAATCAATATTCGTACTTGAGTTCAAGTATTGTGAAGGAAGTTGCGAAATACAAGGCGAGTGTCGCAGATTTGGTGCCGCCAATCGTAGAAGAGGCACTGAAGCGAAAAATGGCCGAGTAGATTATCACGTCTTACTGCGGTTCATGCGCGAAAGAGCCAGGCTGGTACACAAAAGAATTGCACCAACGCCTATGGCGAGTCCCCCTGATAATAGCAAGGTCTCCCACCAACTCGTCGCAGGGACCTCAGGTTTCGCATGCACAAATACAGGGACGGCTTGCTCCACGAACCAGGAGCTGACTGTGGCAAGTGGCCCCCAAAAGACGAAGGTCAAAATCGCAGCTAGCAAAGCATGCAGGGATCTGGCAATCAAGTAAGGGGCGACACGAATATCCGTTTCACTCAAGATACTTGCGACCTGCGCGTGAACACTCAAACCGCCCCAAGACAATATCGCACTGGCAATGGCTGCTTTCCAGACCAAGGAAACTTCATCAGGGACAATGCTCGCTGCCTGTGCGCCGAGGGTTACTTCGAACAATCCTGCCACAATTGCTTGGGAAAAGGCTGGCGGAAAACCAAAGGGACCGAGAAAAATCGAGAGAAGCGTACTGATGATTTGTGTCAGATGAATCGTGGAGAAAAGTTGGATTAATACCGAAAAAACAATGATGAAACCACCGATCATCAGCAAGGTATTCAGAGCGGATTGAACTGCTTCTCCCATTAATTTTCCGAACGGACGTCCATCACGGACACGTGCCCGATGCATCGCTTGCAAGGCGCGTAAAGGAAGAGGCAATGAATTTTTCTCCAATGGGGCTGAAGTTATGGCAAAAGGCGCATGAAAACGATAGACCACACCCATGAGTACAGCTGACAAATAATGAGTTAGAGCTAGAATGATGCCCATTTGCTCACTGTGGAAAAAGCCGATTGCCACTGCTCCCATGACGAATAAAGGGTCTCCCGTCGTTGTAAAAGAGACGAGTCGTTCACCCTCAGCCTTCGTCACATTGCCTTGCAGACGCAGGCGTGTTGTCAGCTTTGCTGCTACCGGATAGCCGGACGAGAAGCCCATTGCCAGCACGAACCCGCCAGTTCCCGGAACGTTAAACAGTGGGCGCATGAATGGCTCCAGTAACACGCCGACGAAATGAACGACGCCCAGACCCATCAACACCTCAGACAGCACAATAAAGGGAAGAGTAGAGGGAAAAACTACCTCCCACCATATTTTCAGACCGCGTACGGCAGCTTCAAAAGAAATCTGTGAGTATGCGATCAACGAAATAACAATGAAAACTGTCGAAATGGCGAGCAACAATGTAAGTACGGGTGAGTGGCGTGACATGGATTCCTCCTGAATCGAAGAAAAGTAGTAGTACATGTCTACGTGGCAAGCGGGAGAACTATGCGTAAGCTTGGTCGACGAATATCTCCCAAGTGTGAAAGGAACAGCGATTTACCACATAGGCTGGTTACAGGGAGGGGTTTTTCCATGCAGACAAGACGTAAACCAATCGTGGGTGTAGCCCTGGGCTCAGGAGGCGCTCGCGGTTTTGCGCATATTGGTGTATTGAATGCGCTAGAAGCACATGGTATTCAGATTGACATGCTCGCTGGCTCCAGTATGGGCAGTTTGATTGGAGCTGTCTATGCCAACGGAATTGAACCGCACATGATGGGAAAGCTTGCCTTGAATTTAAAACGCAAGCATTGGCTCGATTTGACCGTACCCAGCATGGGCTTTGTTACGGGGGAAAAGATCAAACAATTGATTCGTCTGTTAACGCACGGAAAGCGCTTGGAAGAGCTGAACAAGCCGCTTGCCATTGTAGCGACGGATATTGAATCAGGGGAGCGCGTCGTATTTCGTGAAGGACCGATTGATCAAGCGGTGAGGGCGAGCATATCCATTCCAGGCATCTTCGTCCCTGAAAAAGTAGGGGGGCGGCTGTTGGTCGACGGAGGAGTAATTGATCGCGTGCCGGTGACGGTGCTGCGTGAAATGGGTGCCGATATCGTGATTGCGGTAGATGTCGCCCAATTCGACACTCGGATGGAAGTCAAAAGTATTTTTGATGTGATCGCCCAAACGATTGATGTCATGGAAAGGGAAATTCTGCGACATCGAATCATTGCGGCAGACATCGTAATCAGGCCTGATGTTGGACACTATAGCAGTATCGCGTACACGGGTGTCGAACAAATTATCGAGCTAGGCGAACGTGCGGGTACTGAACATATCGAACGCATACAGGAACTAATTGCAAATTGGGAGGCACAAGAATGAGTGAGGAACAGCTTTATGCCAACAGACGCAGATCTACAGGAACCAGAGGCTTTAGCTGGATACTTGCCTTGGTCTTTGTCTTGTTGGGCATTTCCTTTTTTGTACCGACGAATTATTACGTGAGTCGTCCAGGGTCAGCGATTGAGTTGGGGCCGATGATTCAAGTGGAAGGCGGCAAGAAAGACGAGACCGGCTCCTTCATGCTCACGACGGTACGAATGGGCGAAGCGAATTTGCCGTGGTATTGGTATGCAAAAATGACGCAGGATGTTGAGCTATTGCCCAAGGAGTTGGTTGTCAGCAAGGGAGAAGACAGCGAAGATTTTATCCGTCGAGAACAAGCGGTCATGGACAATTCACAAAAAATTGCGGAGGCAGTCGCATTCCGTCTTGCCGGCTTCGAAGTGAAAATCGAGAAGCAGGGTGTGTGGGTGATGGGTACCTTGGAAGGGTTTCCTGCCCATAAAGCATTGCAAATCGGAGATGTCATTACGTATGTAGACGGGGTTCGCACATCTGAGGCAAAAGATTTGCTGACAGCCCTCTCTGCAAAAAAAGCAGGCGACCAAGTCGAGATTACGTACACAAGAGATGGACAAGAGGCCAAAACGATGTTAACCTTGGAACCACTGCCTGAGTCCAAGTCAGTTGGAATTGGTGTACGCCCTGACAACAAACAGGAAATCATCATTCCAAAAGAAGTTACCATTGCCTCTCAAGGGATTGGTGGTCCTTCTGCTGGGTTAATGATGACCCTGGAGATTTATGACCAGTTAAATACGAAGACGGATTTGACAAAAGGCTATAAAATTGCAGGAACAGGCACGATTTCGTTAGACGGAAAAGTAGGCAGGATCGGTGGCATTAATCAAAAGGTAATCGCAGCGGACAAAGCGGGCGCAGAGATCTTCTTTGCTCCACAGGATACGCCAGATACGACCTCCAATTACGAGGAGGCGTTAGCGACTGCCAAGCGGATTGGAACTTCAATGAAAGTGGTTCCGGTCAAGACGGTGGAAGAAGCGATTACGTACTTGAATGGACAAAAACCGAAATCTACCTGAGCAAACTAGCTGTCAAGCAAAAATGGTTGACAAAGCTTTGGGCAGGGTCTATAATCATCTTTGTTGTGCATGAGGTGAAAATGCTATGAACATTAAGTTAGCAGAGTTAGAGCACCGAAAAGGAGAGCCGTTGCCATTCCAGGTAACCTTGGAAGCAGATGAGCTAAAGAAGCGTCATCATGAGATTCGCGGGATTAGTCCTGTGACTGCGAGTGGTGAAGCCGTTCAGCTGGGCAATCTCTATTACGTAAAAGGAAGCATGAAGGCAGACGTGAATTTTGTCTGCGCGAGATGCTTGAATCCTTTTGTCGATCAGGCAACAGTAGATTTCTCTGAGACATTTGCGCTTGCGGATGATCCAATCCTGCAAGATGACGAGGACAGCGATATCCTTCCTTTGGAAGGCGATGAAATCGAGCTGGACTCGCTGTTGCAAGAGGACTTCTTACTGGCAATGCCGACCTTCCCGCTTTGTGAGGAGGATTGCAAAGGTCTGTGCCCGACTTGCGGTGTGAACCGTAACGAAGTGGCATGCAGCTGCAAGAATGAGCGTGTTGACCCGCGTTTGGCTGGGTTGGCTGACTTTTTCAAAGACAGCAAATAAGTATTCTTACTGTATTCAAGATGATTCGCCGACCATTCGTGGCAGCGTCTCATTTTTGAAGGATGGCATAAGCATTTTGCCTATACTGTCCACCCAATAGAGCTTCTTAGCATTTGTCAGTTGAAGGAGGTGTAAGGAAGATGGCAGTACCTCAACGGAGAACTTCCAAAACCCGTAAAAGAATGCGTCGTACGCACTTCAAATTAGAGATTCCAGGCATGATCAAATGCGATAATTGCAGCGAATACAAGCTTGCGCATCGTGTTTGCCCAAGCTGCGGTCACTACAAAGGCGTGAAAGTAGCGAAGTAATATTCGCTGCTAAGAAAGCAAGGTGAGAAATCGCCTTGCTTTTTTTGTTCCTTCCTATTGCTTATCATTACTTACAAGTGCTTATTATCACTTGTGTAAATAACTTAAATGACTTATAATGAAGTCAAGATAAGGATGGGGTTGAGGCTTCGTGTTTCAAGAGGAGAGGTTGGCTGCAATTCTTGCGTATCTGCAGGAGCACCAGCGAATCAGTGTGCAAGAAGTAGTTGAGCAGTTTGGGGTTTCCCGTGACACAGCGAGGCGTGATATCGTCAAGCTGGAGGAGCAGGGACAAATCCTGCGAACCAGGGGAGGAGCAGTACTGCCCAGCCTCAACAAAAAGAACTACTCCCATCAGGAACGAATGCAGCTTGATTTGACAGGAAAGCGCAGTATTGCGACAGCGGCGGCCCGTCTGATCAAAGATGGCGATTATTTGCTGCTCGATGCGTCCACAACTGTTCAGCTTACGGTGGAATCGTTGCAGACCCGCGATCATGTCATCATCACGAATTCATTAGCGACTGCCGCCAGTATGTCCCGAAAAGATGGCGTTCTTGTCAAGCTTTTGGGCGGAGACGTACATGCAGAGGATCAATGTGTGCTCGGTACACGAGTGATTCAAAACCTCGCTGATTTTCATGTTGATAAAGTGCTGGTTGGTGCATGCGGTCTTACAAAGGAAGGGCTCATGTCCACGCAGGAGGATCACGGCTTTCTGATCAAAGAAATGATCAAGCGCGCCGATCAAGCCATCATCCTCACTGACCATACCAAGTTTGGAAAAAGCATGTTGTATCGCGTTGCAGGTTTTGACCAGATCGATATTATCGTGACTGATAAGCTGCCTGAAAAGGAAATAGCTGAGGCTTTGCACGCTAACGATGTAGAGGTGATTGTAGCTTCCACATGAAGCTATTGATCCATAAAAAAGAGGATAAGTTCCATTTGGCTGGCGTGAATGGGTGACCAGCGTGACAGCAAATGGATTTATCAGAAAGAGTCCTTCAAATGGGAAGGACTCTTTCTTTTTTTCTTGCATTTGTGTACCGCCCCTGCTATTCTGGTAATCCTGACTTTTCCAAGAGGAGGGTTCTATGGTCTATTGGCGGATTATTCGCAAGAGCTATCGTCGAAATCTTCAGTATCGTTTATCGCATGTCGTCAACAATGTCGCAAGCTCGATTTTTGGGCTTGTTTTTATTGCCATTTGGACGGGTGTCCTTTCTGGAAAACAAGTATATGGCCCGTATGATGTCAAAACGATGGGGTATTACATCGCGATTTGCCAAAGCGTTCTCTGGATGACAACTTTTCTGTCCCCAGGTCTGAATGTGCAAATAGCGGTAAGGAGCGGGGCTGTCAGTCTGGATATGATCAAGCCTGTTCATTATCTCTGGTACATGCTCAGTCAGGAGTTTGGACGACTTTTGTACAATGCTTGTTACCGAAGTGTTCCGATTGGCTTGCTGCTAGGATTAGCGGTAGGCTTCTTTTTTCCCTCCCATCTGTTCACTTACTTCTGGTTTATCCTCTCGCTTCTGCTAGGAACGTACGTAGGCATGTTACTCTTTTATCTCGCGGGCATTTCTTCCTTCTGGACCACAGAAATCCGCTGGGTACATCTCATTCTTTTGTCGTTGATCTTTGGGTTAGGTGGACAAATGATTCCGATCGACTTGATGCCCGGGATGATTGGAAAGGTAGCGCCTTATTTGCCCTTTTCCGCGATGATTTATTATCCAGTCATGACCTTGCTAGAGCTTGCTCCTCCTTATGGCATGCTAGTCCAAGCTGGATGGGCGCTCGCTTTAACGGTAGTTGCTTTATTGGTGACGAACATGGCAAGAAGAAAGCTAGAAATTCAAGGAGGATAACCATATGTTTGCCCTCTATCGCAAACTGATTGCGGCCAGCATTCGCTCGCAAATGCAATACAAGATAAATTTTGTCACGAGCGCTGCCACGACCGGAATGATTATGGTGCTTGATTTTATTATTCTCTCTGCGATTTTGTACCGATTTCACGATGTGGTCGGGTGGAATATTTACGAGGTTGGGATGCTTTACGGGATTTCCTCGGCATCTGTCTCCTTGTATCGACTGTTTGCTCCGGAAATTAACGACTTTGAGAAGTACATCGTACAAGGGGAGCTCGATCAATTGCTCATCCGGCCTGTTTCACCTTTGCTTCTGCTATTGACACGTAATCTTGATTTATCGAGAGTGGGAGGGTTGGTGCAAGGGGTGTCTGTTTTGGTCATCTCCTTGTCGGGTCTTGCGGCGGAAGGGCAATCGATCATGGGGTTGGTGCTATTCTCACCGGTTGCCATTTTGTCTGGCGGAGTGATCTATTTCTCCATTGGTCTTGCTACGGCAGGGGTCGCCTTTTGGACGCATCAGATAAAAGACATGCTGACCTTTACCATTTATGCACCAGCCAATGCTTCCAATTATCCGATCGGGCTATATCCAAACTGGCTCAAATGGCTCTTTTTCTCAGCGATTCCGATTGCTTATATGAATTATTTGCCAATGTTGACGCTGTTGGGCAAAGGGGGCGAATGGTTTTATCCGATACTCACCCCAGTAGCTGCAGCGAGTGCTTTTTATTTCGCTCGTATGCTGTGGAATGTCGGGATTCGACACTACCATAGTACAGGGAGCTAAGGAGGGGTAACATGATTGAAGCAGAGCACATCGAAAAATCATTTTTCCTGAATCAAGCGAAGGAGGGGCGCTTTGCTTCTCTACGAACACTCTTTTCTCGTGAACGAAGGGAAGTCAAAGCCGTCCACGATATCTCCTTTTCCATTGACAGAGGCGAGTTCGTGGGATATATCGGGCCGAATGGCGCTGGAAAATCGACGACAATCAAAATGCTGGCGGGAATTCTTCATCCCAGTCAGGGGGAAATACGAATAGGTGGATATAGTCCGCAGCGGGAAAGAATTCAAGTAGCCTCGCAGATCGGAGTAGTATTCGGGCAGCGAACACAGCTTTGGTGGGATTTGCCAGTCAGAGATTCCTTCGAAATTTTGCAAGCGATGTACAAAATTGACGACAGCGCGTATCGGCGATCGATGGAGGTGTATCAGGAACTGCTGGACCTCCATGAATTCCTTGATACGCCAGTGCGTAAATTGTCGTTAGGACAACGGATGAGAGCTGATTTGGCGGCGGCGCTGCTGCATGATCCGCCTGTCCTGTTTTTGGACGAGCCTACGATTGGGTTGGATGTGGTCGCGAAGACTCGCATCAGAGCTTTTTTGAAAGAAGTGAATCAGACCCAGAAGAAGACGATTCTTTTGACGACTCATGATATGGATGATATTGAACAACTCTGCAACCGGATTATCGTGATCAATCATGGCAAAAAGATGATGGATACGAGCTTAGCTGATTTGCGACACCAGATAGGGCTGCCAAGCCTCATACGAATCGAATTTCGACAACCGCCTGAAAAGCTTTACGAGCTAGAGGGAATTGAGCGGATGGAGCTATCTGAGAATGTGCTTTCGATTTACTTCGACAAAGGAAAAATTTCTTCGCCGCGAATCCTTGCCGAGGTGGCGGGGTGGGGTGAGCCTTTGGACATCCAGATGAAAGAACCGGGGATTGAGGAGATCATTCGTCTCATTTACCGTTAGGGATGGCTACCTAATTTCGTGATCGATACTTGTAATTCCACATCTTCTCCCGTATACTGTGTTTTGGTACCAGGTATTAAAAACAGATCGCAATCATACATAGTACAACTGAATCCTGCTTAAGGGGGTGTTCAGCATCGCCCGCTTGCCAAAAAAAGATCGCCAGTCCCGCTTAGTGCAGTATCTGGCGGATAACCCATTTGCGACGGACGAAGATCTGGCTGAGTTATTTCGTGTCAGTATTCAAACCATACGCTTAGACAGACTGGAATTAGGCATACCGGAGCTGCGTGAACGAATCAAGACAGTCGCAGAGAAAAGTCTTGATCCTGTAAAATCATTGGGCATCGATGAAATCATCGGTGAGATTATTGATCTACAGCTCGATTCACAGGCCATTTCCGTATTGGAAATTAAAGAAGAGCATGTTTTTTCGAAAACACAAATTGCCCGAGGGCATTATATATTTGCTCAGGCCAACTCATTGGCAGTTGCCGTAATCAACGCAGAGGTAGCGTTGACAGCTACAGCGAGAATCCGCTTTGTCCGTCCTGTACGAGCAGGGGAAAAGCTGGTTGCAAAAGCAGTGGTGAGGAGCCGTAACGGCGACGAATGCAAGGTGCGTGTAGAGACGAAGGTTCAGGGTGAATTGGTCTTTACCGCAACCTTCCGTGTAGTAGAAATGTCGAGCTACCATAACAGCATGGATGAGGAGTAAGGAGGAGTCACGGTTGCGAATTGCAGTGGATGCGATGGGCGGCGATCACGCACCGAAGAGTACAGTATTAGGGGCGCTTGCTGCCATCAAGGAAAACCCGGCCATTACAGTTGTATTGGTGGGAGATGAACAGGCTATTCGGAACCACTTGCCGCAGGATATTCCGGCGAACATTGAAATTGTTCCTGCAGCGGAAGTGATTTTGCCAGATGATGAACCGGTTCGAGCAGTTCGGCGTAAGAAAAATTCTTCGCTGGTTGTAGCTGTTGAGATGGCGCGCGAGAAAAAAGTTGACGCGATGATCTCGGCTGGGAATACGGGTGCTTTAATGACAGCGGGCTTGCTGTACGCAGGTCGCATGGATGGAATCGAGCGCCCGGCGCTTTGTGCCTATATCCCGAATACAAAAGGCCGTGTAACACTGACGCTGGACGTCGGAGCCAATATGGATGCCAAGCCGCATCAGCTTGTCCAGTACGCGCTGATGGGGAGCTTGTACGCTGAAAAAGTGTTGGGCTTCAAGCAGCCGACAGTAGGCTTGCTGAATGTCGGAACGGAAGAAGGAAAAGGGAATGAATTGACGAAAGCCGTTTTTCCTCTCCTTCAAGAAGCTGACTTGAACTTTGTAGGAAATGTGGAAGCACGCGATGTTATGCAAGGAGCCTGTGATGTGCTCGTATGCGACGGCTTTGTAGGAAATGTTTTGTTAAAGGCCGTAGAGGGTGCTGCCTCCACAATCTTTTCGCAGTTAAAGCAGGAGTTTACTTCCAGCCTGATTAATAAGCTAGGAGCTGCCATTCTGAAACCAGGATTGGTACGCTTTAAAAAGAAAATGGATTATGCGGAATACGGTGGTGCTCCCTTGCTGGGACTGAAATCCCCTGTGATCAAGGCCCACGGTTCCTCAAATGAGCGTGCGATGAAAAACGCGATTGTCAGTGCAACGCGGTTTATTCAGCAGGACGTGAACGAGATTATCCAGCAATCATTACAGAAAAATACTTTGGGAGAAAGCGAGTGAAGCAGATGAGTACAAAGCGTTCAGTAGGAATTTTGTCTACAGGCTCTTATACCCCGGAGCGGGTGTTGACGAACTTTGATCTGGAGAAAATGGTGGAAACCTCTGATGAGTGGATTGTTTCCCGTACCGGAATCAGAGAACGCCGCATTAGCTCACCGGAGCAAGCTTCCTCCGACTTGGCTTACGAGGCTGCCAAAGAAGCGCTCGAGAAAGCAAACATCAGCGCGGAACAGCTGGATATGATCATTGTCGCAACTGTAACGCCTGACATGTCGTTCCCGTCTACTGCTTGCTTGCTGCAAGAAAAGCTGGGTGCTACACGTGCGGCTGCCATGGATCTTTCCGCGGCTTGCACA
Organism: Brevibacillus sp. AF8; assembly: GCF_021270385.1. Lineage (NCBI taxonomy): Bacteria > Bacillati > Bacillota > Bacilli > Caryophanales > Paenibacillaceae > Brevibacillus > Brevibacillus sp. AF8. The sequence goes on along the minus strand of NZ_JAGQDN010000003.1, from coordinate 75,047 downwards.
GGCTTTTTGTACGGAATTACAACAGCGACTCAGTTCATCCAAAACGGTTTGTATAAAAAAGTATTGGTCGTAGGCGTTGAGACCTTGTCCAAAATTACGAATTACAAAGATCGAAATACATGCGTCTTGTTCGGAGACGGTGCAGGTGCGGCTGTTATCGGTGAAGTTACTGAGGGATACGGCTTCCAGTCCTTTGAGCTCGGTGCAGATGGATCAGGCGGGTCCCTCTTGTGCTTGCCAGCAGGTGGTTCCAGAACGCCTGCATCTGCTGAGTCTGTCGAACAAGGCCTGCATTATCTCTACATGGCAGGCGGAGAAGTTTTCAAATTCGCCGTTCGCGTCATGAATTCTGCAACAGAGGCTGTCTTGTCTAAAGCGGGCGTATCGAAGGATGAGATCGACCTGTTGGTACCGCATCAGGCAAACAAACGAATCATCGACTCTGCCGTACAGCGCTTTGGTTTGTCTGAGGATAAAGTAGCGATCAACCTGGATCGTTATGGAAACATGTCCTCTGCGTCTATTCCTGTAGCGTTGGATGAAGCAGTAAAGGCTGGTCGTGTAAAAGAAGGCGATAACCTGATCCTGGTTGGGTTTGGTGGCGGCTTGACTTGGGGAGCGACGCTCTTGAAGTGGTGCACGACTCCGGCAGAAGGGAGCAAGTAGGAATGGGAAAAGTAGCCTTTGTTTTTCCGGGGCAAGGTTCACAATTTGTAGGAATGGGGCAAGCTCTCTCCGAACAATCGGAAGCGGCCCGTCATATATTTGAGCAGGCTGATGAAGCACTCGGCTTTTCCTTGTCGGGACTGTGTTTTGCAGGACCAGAAGAGGAATTGAAGCTGACAGCAAACACACAGCCAGCTATTTTGACAGCAAGCATCGCTGTTTTCGCAGCATTGAAAGAAAAGTTGCCTGACTATAAGCCTGCGTTCGTAGCAGGTCATAGCTTGGGTGAGTATTCTGCTTTGGTCGCGGCAGGGGCTTTGTCCTTTGCAGATGCAGTCAAAACTGTGCGAGCTCGTGGTCAGTTCATGGAAGAAGCGGTGCCAGCGGGACAAGGTGCTATGGCTGCTGTCTTGAACATGGATCGCGCGGCACTGCATGCGGTTTGCGAAGAGGTAACAGCAGCTGGACATCCTGTTCAATTAGCGAACATGAACTGCCCAGGGCAAATTGTCATCTCTGGTTCTGCTGAAGGTGTGAAGTTGGCCGGTGAAAAAGCGAAGGAAGCGGGCGCAAAGCGTGTCCTTCCATTGAATGTAAGCGGTCCGTTCCACTCGAGCTTGATGCAGCCGGCAGCAGAGAAGCTGCAAGCTGTCTTGGCTGGCGTTACGGTACAAGAAGCGACCGTGCCTGTTGTGGCAAACGTAACGGCTAGACCAGTATCTGAGGCTACAATCATTGTAGATCAATTGGTTCAACAAGTTTCCGCTCCAGTTTTGTGGGAGGATTCTGTACAATGGATGGTCGAAGCAGGGGTGACAACCTTTGTGGAAATCGGTCCAGGAAAAGTTTTGGCCGGTTTAATCAAGAAAATCGCACCAGCGGATACGACGATTATCTCTGTACAGGACATGGATTCGCTTACTGAGCTTTTGAACGGAGGGGTACTATGTTAACAGGAAAAACAGCACTGGTCACAGGGGCTTCCCGTGGTATTGGGCGTGCAATTGCATTGAAGCTGGCAGAAGCTGGCGCGAATGTAGTTGTCAATTACGCAGGTAGTGAAGCGGCAGCGAGTGAGACTGTTTCCCTTATTAAAGAAATGGGCCGCGATGCCATCATGATTCGTGCGAACGTTTCTTCTACAGAAGATGTCAACGACATGTTCAAAGCTGCTTTGGATCATTTTGGTGCAATTGATATTCTCGTGAACAATGCGGGAATCACTCGCGACAACTTGATTATGCGCATGAAAGAAGACGAGTGGGATGATGTCATTGCGACGAATCTGAAGGGTGTATTCAACTGCGTAAAGGCAGCGACCCGCCCAATGATGAAGCAGCGTTCAGGCAAAATCATCAACATCACTTCTGTGGTAGGTGTTTTGGGGAACGCTGGACAAGCTAACTACGTAGCTGCAAAAGCTGGGGTTATTGGCTTGACGAAGACAGCTGCTCGTGAGCTCGCAAGTCGCAATATCACGGTGAATGCTGTTGCCCCAGGATTTATTGATACAGAAATGACTGCTGTATTGCCGGAGGATGTCAAAGCAGGACTCACAAGCCAAATTCCGCTTGCCCGCTTGGGACAAACAGATGATATCGCATCTGTCGTGTTGTTCCTGGCATCCGACGCAGCCAACTACATGACAGGGCAGACCCTGCACGTAGACGGCGGAATGTACATGTAGGAAGAAAACCATCGCGCGTTTTCTGAAAACTGGTTTTTTGAAAGCTCATCCACTATAATACGGGAGAGGGGGTGAAGCAAGATGGCAGATACTTTGGAGCGTGTGAAGAAAATCATCGTCGATCGTCTGGGTGTAGATGAGTCCAAAATTACTTTGGAAGCTTCTTTCAAAGAAGACCTGGGCGCTGACTCCCTGGATGTGGTTGAACTCGTAATGGAACTCGAAGATGAGTTTGATTTAGAGATTTCCGACGAAGATGCTGAAAAGATCACTTCTGTTGGTGAGGTTGTTAAATACATAGAATCTCACAAGTAGGTTGATCTGTTGGAAGTCCCGTACCATACGGGACTTCTCCTTCAATAGCCACCTGTACATAATTCAAATAAATACACGTTTTGCATGCAGTGAATGTAAGAAGCTGACTGCTGACTTTCATATAGAGGTGATTGTAATGAAACGCAGAGTGGTGATTACTGGCGTTGGTGTCGTTTCTCCAGTAGGGAATGACGCGCAGACTTTCTGGAACAGCTTGCTGGAAGGAAAATCAGGCATTGACCGTGTGGCTGCCTTTGACGCTTCTGATTATCCAACACAAATTGCAGGCGAAGTGAAAAACTTCGATCCTGAGCAGTATATGGACAAGAAAGATATCCGACGTACAGACCGATTCGTTCAGTTTGGATTAGCTGCTGCCAAAATGGCTGTAGAAGATGCAAAACTGGAGATCACGCCAGAAAATGCGGAACGAGTGGGTGTATACATCGGGTCCGGAATCGGTGGTCTGACTACATGGGAAGAACAGCATTCCGTCTTGTTGGAAAAAGGACCGCGTCGTGTGAGTCCATTCTTCATACCGATGCTGATTGCGAACATGGCGTCTGGTGCAGTATCTATTCAATACGGTGCAAAAGGACCAACATCCAGTGCGATTACCGCTTGTGCGACAGGTACCAATGCGATCGGTGATGCACTGCGTCTGATCCAGTTCGATCACGCAGATGTCATGATCGCAGGTGGAGCAGAAGCAACGGTGCGTCCAATGGCATTTGCAGGCTTTTGCTCGGCAAAAGCGATGTCCACCAGAAACGATGAGCCGCAAAAAGCGAGCCGTCCGTTTGACCAAGATCGCGATGGCTTCGTAATGGGCGAAGGTGCTGGTGTTCTGATTCTGGAAGAGCTTGAGCATGCGAAAAAACGTGGAGCAACGATCATCGCGGAAGTCATTGGCTACGGGATGAGTGCAGATGCTCACCATATTACTTCTCCATCTCCTGGTGGCGAAGGGGCAGCGCGTTGCATGGCGAGCGCACTGAAAGACGCTGGCGTTGATCCAACAGAAGTCCAATATATTAATGCACATGGTACTTCTACTGACCAAGGAGATATCGCAGAAACACAAGCGATCAAGCGTGTGTTTGGCGAGCACGCATACAAATTGGCTGTCAGCTCGACCAAATCGATGACAGGCCATTTGCTGGGTGCTACTGGTGGAGTCGAGGCAATCGCGACGGCATATGCGCTGCGTGATCAAGTACTGCCTCCAACAATCAACTTGGAAAACCCGGATCCAGAATGTGATCTGGATTATGTTCCGAACCATGCGCGCAAGGCGACCGTCCATGTGGCTGTTTCCAATACATTTGGATTCGGCGGTCACAACGCAACGATTGTCCTGAAGCGATACGAAGCATAAATGAGCCCTACTGATAGAAATAGTAGGCAGTCTCCTGGAATGGTGGTGAGGGTGATGAATTTTGCACAGCTGCAAGAAACGATAGGCTTTCGCTTTCGCGATGAAAGCGTTTTGCGGCAGGCATTCACCCATTCTTCCTACGTGAACGAGCAACGCGGCAAACGAATATCAGACAATGAGCGGCTAGAGTTTTTGGGGGATGCTGTGCTGGAGTTGACCGTCTCCCAGTTTTTGTATAAAACTTTTCCGAAGATGAGTGAAGGGGAAATGACGAAGCTGCGTGCAGCCATTGTCTGTGAACCTTCTCTCGTCAAGTTTGCTGAACTGTTGAATTTTGGCGATCTCGTATTGCTGGGAAAAGGGGAAGAGCTGACAGGTGGACGTCAGCGACCAGCCTTGCTAGCGGACGTTTTTGAGGCGTTTGTAGGTGCGCTTTACTTGGACCAGGGGTTGGACGCAGTCTTTTCCTTTATGGAAAAATACGTGTACCCGCGCATCGACAAGGGAGAGTTTGCCCAGGTAACCGACTTCAAGAGCCAGTTGCAGGAATTTGTTCAACAAGACAATCTGGGAGACATCCATTACCGAATTGTAGAAGAAAAAGGACCAGCTCATAATCGAGAATTCGTATCTGAGGTGCTTTTGAACAATCGTTCGCTTGGCATCGGCTCTGGCCGCTCCAAAAAAGAAGCGGAACAGCAAGCTGCTGCACGAGCGTTGGTCAAGCTGGGGGATAAATAATCACTCGTCAGCGAGAAGGGCTGCATCATCTGCTACAAGATGGTGCAGCTTTTTTCTTTCGGGTGGGAAACATAGGGAAAATACTGCGAGATGACCGCTATCTATGATACACTTACCTACAGATGACCATGTAGGCTCGTAGTAGGTAGCTCCTGTTCGATGCAGGGGCTTCTTTTCGGGTACCATCCGTTCCTTGCATGTTTGTAAGTCTGTCAATTTGACAGGCAGTCTTGGATGGTTTCTTAAGGAGGACCGTACGTATGTATTTGAAACGCCTGGAGCTGGCTGGATTCAAATCCTTTGCCGATCGCACGGAATTGGAATTTGTACCAGGGGTAACAGCTGTAGTGGGACCGAATGGAAGTGGGAAAAGTAACGTTTCTGATTCGATCCGCTGGGTGCTGGGGGAACAGAGCGCGAAGTCGTTGCGTGGAGCGAAAATGGAAGACATTATTTTTGCGGGCAGTGACAAGCGCAAGCCAGTGAATTTCGCAGAAGTGACACTCACCTTGGACAATACAGATCGTTCGCTCGATGTGGAATATTCGGAGGTGTCCGTTACCCGCAGAGTGTATCGTTCTGGTGACAGTGAGTATTACATAAACAACAGATCCTGCCGTCTAAAAGACATTATGGAGCTGTTCATGGATACGGGGCTGGGTAAAGAAGCGTATTCCATTATCGGTCAAGGAAAAATTGAGGAAATTCTCAGTACCAAGTCCGAGGATCGCCGTGGAATATTTGAAGAAGCGGCTGGAATCGTCAAATACAAAACACGCAAGCGCGAGGCGGAGAAAAAGCTCGATGACACCGAGCAAAATCTGGTGCGTATTCACGATATCGTCAGTGAAATTACGGAGCAGATCGGGCCTTTGCAGGAGCAGGCAGAGACAGCCAAGACGTACAAGGAGCTTCATCGCCAACTGGTTGAGCATGAAGTTGCTCTTTACGTGCAGCAAATTGAAGCAGCTCATACGAAGTGGGAAGCAGCCACCGGACGGGTAGAGGAACTCAAGCACCTGTTAATCGGACAAACGACCGAAGCATCCAAACAAGAAGCTGATCTGGAGCAAGCGCGTTTTCATGTCACCCAGATCGACCAATCTATCGAAGAACTGCAACAAGTACTTTTGACAGTCAGTGAAGAGACGGAAAAAGTCGAAGGACAACGTGAGGTATTGCGGGAGCGTATGCGCAATCTCAATGCCAATCGCCAGCAGACGATGGAGCAGATGCATCGGATTACCGAGAAGCAGCACGGGCTTGAGGCAGAATTGGCAGAAGAACAAGAGCGGGCCAAGGAAGCGGATCGCCGCATGACCGAAGCCCACGCTTCGCTGCAAGAAGCAGAAGGTCAATTTTTTTCCATGGTGCAATCACTGACAGATGACGTGGAGCGTTTGAAGAGTGATTACTTCGAAAAGCTCAACGAAATGGCGAATCTGCGCAACGAAAATCGTCATCAAGAGCAGCTACTCAAGACAAGCGAGGCCAGAGTCGAACGTCAATTGTCTGGAAAAAAACAGCTTGATGAAGAAGAAGAGCAGCGATTAGCTCAGTTGAGCCAACTCCAAGATCAGCTGGAGAACATCGTTTCTACCATTCAAGAAACTGGCGTCAGATACAAAGAGCTGGTCGAGGGTATGCGTGAAGGACAAGCCCGTCTTGAAACAGCCCGTCGGGAGCTGCGCAACTGGGAACAAAAGCGGGAAGCAGCGAAGTCTCGTTTTGACCTGTTAAAAGAAATGCAGTCGGAATTCGCAGGGTTTCAGCAAGGGGTAAAAGAAATTTTGAAAGCACGCGAGCGGGGCTTCAAAGGGATCCATGGAGCGGTCGCTGAGCTCGTTGTTGTGCCACAGCAATATGAGACAGCGATGGAGGTCGCATTGGGTGGCGCACTGCAAAACGTCGTCGTGGACAACGAAGCATCTGGTCGTGCAGCCATTGCTCACTTGAAGCAACACAATGCAGGTAGGGCAACATTTCTACCGCTCGATGTCATCCGTCCTCGTACCTTGCAGGCAAGCGATAAGCGCCAGCTTGAGGAGGAGAGTGGAGTCGTCGGAATCGCGAGTGAGCTCGTGACTTTTGAAGAAGCGTACCGACCCATCCTCGAAAGTCTTTTGGGGAATGTCATTATTACGGAAAAGCTGGAGCAGGCAAACCGTGTAGCCCGTACGCTTGGCTACCGCTATCGCGTCGTGACGCTGGAAGGTGATATCGTAAATGCTGGCGGTTCCATGACAGGGGGGGCATTGAAAAAGAACAGCACGAACCTGCTTGGGCGCAACCGTCAATCAGAAGAGCTGGAAGCGCAGCTGGTAGAAATCGACCAGGCAATTTCTGGGCATACTACCCTTATGGAGCAGCTGACGAAGGAACTGGCGCAAATGCAGCAGGAGCAAGAAGCTCTGCGGACAGAGGGCGAAAGTCTGCGACTGAAAGAACAGGAAGTAAAAGGACTCTTGCAGCAAAAGGAATCGGAAGGCAGATCCTTAGGCGAGCGAGCAAAGCTTGTTGAACAAGATATTGAGAGCTATCGCCGCGAGATGGAAGAAGCCAAACGCAAGCAAGAGCAGCTGCAAGCCTCTTTGACTGCCATGGAGCAAGAGGAAAAAGAGCTCAGTGCACAGATCGCAGAAGCAGAGGCGAAACGTCAAGAGCAGCTCGAATCCAAAGAAGAAATGAATCAAAAAATAACAAGTCTCAAAGTATTGAATGCGCAGGTCAAGCAAGAGTATCAATCACGCTTGGAGCAAACAGAACGATTGCTGGAGCAAAAAAGCCAATTGCAGCGAGAATGGGAAGAACAAAACGCGAATTTGGCATCTCTTGATGAGCTGGAGCGTACGAACGAATCGTCCGGGCTAGAGCTGGATCAGCGCATTAGCGAATTGCGCCAGGATAAAGACCGTGTAGCTGGTTTGATTCAAGAGCGGAGAAGTGAGCGGGCGACTCTCTTTTACAAACAGGAGCAAGTAGAACAGCAGGTGAAAGAAATCCGCCGCGAGGTTAAATTGCTCGAGGAAAAGCTTCATCAGGAAGAAGTAAAAGTCAACCGCAACGAGGTAGAGCTCGACCATCTGTTGAATAAACTCTCCGAAGAATACGAAATGAGCTACGACCTTGCGAAGCAAAAATATCCGGCACGTGGCGAGATTCAGGAAGAGACACAAGTGGTCAATCGTCTCAAAAAGCAAATTGGGGCACTTGGCACTGTGAACCTTGGTGCGATTGAGGAATATGAGCGCTTGGCCGAGCGTCAGCAGTTCTTAAGCTCGCAGGAAGCTGATTTGAATGAAGCAAAAGATATGCTCTATCAAGTGATCCAAGAAATGGACGCAGAGATGTCGCGCCGTTTCAAAGAAACATTTGATGCGATCTCGGAGCAGTTCCGCGACGTGTTTGTCCAGCTGTTTGGAGGAGGACGCGCAGATCTTGTACTCTCCAACCCAGATAACCTGCTTGAGACGGGCATCGATATCGTGGCGCAGCCACCTGGCAAGAAGCTGCAAAATCTTGCGCTCTTGTCCGGGGGCGAACGTGCTTTGACTGCGATGGCCTTGCTATTTGCCATCCTGCGTGTGAAGCCAGTGCCATTCTGTGTATTGGATGAGGTAGAAGCCGCTTTGGATGAGGCGAACGTTAACCGTTTCGCCGAGTACATGCACCATTTCAGCAACCAGACGCAGTTTATTTGCGTCACACACAGAAAAGGCACCATGGAGAGCGCAGACGTGCTATACGGTATCACGATGCAGGAGGGCGGCGTGTCCAAACTCGTCTCCGTCAAGCTAGAGGACAGTGACAAGTTTGTTGAATCTGCCTCTTAAAGGGATCTGCTATTCAATCGATATTACCCGCAAAGGAAGATGAACATGAGTTTTTTCAAGCGCCTTCGTGATGCTATTGTCCAAAAGTCCGAAGAGGTCACCCAGAAGTTTACGGATGGTTTGGCTAAGACGAGAGACCTGCTAGTAGAAAAAGTCGAGGATCTGGTACGTCGCTACAAAAAGATCGACGATGACTTTTTCGATGAATTAGAAGAAATTTTGATTACGTCCGATGTGGGCGTCAATACCGTCATGGAGCTCATTGACGACCTGCGGACAGAAGTGCGCAAGCAAAAAATCGAGAATGCGATCGACCTGCAGCCCATTCTCTCAGAAAAACTGGTTGCCCTTTTGAAAAATGATGATGCGGCGGATACGTCTCTGAATGTAGAGGACGGTCGTCTGAACGTCATTTTGTTCGTAGGGGTAAATGGAGTAGGGAAAACGACTACGATCGGTAAAATGGCGCATATGTTCAAGCAGCAAAACAAAAAAGTGCTGCTGGCAGCAGGTGACACGTTCCGCGCAGCAGCGATTGAACAGCTGGAGGTTTGGGGAGAGCGTGTAGGAGTTGATGTAATCAAGCAGCAACAAGGCTCTGATCCGGCTGCAGTGATTTACGATGCGATTCAGGCAGCGAAATCCCGACAGGTTGATGTGCTGTTGTGCGATACCGCAGGCCGCTTGCAAAACAAAGTCAATCTGATGGAAGAGCTGGCGAAGGTACACCGCGTATTGCAGCGCGAATTGCCAGGAGCTCCGCACGAGGTTTTGCTTGTTTTGGACGCTACGACTGGGCAAAATGCGCTTTCACAGGCGAAAACGTTTGGACAGTCTGCTGGAGTAACAGGTTTAGTCCTGACCAAGCTGGATGGTACAGCAAAGGGTGGTATCGTCATTGCGATTCGCAACGAGCTGAACATTCCGGTGAAATACGTCGGGTTGGGTGAAAGAATGGATGACTTGCAGCAGTTTGATCCTGAGCAATTTGTTCATGCGCTATTTGCTGGATTGATCCAAAAAGATGAAACAGAAGAGCAGGAAAATGCGTAAAAACATAGTGTTTCAAAGATAAAAAAATGATGTCAATAAAAAACCTTGACACTAGGTGTGGAATTAGGTACTATAATCTACGTGCTGTAAAGAAAAAGTCTTTACAGTTTGAAACGAGTACCTCATAGCAAAGGATTGGTTTCATGTTAGAAAAGACCAATCAAGTCAATCTCTTGTTTGACTTTTACGCGCCGCTACTCAAGGGCAAGCAGCGAGAATATCTTGAGCTGTATTATCTGGACGATTTATCGCTCGGAGAAATTGCCGAGATGCATGAGGTCAGCCGCCAAGCTGTTTATGATCATATCAAGCGAGCAGAGAAGCAACTGTTTGAATACGATCAGAAGCTTCGCCTCGCTGAGCGTCATGAAAAACGCATGGACGTGTTGAATCGCATGAATGAACTTGTAAATGAGCTTTCGGAGAGCGAGACAAGAGACGAGCTGAACACTTTGCTCCACCAACTGTCAGAGATGGATTAGGAGGGCTCGCATGGCGTTTGAGAGCTTAGCCAATCGGCTGCAAAACGCGTTTGACAAACTGCGCGGCAGAGGGAAAATAGACGAGACCATCGTGAATGAAGCGATGCGTGAAGTTCGTCTGGCCTTGCTGGAAGCAGACGTTAACTTTAAAGTAGTAAAAGACTTCGTTGCTCGTGTCAAGGAGCGCGCAGTCGGTCAGGAAGTCATGAAAAGCTTGACGCCTGGTCAAATGGTGATAAAGATCGTGAATGAAGAACTGGTCGCTCTGATGGGTGGCAACGTCGCTCAGCTCACGATGGCTCACCGCCCGCCGACCGTCATTATGATGGCAGGTCTGCAAGGGGCAGGTAAAACAACCACAACCGGTAAGCTGGCCAAGTATTTGCAAAAGCAAAACCGCAAGCCGCTTCTGGTAGCGGGCGACATTTACCGTCCTGCTGCGATCAAGCAGCTTCAGGTTTTAGGGGACCAACTCAATGTTCCCGTCTTCACTCTCGGTGATCAAGTCAGTCCTGTCGATATCGCTCGCCAAGCGATTGAACACGCGAAGACGAATCATCTCGACGTAGTCCTCATCGATACTGCAGGTCGCCTGCATATTGACGAAGCGCTGATGGACGAGTTGAAGCAGATTCGCGAGGTAACCAAGCCCGATGAGATTTTACTCGTCGTGGACGCGATGACAGGTCAAGATGCCGTCAATGTAGCAGAGAGCTTCAATAGCCAGCTCGAACTGACTGGTGTGGTTCTCACGAAGCTCGATGGTGATACTCGAGGCGGTGCGGCACTGTCCGTCAAGGCTGTCACTGGCAAGCCGATCAAATTCGCGGCGATGGGTGAAAAGCTAGATGCGCTCGAACCGTTCCATCCGGATCGTATGGCTTCTCGTATTTTGGGTATGGGGGACGTACTCAGCCTGATTGAAAAAGCACAGGCATCCGTGGATGAAGACAAAGCACGCGATATGGAACGCCAAATGCGCCAAGGTGAGTTTACCTTCGACATGTTCCTGGATTCCATGCAGCAGCTTCGCAACCTGGGTCCTTTTGAAGACATTCTCGGCATGCTGCCAGGAATGAACAAGATGAAGGGCAAGATGAACGTGGATGAAAAGCAGATTGCCCGCGTTGAAGCGATCGCCAAATCCATGACCAAACAAGAGCGCGCGAATCCTGATTTATTGAATGCCAGCCGTCGCAAGCGCATCGCAAGCGGAAGCGGAACGAGTATTCAAGAAGTCAATCGTTTCCTCAAGCAGTTCGAGGAAATGAAAAAGATGATGAAGCAATTCTCAGGCGCTGCTGACAAAATGGTCAAGAAGTCGAAGAAAAAAGGCTTCGGATTACCTTTCATGGGAAAAGGCGGAGGCAACAACCAGGGCGGGATGAACTTCCCCTTTAACTTCAAGCCGCCGTTCAAGTAAGTAGGCATGATCTCTTCGCGACACTGACTTGTCAGCTGGCCGCGATGGTTCAGATATAGTAGCACCAACGCAGATGCTCTTCTAGCGTTGATTAATACAGGAGGTGACACAACATGGCAGTAAAAATCCGTCTGAAGCGTATGGGTTCCAAGAAAGCTCCTTTCTACCGTGTAGTAGTAGCTGACTCCCGTTCCCCACGCGATGGCCGTTTCATTGAAGAAATCGGTTACTACAATCCGGTTGCACAACCGGCAGTGGTGAAAATTGATACCGACAAAGCGGTACAATGGATCCTGAATGGTGCAGCTCCAACTGACACCGTTCGTAACCTTCTCTCCAAAGAAGGCGTACTCGCAAAAGTACACGAAACCAAATACGGCAAATAAGTCGGTCTTCTGGAGGTTTGATGATGAAAGCGCTGGTCGAAACGATCGCTAAAGCTCTCGTCGATCATCCGAATGAGGTTCGTGTTAACGCAGTGGACAAAGAGCGAACTCTCGTCTTTGAATTGTCGGTACACCCTGATGATATGGGGAAGATTATTGGCAAGCAAGGTCGAATCGCGAAAGCCCTGCGCACGGTCGTGATCGCCGCATCCGTGGAAACGGACAAGCGTGTCACGGTTGAAATTGTATGAAAAAAGACTGGGAGCTTTCCCAGTCTTTTTTCTAGTATCCAAGATGCTCATAGACCATGATGATTTTTCCGAAAGGAGTGGCGAAGGTGCTTACTATATTTCGGACGGTACAGGTTAAACTGATCATTACGGAAGCATCACGGGCTGCTCTCATTGATCAGTATAGCCAGCGACTTCGTTTGCAGCGTAAAGAATGGGAGCAGTGGCAGTTTCAATCCAAAAAGTTATTAACCGAGGCGAAGAAAAAGTCTGCGGATACATATGCGTTGGCCCAAGAAAAAATCGCGCAGGAAGAGCGTCGACGCAAGGAAAAGATAGATCACCTGACATATACCCTCCAGCAGGTAGAAAATCTTCCAGAGGGAAGCGAGGTCGATTACCAGACAGTTCAAAGCCCTGTCTCGATTCAAGAGGGCGATGTCTGGGATGAAATGATGTCCGGAACGGAAATCATGATAAAAGATGGCCTGGTACATGAGATTCGGCTACAAACAAAAAATGGGAACAAAGAAAAGGAGGAATGAACACGTTGAGCCAAAATAGTTTTTACGGAGTAGGCAAACTGGTTAATACGCATGGCCTGCGTGGTGAAGTGCGCGTAACACCAACGACTGACTTTCCAGATCAGCGTTTTCGCAAAGGAAATGAGCTGTACTTGTTCCACCCGACACTTAGTGAGCCGCTAAAATTGAAAATCGCTTCTCGTCGCCCGCATAAAAATTTTGAGATTGTGAGCTTTCAAGGCTATGAGCATATTAACGATATCGAAAAGTACAAGGGTGGAGAATTGAAAATTCCAGAGGAAGCCTTGATGGAATTAGAAGAGGACGAGTTCTACATTCATCAGCTCGTCGGCTGCGTTGTAGTAACCGACGAGGGCGAAGAACTGGGCAAAATCGTGGATGTTATGCAGCCAGGAGCAAACGATGTGTGGGTAGTGAAGGGAAAACGCGGAGAAATCCTGTTGCCGTATATCGACGAATGCATCAAGGAAGTGGATATCGCGAACAAACGTGTGGTCTGCCATCTAATGGAAGGCTTGCTGTAGGAGGAACTTCAGATGCGGATCGATATTTTTACGCTCTTTCCCGAAATGTTTACAGGTGTTTTATCCAGCAGCATTTTGGGCAAGGCAAGCGAAAAAGAACTGGTTGATTTTCACGTCACCAATTTTCGCGATTTCTCTGAGAGTAAGCACGGTACGGTAGATGACACCCCTTATGGCGGTGGCGGAGGAATGGTCCTGAAGCCCGAACCGTTGTTCCGGGCTGTAGAAGCCTTGACGGGAGAGAAAAAACCCCGAGTGATTCTGATGTGCCCACAGGGTGTGCCTTATCATCAGAAGCTGGCAGAAGAGCTAGCGCAAGAAGAGCATCTTGTCTTCATCTGCGGTCATTATGAAGGGTACGACGAGCGAATTCGGGAGCATCTCGTCACGGATGAAATCTCGATTGGCGATTACGTTCTGACCGGGGGAGAGCTTGCGGCGATGGTGGTCATTGACAGTGTCGTTCGTCTGCAACCAGGAGCGTTGGGAAACCAAACGTCAGCCGTTGAGGACTCCTTTTCAACGGGACTGCTCGAATACCCACATTACACACGACCAGCTGAGTTTCGCGGCTGGAAAGTGCCAGACGTACTGTTGTCAGGCCATCACGCCAATATTGAAAGCTGGCGGTTAAAAGAGTCGCTGCGTCGAACAAAAGCACGGCGCCCAGATTTGTTGGAGAAGCTCGCGCTGACAGATGAAATGAAAAAGCTATTGGCTGAATTAGAGCAGGAAAAAAAGTAGGGAACAAATAGGGGAAGAGTCTTGTAGTTTTGTGCCCGCTATGTTAATATACTTCTTGTGGCAATTTTGCCCGCTGACTAAGGCGGTCCGCTACTCGTAACGCAGCCCAAGCGGCTGGACCTATGGGTTAGACGAGTAAGAACGTCTATCGGAAGGAGGAAATTCAAATGAACCAAATTATCCGTGAACTGGAAAAAGCGCAATTGAAACAGGACATTCCTGCGTTCCGACCTGGTGACACTGTTCGTGTACACGTTAAGGTTATCGAGGGTCAGCGTGAGCGTATCCAGCTGTTCGAAGGCGTATGCATTCGCCGTCGCGGTACAGGTATCAGCGAAACATTTACAGCTCGTAAGATTTCTTACGGCGTAGGTGTTGAGCGTACATTCCCAGTACACACGCCTAAGATCGACAAGATCGAAATCGTGCGTCATGGTAAAGTACGTCGTGCGAAACTGTACTATCTGCGCGATCGCGTAGGTAAAGCAGCTCGTATTAAAGAAATTCGTCGATAAGCGTAACGCTTAGAAAGAGGACTGGCCTGCTTGCCAGGCCTCTTTTTTCCATTTAGCGATCTTGAAATAAAATAGTTCATCTTGACATATGTTACAGCTAAGGTTGGACGAGCTTTCATGGGAGGATCGTAAGTCATGAGCGAAGAAATTACCTCCAGTCATAAGAAGAAAAATGAACTATGGGAATGGATAAAGGCACTTGGGATCGCCTTAATCTTGGCGTTTCTCATTCGTACCTTTTTGTTCGCCCCGTTTATTGTAGAAGGCGAATCCATGGAAAGTACATTACATAACAGCGAAAAATTAGTGGTGAACAAGGCGCTTTACTTTTTGCAAGATCCGAAACCTGGTGAAATCATCGTGTTCCATGCTGAAAAGGAGCGAGATTACATCAAAAGAGTCATTGCTGTTGAGGGTGATACAGTAGAGGTCAAAAACGATCAGCTGCTTGTCAATGGCAAAGTGGTAGAGGAACCGTATCTTGCACAATCGAAAGAACAAGCGAAGCAGCAGGGAGAGCCGTTCTTTACCCACGATTTTCCCCCGGTCCAAATACCAGCAGACCATATCTTTGTGATGGGCGACAACAGGTTGAACAGTCATGACAGCAGAGCGATCGGTCCTGTTGCCGTCAGTACGGTTGTTGGCAGAGCTGAATTTACTTTTTGGCCGGTTGCGGGAATTCGCTTGACAAGATAAAGCAAAGCTTCAAGGTAGGTGAGACATCATGACGATCCAATGGTTTCCTGGCCATATGGCTAAAGCACGTCGTCAAGTAACGGAAAAGCTGAAATTAATCGATGTAGTCATCGAGCTTCTCGATGCACGTCTGCCGCTTTCCAGCCGAAATCCGATGATTGACGAGATTGTCAGTGATAAACCACGTTTGATATTACTAAACAAAGCAGATTTGGCAGATGAACGGGCAACAGATGAGTGGATTGCTTATTTTCGCAAGCAAGGCATTCGTACGTTGCCGATTGATGCCCTGAGTGGAAAAGGTGTCAGCAAGCTGCCAGAAATGTGTAAGGAGCTAGCAGCTGACATGCTGGCAAAGCGCAGTGAGCGTGGGATGCAAGGTCGTGCCATCCGCATCATGATCTTGGGTATTCCGAATGTCGGCAAGTCTTCCCTCATTAACCGCTTGTCCAAGCGCTCGGTAGCAGCCACTGGTGATCGACCAGCGGTAACCAAGGCGCAACAATGGGTAAAAATGGGCGATACACTGGAGCTTCTCGATACGCCTGGTATTCTTTGGCCGAAATTTGAAGATCAGATGGTAGGCCTGCGATTGGCGGCAAGTGGGGCAATTAAAGATGAGCTCATCGATTTTACGGAGGTAGCATTATTTGTCATCAGCTACATGATGCATTACTATCCGGAACGCCTGATCGAACGCTTCAAGCTAAAAGAATTGCCTGAGGATCGAGTAGAGATGCTCGAAGAAATCGGGAAGAAGCGCGGATGTCTCGTTTCTGGCGGAAATATCGATTACGACAAGGCAGCGGAAATTTTCCTGCGTGAGCTGCGTTCCGGTAAGCTGGGAACGATCTCTGTCGAGCGCCCGATTGACTGGGAAATGGACGAACCGATTGGTAAGCCAGTGTCTTTTCCAGAATAAGCTTCCCAGCCATCAAAAACCTGTCTATCGACATATACGGTAGGCAGGTTTTTTACTATGAGGATCGATAAGGAGAAATGAGTCAATGAATCTAGCGGATATGTCGATAAAAGAAATACGAGTGACGATGGAAAAGTTGGACGAGGTACCCAAAGATTTTTTACAATTGCTGAAAGAAGACAAAAGAGCGGGTGTACAGGCTCTGGCGAAGCAGGCAGAAGCAGCGCTTGCACGGCAAGAAAAGCTCGCGCAGATGTGGGCTGACATGACCGTCTATGAAAAAGCGATGTTTGATAAAGGCCATCAATACATATTCGGGGTAGATGAGGTCGGACGAGGACCATTGGCTGGACCAGTTGTCGCGTGTGCCGTGTGCCTGCCCAAGGATTTTTACTTGCCAGGCCTGAATGACTCGAAGAAGATACCTGTATCCACTCGCGAGGCTTTTTGCGAAATCATTCAAAGAGATGCACTTGCTGTGGGTATCGGAATTGTCGATGCGGCAAGAATCGATGCGATCAATATATTAGCTGCTACAAAAGAGGCGATGAAGCTGGCAATCCAGCAGGCAGGGAAATCTCCAGATGCATTACTGATTGACGCCGTGCAGCTAACTGGAATGGATTGCGAGCAGGTTCCGATTATCGGTGGAGATGCCAAGAGTGTCTCGATTGCGGCCGCATCGATTGTAGCGAAGGTCACCCGTGATCGATTGATGGCCCAGTATGCCGAACAATATCCAGCCTATGGCTTTGACAAGCACGCAGGCTACGGCACTCCTGAGCATCTGGCAGCAATCGCTCGATTTGGACCTACGCCGATTCATCGCAAGACATTTACTGGTGTAAAAGAACACGCATAAAAAGGGCTAGTAACATACCGCCCACAGGAGGAGGATCTGCATGTTTTCCCCGTCGCAACTTATTCAATCATTCGTGCAAAAAGCACCCATATCCGCTCCGAAGCCGGTTGAGCTTACTCCCGGACAAGTCTTTAAAGGCACGGTAATCAAGCATTACCCGGACAATATGGCGCTCGTACAAGTCGGGGGAATGCAGGTTCAGGCTAAAATGGAAGCAAGTTTGGAACCGGGCCAAAAAGCTTGGCTGCAAGTCCAGCCATCAACAGGTGTCGTCACGCTGAAGGTTTTGGAAAGCGTCGGGGAAGGAGCAGGCAAAGAAGCATCTCTAGAAGGGCTAATGCGCTCACTGGGGATTGCCGATACAAAAGAGAACAAAGCGATCGTGCAAGCGCTGCTTGGTGCCAATCTGCCTGTGAATAAGGAGACAATACAAGCTTTTTCAGCTGTTGCGCAGCGATTAGGTGTAGACAATGCCACTATTGAGGCATTCATGACTGCCATGAAACGAAATTTGCCACTGTCTCCCGATACAATCGCAGGGCTCAAAGCTTTTTTATCGGACAAGCCAATGGGTCAACTCATTCAGAACCTGCTGCAGCAAGCCTCGCTCTTTTTAGAAGGAGAGGGCCAGCCTTCGCAGATGACGGGTCAAGTTCCTCAAAGCCAATCACAGCAAGTCCCCGGACAAGCTAATGCGGCAACGGGAGATGTCAAACAGCTTGTTAGTCAGTTAAAAGATAAGTTGACGGGACTCTCTATACTTATCGCGGGCAACGATGGTGCAGACGAGGGACTGGCGGTCAAACAAATGCCACAAGGAAATCAGCCCAATCAAGGTGCTTCGCAGAATGCGACTGGAGGAAACCAGACACAGCCCCTGCCTGCGCAGAGCGGTCAGCCTTCATCGCAAATGCAGACATCTCCCCAACCATCAACGGTGGTTTCCAGTAACACGCCAACGCCATCACAACCTGTTTCGCCAAATGCTTCTACTGCTACAGGGACAGTACCTGCACCAAACACCGCCGGTAAACAGGTAGACTCGTTGCAAAACGCTATGACCGGAAAGAGTAATCAATTGATGTCTAACCAGACCAGTAGTCCAAGCATCGATTCAAAGATTGCTCGAAACGAGCCATTGCCTACTCCTCAGTCAATACAGATGAATCAGGAGCCGGTCCAAAACAAGCAGATGGCGGAGCAAAGGGCAGTAGTGAACGACGCGGGGCAAAAAGTCATGCCACAAATGGTGTCGCAAGCATCTGGTGCAGTGAATGGCGCCACAGCTGCTAACCCGATTGCTGAATTGTTTCGTCATTTAGGCGTAACCCACGAGAGAGAATTGATGGGACAGGCATTTTCACAAGGGGCAAACGATTCGCATTCATTAAAGCAGATGGATACAGTCAAATCCCTCTTGCTGCAAATCAGTCAAGCGCCAGCTCAGGCAATCCCAACCGCCTTGCGTGAAGCAGCAGATCAACTGCTGCAACAAGTGACCGGACAACAGTTGATGATGGTACAACCCTCTAACCAGGCTTTGTCTCAAATCGTTATGCAAATTCCGATTCGCAAAGATGAGGGGGATGAGACCGCTTTCGTCCAAATTGAATCGAAAAAGAAAGGCTCTGGACAGCTTGATCCGGAGAACTGCCGTCTTTTCTTTCATTTGGAACTCCAAAGTATGGGGACAACCATGATTGATGTAAGTATCGTGAATCGAATCGTTAACTTGCAAATATTTAACGATACGCCATGGGTGGAAGCACTCATTCAAGGGTCCAAGGATCGTTTTGCTGATCAATTACAGGATGTTGGTTACCATCTATCGGCTATGCGTGTGCAGCCAGTCCCGGCCGATCGCGGGAAGTCGACAGGTCCGATCCAAACCAAAGGCCCCATCCTGGCTGACTATAAAGGGGTGGACCTTCGCGTATGAAGCCGCCATCCTCATCAGAGCAAAAACGAAAACAGGCAGTTGCACTAAAATATCAGGCGGGTACCATGGAAGCGCCAAAGGTTGTGGCAAAAGGCAAGGGGTACGTGGCTGATAATATCCTGAAGACAGCGAAGGAGCATGATATACCGGTTCAGGAGGATCCATCACTTGTAGAGGTTTTGGGCAAGCTGGATTTGGATCAACAAATACCCCCGGAGCTGTATCAAGTTGTGGCAGAAATCCTTGCTTTTGTCTATCGCATCGATAAAGGCGGAGGAACCAAATTATGAGCGATCGCCGCCGTCTTCTTGGTCAAAGAGGAGAACAGCTTGCTGAAGGATATTTAGTGAACAAGGGTTTCCTCATTGTTGATCGAAATGTTCGAACAAAACGTGGGGAAATGGATTTGATTGCTCGAGACGGTAATTGCTTGGTTTTCATTGAGGTTCGAACGAGAAGCAGCCAATTTTTTGGAACAGCGGGCGAGTCCATTACGTGGAAGAAGAAACAGAAGCTGCGTGAGCTTGCCATCGAATACTTGCAAAAAGCCTCACAGCCAATCCCGGCCTTTCGTTTTGATGTCATTGCGATTTACACCGGTACATCAAAGCAAGGTGGAGACTTCACGAACCCAGTCATTGAGCATTATGAGAGTGCTTTCTAGGAAAAACGGGCTCTTGACCACGGATATATTGGGGATACGTCTACAGCATCAGTCGCAGAGCCAGCGTACTATGTACTGTACTCGACGCGATGAAACTCCTCCAAGCATCAATATCCGCTTTCCGGCTCAAAAGCTGGGAAGCATTTTTTTTGATGAAACGGATTGATTCGCACGGACAAGCCCATCACTAGTATCACTGTTGCTTTTGAATCCCGGGATACCAACAATTATTTAAAAGAAAAACAAATGTTTTTCAAAAAAATATCCAATTTGGTGTGACATTTTTCCATCTCATTCGTCAATAGAAGTATAGGAAATAATTTGGAGGTAAAAAACATGAAAAAGATTAAGAACAGTTTAATGAAAAACGTCTCCTTAGCGGTAGCAACTATTTGTACTGTTCAGTTTTCAGTTGCAGGCATTGCTTCTGCTCAAGTCACGACACCACAACCTATTGAAGCTTATAGTATGGTAGCAAGCACTACAGGCCTGAAAGCAAACGTAGGCTCAGTGAATGTTACGATTGGGGATACAGAAACCATTCGCCTTACTTATAATGGCAGCCCTATCGATAACGCATTGGTTGATTGGGAAATTGGCAGCTCCAGCATCGCTTCTGTCAGCAATGGGGTTGTTTACGGTAAGAAAGTAGGAACGACTGTTGTTACTGCTAGATACAACGGTTATCGCGCTACCGTTAGAGTGACTGTTGACAGAGCACAGACTCTCGAAGCTACGAAAACAGAGGTTTCTGTTAAAAAAGGTAAAAAAACAAACGTTAGTTTGAAATTTGCGGGCAGCAGTCTCCCTGGATCAAGAGCAACTTGGAAAACCGCAGATAAATATGTCGCAACTGTTGACGATGGTGAAATTAAAGGTGTAGGCGAAGGAAGCACAGTCATTACTGCTAGTTACAAAGACCAAGAGGTAGAAATCCGCGTTGATGTTGAAGGCGGCGGAAATTCAGACGGTAAGCTAGAAGCAGATGTTACCAAACTGAAAATGGAAAAAGGCGATAAAGAAACAATTAAGTTGACGTATGACGACGATAAACTTTCTGGATCAAAAGCAACCTGGAAAACTTCGAAGTCCTCTGTAGCAACTGTAAATGATGATGGTGTCGTTACGGCAAAAGGCAAAGGTACAGCAACGATCACTGCAAAATACAAAGGCTACGAAGTAGAAGTTGATGTTTATGTAGATACTGACAGTTCCGGTAAACTGGAAGCAGATGAAACCAGCATCTCCCTGAAAAAAGGCGACAGAGACACGATTCAGCTAAGATATGATGATGAAAAATTGTCTGGATCAAAAGCAACCTGGAAAACATCCAACTCCAGCGTGGCAACAGTTGACGATGGTGTCGTTACGGCAAAAGGCCAAGGAACAGCTACTATTACAGCATCATATAAAGGCGATAAGGTTGAAATTCGTGTAAAGGTCGATTACAACAACTCTGGTAAACTGGAAGTAAACGACAGCACTATCTCCTTGAAAAAAGGGGAAAGAGAAACATTAACATTGAAATATGATGGTTCCACCATTAGCAACTCGAATGCATCTTGGTCCACATCCCGATCCTCAGTTGCAACAGTAAGCAGCTCTGGTACGATTACAGCAACAGGTAAAGGTACAGCGACCATTACTGCTCAATACAAAGGCGAAAAAGTAGAAATTGAAGTGACTGTTGATGGCTCCTCCTCAGGAAGCCTGGAAGCAGACGATACGAGCATCACCTTGAAAAAAGGCGAGAGAGAAACTGTAAAACTGAGATATGATGGCGACACAATTAGCAATTCAAAAGCATCATGGAAAACCTCTAAATCTTCTGTAGCAACCGTTACCAGCAGTGGTACGATTACAGCAAAAGGTAAAGGTACAGCAACCATTACAGCTACGTATAAAGGCGAAAAAGTAGAAATTGAAGTAAAAGTAGACAGCAAAAGCTCAGGCAAGCTGGAAGCAGATGACACAAGCATTACCATTAAAAAGGGTGACTCCGAAAAAATCAAACTCACCTATGATGGCGATGACATCAGCAGCTCTAAAGCAAAATGGAAGTCCTCCAAGTCGTCCGTAGCATCAGTATCCAGCAGCGGTTCGGTAAAAGGTAAAAAGAAAGGTAAGGCCACTATTACTGCTGAATATAAAGGCTATGAAGTGGAAATCGAAGTAACGGTAAAATAATAGTTGACAAGAAACTCGCTGAATCGTTATTGGTTCAGCGAGTTTTTTTCCCAGAGAAGGGGTACCTTGTTATTTGTTGTAGGAGGAGGAATGAATCTTGAGAGAGATCATCTTGGAAAAGTTAAGAGAAATCGAGCAAGCGCACGAGTTGAAAATATTGTTCGCTGTTGAATCAGGAAGCCGGGCATGGGGATTTCCGTCCAAAGATAGCGATTATGATGTACGTTTTGTCTATGTGAAGAAGCCGGAATGGTATTTGTCCATTGACGACAAACGGGATGTTGTGGAAGTACCGATCAACGACCTATTAGATATAAACGGCTGGGATATTCGAAAAGCACTCAAGCTATTTCGAAAATCGAATCCGCCCCTACAAGAATGGCTTGTATCAGACATTGTTTATCTCGATACACTTGGCTTTCGGAATGAGCTGCTAAGGTTGCAAGGGGAAGTATTCTCGCCAAAGGCTTCCTTGCATCATTACCTCAGTATGGCCAAAGGGAATTTTCGGGACTATCTGCAAGGTGAGCAAGTCAAAATCAAAAAATACTTTTATGTGTTACGCCCGATCCTCGCATGCATCTGGATCGAAACGTATCATACGAATCCTCCCATTGGATTTGATCAGCTAGTTGGAGAGCTAGTAACAGATTCTATACTAAAAAGTAAAATTTCTGAGCTGCTCCAAAGAAAAATGGCTGGGAATGAGTTGAATTTGGAGCCAAGAATCGAAGAGCTTCACCGTTTTATTGAGGAACAAATAGGGCGTCTGACTGCACTGGCGAGCCAATATACAAATGATTTGGAGGACCCAACTGACAAGCTGGATGAGATATTTCGGAATTATTTACAGAAGGCGTGGATTATCAGTTAGTCATGATGGAAACGTTACGATATATAGGGAGGTACAAATTTTCATGCAGGATCATATCCGAAAACATATACAGCAACCTCTCGAAATTCATTTTGACCAGCCAGACAAACCTTACGGCTGCTTCTCCAACTTCTCCTGTCATCCAATAGAGTTGGAAGGGGAAATATGGACAACCTTGGAACACTATCTGCAAGCCAAAAAAGTTTTAGGGACTGCCCTAGAAAAAGAAATCATGCGCAAGGCATTACAAGCAAAAGTGGAACAGTATCCTGTCATTCGTGAAATTCTGCTCTCTACCGGGGATGCAGCCTTAATCGATCGTTCGAGTAACGATCCAAACTTACTCGGAAAATTGTGGATGGAAGTACGTGAAAGCTTAGATGGGTATCAACCGCAATTCTATTTGCCGCCATGGATTGAGTTTCCAGAAGAGCATCCATATAGTTTGTTTTGGCGGATGGGATTTGGTGAGGACTATGTCATGCATTATTGGCCGTGGCTAGAGGAAATGAGTGTGGATGCTAGGAATGAGTATGACGCTTATTTTCCGGTACCAGAGGAATGGCAGTTTGAAGATTTCGATGAGGAGGAAGAATGAAGCTATTGTTTATTTGTAGCAGAAATAAATGGAGCTTGACGGCAGAAAAGATTTTTCACGGGATCAATGAATATGAAGTTAGATCAGCAGGTACTGAAACTGGGGAGCGAATCAGAGTAACAAGTCGAGTGCTTCCGCATATTTAGAGATTCCGGAATAAGCTGTTATTCGACATGGTCGATGTATGCCGGATTATTTTGTATAATGGGGATGATATGGCTCGATCGCACTATCCATACTTATCGTAAAGCGAGGATTTTCACCATGAAGAAAAAACTTGTACTGGTTCTAGATGTTGAAATAGCAGACAAAGCTGATATGCAGCAACTGGCCGATTCGATGTCCACAGCAATTCAATCCGTGGAAGGGATTGCCTTGCAGGATCTGGTTATGTTTGATAACGATGAAAACAACGCTGACAAGCTAATTGCGAACATAAAAAAAGAAATGGCCTAAAAAGGAGAACAGTCTGGTGTTTCTCGTTTATGTTCTGGCTTACTTGATCGTTGCTCTCCTTTATGGATTTTGGACGATGAAAAGCCAACAGCTCTGGATTCGACTAACAGGAAATTTCATCGTTCACCTATTTATTGCTTCAATCGTGAGTCTTGGTTACTTTTTTGTGTAAAGAAGTGGCTATGACCTGTAATGGGAGATGAGTGTATGGATTATCAAAGATTGAGTAAAGAACTGTCCTATGCGCTTCGTCATGCCCCCCATGAATATGAACTTGAATTAGACGAACAAGGATGGGTACCTATCAAGCAATTGCTTATGGCCCTTCATGAACAGCGCAAGTGGCGAGCGGTTACCGAAGAAGATCTACATACGATGATTGCGTTATCAGAAAAAAAGCGCCATGAGATCAATCAAGGTAAAATTCGCGCACTCTATGGACATTCAGTGCCGCAAAAGGTCCAAAAGGAAGAAAAAGAACCGCCTGCATTTCTTTTTCACGGCACGCCGCAAAGATTCCTTGATTCTATTTTGGCAAGCGGACTTGTTCCCAAAGGAAGACAGTATGTGCATCTGTCTGAAGACGTCCAAACAGCACAGCAGGTTGGGAAAAGACGAGACGATCATCCCGTACTTTTACGAATCGATGCGAGGCAAGCTTGGCAAGATGGTGTGAAGTTTTACCATGGAAATGAGCTCGTTTGGTTAGCAGATCATGTGCAAAAAGAGTATATCTCTGTCTATCAGAAGTAGCTCGACTTGCTCGAGAGGAAGCACACAGCATGGGAAAGACTCGCAGTCGAACGCGGGTCTTTTTTGTACCAATGAGCATAGTAAGGAGGTGAAAGTGGTATGGATTTTGTTGTTTGCTTTTCTACTGTTGACAGGACTTTTTGCAATCTACGACGCGATTCGGAGGCTGAACCAGAACATCGTAACGCAAGTGGATCAAAACCAACGGATCATTGAACTCCTGAATGAATTGAAGAGAAAGCAGTGAGGTAAAGGGTGAATGAGCGTGAGTGCGTAGTTGTCACGATGGAGTATCCATGGTAAGACGGCTAGATATTTTGGAATCAGGACGGAGATAACAAAAACCGTATTGTATTTGTCTTGTTCGTAGTCAATATGTGGTCTTGATCATAAGTTATCGTTTTCCCCATCGTATTCAAAGGGTTTCAGCAATAATACCCGTTCTAAATCGTTGGATAAAGTGATAAGGTCCAGGTCGCTGTAAAAGGAAATGCGTTCAAAAATTTTCAATCCAGTTCACCTTCGATTTTACGCTTTTTCATAAAGATAAAGAATACCGTCGTCGATCGACCAACTACATAATGAATGCCTCCAATCGCTTGCTTGCGAAGGTAAGTATTTTTCGAGGTCATTTACGATTTTTTCCCAATTTTTATCACTATCATTAATCTCGATGAACTCGCCGAATACCAAGTCAAAAACGAGATAACCCATTTCATACTCAATGCAATCGATTTTGTAGTAAGAAACACTGTATACTTCGTCCCAGTCGATCTGAACAGGTTCAGCATGTTCGTAGTGGATGGAAATTTGATGGGGATCAACTGTGAAATTCAAATAGAACCAACTCCTTAGCTGTTTAATTGAAGTATAACTGCTGGAGTGAAAGTTTTCCAGAAAGGTGTGGGGAGCTGGTGGAACTAAGTTATTAAGTGATGAGTGTCTATTGGGCTTTTTAATAAATGTTCAATAAAATCGGTAGTTCATTAGAAAAGGGGAAGTGTTGATGAGTACGTTAGAAAAAGCGATTGTAATTGCAACCAATGCACATACTGGACAACTTGATAAAGGAGGAAATCCTTACATACTTCATCCATTAAGGATAATGATGAAGATGCCAAGCAAGGAATCGATGATCGTTGCCGTCCTCCATGATGTACTGGAAGACACAGAGGTAACGAAAGAAGATTTATTTCAAGCGGGGTTTTCAAATGAGATTGTTGAGGCTGTATTAGCTGTTACCAGAGATGAAGAAGAAACTTATATGGAATTTGTCAAAAGAGCAAAACGCAACCCGATAGCAAGGTGTGTTAAATTGGCAGATCTGGAAGATAATTGTGACTTGAGCCGTATTCCAGATCCAAAACCAAAAGACCATGAGCGGTTGTTGCTTTACAAAGAAGCCATTAAAGAATTGCTCTCGACATAAACGTTTAGGCAAAAGCTCCAATTTACTTGCCCACCCCCTCTATCTTTTCCTACCCTATAACCAGAGGGGGTGAGAACATGTACGCATGCAGTTATTCAGGCACGGTGCTCGGCATAGACGGAATGGTCGTCACTGTAGAAACAGACATAGCAAATGGTTTGCCTCAATTCGATTTGGTCGGACTGGGCGGTTCAGCAGTAAAAGAAGCGAGAGATCGTGTTCGTGCCGCCTTGCGCAACGCAGGCTACGACTACCCTATGCAGCGGATCACCGTCAACCTGGCACCAGCAGACCAGCGCAAGGAAGGTTCAGGCTTTGACCTTGCTATTGCCTTTGGAATTTTACTAGCCTCGAAGCAAATGCTCCCTAGACCAGAGAGAATCCTTGTTCTAGGAGAGTTGGCATTAGATGGTTCTCTTCGCCCTGTAACGGGTGTACTCCCCATCCTGCTAGAAGCTAAAAATGCAGGATTTACTCACGTGATTCTCCCCAAACAAAATGCAGCGGAAGCACGGCTCGTCGACATTAGCGTATTGGCTGCGAGTAATCTGGAAGAGGCCGTGAACTATTGGAAAGAAGGACTTCATAGTAAAAACTCAAACTTGATTTTTCTCGAATCAGAGATAGGCAAGACAACGGCAAACCAGCTACCCCCGGACTTTGCCAATGTTTACGGTCAGCAATTTGTAAAACGTGGCTTGGAGATTGCAGCAGCTGGGTTTCATAATGTGATATTGGTGGGGCCCCCAGGTTCAGGGAAAACTCTTTTAGCCACTTGCCTACCTGGTATCATGCCGAACATGACTATTCATGAATCATACGAAGTGACGAAAATATACAGTATTGCTGGTCAATTAAAGCGGGAGAGTGGGCTTGTCGAGGAGAGACCTTTTCGTTCCCCGCACCATACGATTACCGCTACAGCCCTAATTGGCGGCGGTGCGCAAATCCCGCGTCCCGGAGAGTGTAGCTTGTCTCACGGTGGGATTCTCTTTCTGGATGAGATGCCAGAGTTTTCTCGGCATGTATTAGAGGTACTGCGTCAGCCGCTTGAATCAGGGGTTGTCACGATTGGACGATCTAAGCAGGTTTTTACCTTTCCTGCTCGGTTTCTGTTAATCGGTTCGTGCAATCCTTGTCCTTGTGGATTCTTCGGTACTCGAGAGAAGCAAACCTGCTCATGCTCCCCCCAGCAAATCTACAAATACCGCTCAAAGCTCTCAGGTCCCTTGCTAGACCGCATCGATCTGCACATCGAGGTGCCGAGAGTACCCGTTCAACTTCTTCACAACAGAACAGCAGAGGAGTCCTCAAAAGACATTCAGCAGCGAGTAGAACAAGCGAGGGCTGTCCAATGTGAAAGATACCACTATCGTCCGGGATGTCCTTTTAATAGTGTGATGAATGGTGAAGAGCTCCGTCAATTTGCCCACTTAGATAAGGAAGGACAGGAGATGCTGCAGTTAGCTTTCGAGACTCTCGGTTTAAGTGCCCGAGCTTACGACAGGATAGTCAAAGTAGCAAGAACTATCGCTGATTTAGATGGAGCTTCCAACGTAGAGGTAGCACATGTAGCTGAAGCGATTCGTTACCGAGCATTGGATCGTGGATTACTTTTTTGATGCTAAATAAATTATGAATGTTGAACACAATGTTCATCTAGTCGTGGACGCTACAGTAAGAGACTCTCTAATTGACAAAATAGTTAAAGAAAATCCCTTTATATTTTCTAGCCTTAGAATTTAACTAACCCGTCTCTTTTAAGGAGACGGGTATTCAACTATTATCTGCTTGAGTAACGATAGCATATCTGGTCTCTTTACTAAAAAACAAGATGAAAAATTCACGAAAATAGTATATCTGTCACATAGTTTTCGTAATTTGAAATACCATTTTACATGTTTTGTCAAATCGTGCGAGTGAGTAAATGTCAAATAAATAGTAATACTAGGAAACGTATTGTCAAAAAAGCGGAAAAGTGTCGAAACATTAAACTTTATCAAGATATAAGGTTGATAGTAATATATTGAAGCTAAATTGTAAGTGTTTGGAGGAGTATTTATGGGGTTATCTCGAAGCGAACGTAATGAGGACAGAAGAGATGCAAGATTAAAACGCCGTCAAGCTTTAGAGGCAAAAGCCCAAGCAGAAGCAAAAAAATCGACTTCTAGTCGCGCTCAACAAAGCAATACAAACTTATCGAAATCATCCGTGCAAAAAGCTAGTGTAGATAGAGTTGACATTAGCGAAGCGGCAAGAAATTTAGCAGCTACGGTGCCTAAACAAGCTCAAACATCAAATAACACAGGAGTAAAGCACGGTCCACCAATTCCTGCTAAAACGGAAATGACATGGGGTGAGGCAAGTAGTGAAGCCTCAGTTAGTGCTTCGCTTTCAACACTTACAAATAATGCAGCTGAAAAAATGTTAAGCAGCATTATTAGTGATTCAACTCTTCCAGGAACAGCGGGGAAAATCGTTGCAGTAGGTACGTCAACTGCAGATGTTTATTACGATGCCGCAGCTAATCTCTCTAAAGGTGATACCAAGTTTGGGAGTAATAAATCGATTTCGCAATCTTTTACAGAGGCTGTTACAGGCGCTATAATCTCTAAACTAGGTTCATCGGCATTGGTGAATGCAATCGCAGTATCACCAGCTTATATGAAACTAACACCACAGAAAGATAAAACTATTGCATTAATGGCTTCATTAGGTACCGGGTATGTACTTTCGCTTGCAGATTCAAAGATTGGAGTATCACCAGGAGTAGCCGAGTTTGTTGAGAGAGAGAAAGGCCGAGTTAAAGAGTCAGGTAAAAAAATTAATGAATATATAACTCAAAGTAATAAAAAAACTTATCGTGACTTTACATATAAGGAAAAACAAGCGATTGATAAGTATATGAATAATGTAACGTATCAAAATGATCGTATACTAAAAGCAAAGGTAGATTGGGAAGCCGCTAACCGAATAGGTGATAAAGATGGAAAGGAAAAAGCAAAAGCAGTTGCTAAAGATGCACGAGAAAAAGGCGGTATGTTAAGTAGAGAGACAAGTATAGATCGTATTAAAGAATTGAATGAAAAAATACAAAAAGAAAAAGAAAAATATAGAGAGGCAGAAAAAATCAAAGACAAAGCAAAACGAGAAAAGGCTCAAGACGAAGCGCATGAACGAGCTAACGCATATAGAACCCAAGGGGGTCTGTCAAGATTTTTGTGTAAACTCAATCAACCGATATATGAAAAGGTTTCATCCCCCTAATTAGGACATCTTTTTCGAAGCCAACAG
Source organism: Brevibacillus sp. AF8 (assembly GCF_021270385.1). Taxonomy (NCBI): domain Bacteria; kingdom Bacillati; phylum Bacillota; class Bacilli; order Caryophanales; family Paenibacillaceae; genus Brevibacillus; species Brevibacillus sp. AF8. The sequence continues at coordinate 45,848 of NZ_JAGQDN010000003.1, read as the reverse complement.
GGTCAAGGGCGTAAGGCAAAGCGAACCCTTGACACGTGGGTGTAGAAAAAGACAATCCCTTCGGGGATGAAGCCTTTCTTTTACTTGTTAACGGATGTGTGGCCGTACGCGATCCTCAAAGAAAACAGATAGCTGCATGAGAATCTGTCCCCAATTGTGGACCCTTCCCGTCCATTTTCGTAAGACATCCATGGTTACGAGATATAACATCTTTAGAAGGGCATCGTCTGTCGGAAATATAGCTCTTCCCTTCGTTACTTTTCGAAGTTGACGATGGTAACTTTCAATAACATTAGTTGTATAGATCAGCTTTCGAATCTCTGGAGGATATTTAAAGAAGGTCGCAATCTCCTCCCAGTTGGAACGCCAGGAGCGTACCATTAAGGGATATTTACTCCCCCAAGTTTGCTCAAACTGATCGAATTCTTCCAGTGCAGCTTGCTCCGTTGGAGCCTTGTAAATAGGCTTTAATTCAGCTGTCACTCTCTTTAAATCCTTATAGGAAACATATTTAATAGAGTTACGTATTTGATGGATGACACACTTCTGAATCTCTGTCTTTGGATAACATGCTGAAATAGCCTCCGTAAAGCCTCGGAGGTTATCGACGCTAGTAATGAGAATATCCTGGACTCCACGGTTTTTCAGTTCATTGAGTACATGTAGCCAGAATTTAGCCGACTCATTCTCGCCAACCCAGATACCAAGGACATCTTTATGACCGTCAAGGTCAATGCCAATGACCATATAGGCAGCCTTGTTGACGATAGCCCCGTCCTGTTTTACTTTAAAGTGAATAGCGTCTAAGAAAACAACGGCATATACCGATTGCAAGGGGCGATTTTGCCACTCTTTAATCAGTGGAACGATTTTGTTCGTGACATTAGAAATGAGTGTTGGTGAGACTTCGATGCCATAGAGCTGCTGTAGATGATCTTGAATATCACGTGTGGATACGCCTTTTGCATACAGCGCGAGGATTTGATCTTCGATCCCTGTTACATTGGACTGGTGCTTCCTTACGATGGCAGGCTCAAATTCTCCCTCACGATCACGAGGAATTTGAATATCGACTTCGCCATACTCGGAGCGAACCGTTTTTTTGCTATAACCGTTGCGGCTATTGGTTGTTCGCTTGTTTTTCATGTCATGCTTGGCATATCCAAGTGAGGACTCCATCTCAGCTTCGAGCATTTCTTGGATCGTTTCAGCAAACAAATCCTTCAAGGCTGACTGAACATCGTCCACAGACTTCATGTTTTTCTCCTTGATCCACTGCTTGATCTGCTCTTTTGACATCATAAAAATCTCCCAACCTTTCTAAGACTAATTGTAGTTTAGAGGTTGAGAGTTTACACAGAATATTTTACAGACTCTATCTCTCGATAATGACTCTTTGTTCTTCGGGTGGGATCCTGCGCCCATGTTCCCATTCGTATAGAGTGCGCTCACTTATTCCTAAAAGCGCAGCAAATTCTCTCTTTGTGTACCCATTGTACAAGCGCGCTTTAATAATACGTTCCCTTAAAGTTGATTCAAGATCGACCAAGTACATCTGTTTTGCTGTACGTGCTGCTCTAAGACGGCCACCAGGACTATCATCTTTCATGTCCATAAAAGGGGAGAATAGTTTTCCTTTTTGAGTGATATTTCAAGGGTGTTATCTTCAACCTTGTCCTTCTGGATTCTTCGGTACTCGAGAGAAGCAAACCTGCCCATGCTTTCCTCAACAAATCTACAAATACCGCTCAAAACTCTCAGGTCCTTTGCTAGACCGCATCGATCTGCACATCGAGGTGCCGAAAGTACCCGTTCAACTTCTTCACAAAGAAAAGCAGAGGAGTCCTCAAAAGACATTCAGCAGCGAGTAGGACAAGCGAGGGCTGTCCAATGCGAAAGATACCACTATCCTCCGGGATGTCCTTTTATAAGTGTGATGAATGGTGAAGAGCTCCGTCAATTTGCCCTACTAGATAAGGAAGGACAAGAGATGCTGCACATGTAGCAGAAGCAATTGGCTACAGAGCCTTGGATCGAGGGCTACTTTTTTAAACGTGAGGGATTTTAAAATGCTAGATAGAATGGAAAATCCAATTCCTTTAGCAGTAACTACCTTGCGATAGCGAGCAATCCATAAGAAAAAAAGATCCATACGATCAGCAATGATCCAATAACGGCATTTCGCCTATAATCCTTGTTATTGACAATTTTCTTCATAATAAATGTAAAGTTAACAAAGAACAAAATAGCCAGAATAGGGTTAAGGTACAAAGCAGTTAAAACAATGAATCCCATATTATTCACCTCATCCAAATTATACCATATCCCGCTGGATGATTATCAATATATGCAGTTTAAATCAGTATCCAGATCATGCTCCTTCTTTGTTCCTCGACTATTTTGCCTTTGATGCACACAGTTTGCTTTGCTGCATGGTCACGTCTGCAAAGATGTCAACGCCTGTCCAAATGTAAATAGTCAAGTTTTAGAACAGAATCGTTTAGTCTGTATGTGCCTCATAAATGAAAACCTAACACATACAGACTAACCGCTTCACTTTCAATTCAGTAACAGTAAGTAATTTTGAAACATAACCCTACACAATCGTAACTACATAAAACGCAAACTCCCCGCATTCACCACTATCCCAAGGCCGACAATACTTCACTGATATCGACGTCATTCCACGCCGCAAAGCTTGAAAAGATATCACCTGATGCCCCTCTTGCCCAATACGAGCAGGCGAAGATGGGGGAACAAAATGATTCGCATGCAACGATAAAAAGCGAGCATCCACTGGATTAGACAAGTCCCACTGGTAACCGGTTGAGGGATTTGCCGCTAGCGTAATCGTGAACAAGTGGCCTTCCTGCACTTGCAGTGTAAACGTTGAAATCTTGACCACTGCCTACCTTCCTCCCTTTGGATGAGGACGATACCCATTTTTCATACGATATGAAAAAAGCTCTATAGCTGCTAACGACGGAACAAGCAGTAAAATTTTAATTTTTTATTTATATAACGCGTAACGCGATTCAGAACAGTTTACAAGTTGTGGAATTACTTGATACATCTATCATTTTACGGAAATATAACGATAGAAAATAGGCATTGTACATACAATGTTCCTAATTAATTTGAAACAATTAGTATGATCTGGAAAGGAATATGCAAGATGCTGGCGAATAAGTAGGGACAAAGACATAAATTGTCGAAATGTCTGCTGATATTTGTAATCTTTATTACCTAGTTATTGTTATGACTAGAAATATCCACAGAGAGTAGAATTTCTTTTGCTCGTGCATGTAGGTACATTTCCCGGCACTTCCATGGTTCAGAATATCTCGCATGGAAGAAGCTTTTTCTTTGTGTTCATACTTGCTAGGAAAGGGAAAGGAAAATTGATGGAGAGCATTGCAGAATTATTTAAGAAAAAAGAATACTACCACGCATTTCAGCCAATATGTCAACTTCCTGAGAAAAGTAGGATAGGGTATGAAGTATTACTTCGCAGTAAAGCGGGGATCCATCCAGAGGCATTGTTTTCTTTGGCGAAGGAAAACAAAATGCTGCCAGAACTCGACTCCCATTCCCTGCATTATGCGCTCTTGACTTTTTTTCATTCGTCGACTGAACACAAAAACGAGCTTTTATTTGTGAATATTTTTCCTTCTACCATAATAGAAGACACATTTCCTGGGTTCATTCAAAAGATCGCTCGTACCTTCCGTCCCTATTTAACCCAAATCGTATTGGAGATCAACGAATCGATTATGGAAGGGGAATGCTGGAGCGAACCCATTTTTACGCGACGCATAGCTGAATTGAAAAAGCTGGGTTTCTTAATTGCGTTGGATGATGTCGGAGATGGCGCAAACATATTCAGTAAAATTGAAGATATCTCGCCAGATTACATCAAGATTGATCGTTTTTTTTCGCAAAAGCTCTCGAGTTCATTAGAAAAGCAAAAGACTGTAAAACTGTTTGTCGATTTTTGCAAAGATGCACCTCAACTCATTCTCGAAGGAGTTGAAGAAGAAGAGGATTTTGCTTGTGCTTCTTTATTGGGCGTTGCAATCGGCCAGGGATACTTGTTTGGTAAACCAGGCAGTTTGCCGGACGAATAAGAAGGCAATGCAGAATTGGAGGAATTTTTATGGCTAGTGATAACAACGTATATTCTCGGAAAGCAACGCTTTCCTTAAAAATATCCGAGTTTGAAGTCCCTCCGATGCAGGATTTGTTGATCATCGGACGGAAAGCACCAATTGGTCCTGAGGCTGTAAGGAGAATGGCGGATGCACTTTCTCCAGAGCAATTTACATTACTAAAGATGAATCATCCGAAGATTGAGGCAGTCTTGTTAAGAAATACTCTTTTGCAAATGATTGATGAAAAATTATTGATGAAAATTATTCTGGAAGAGGCAGAGCGTATGATTAGCGACTCTATGGTTCTGCGATCTGAATTGAAAATAGCACTGTCTGTCCAACGAGAGGTGGATCTACTATGAACATCTCCGACATCATGACGACGACGATTTGTACCATCACCTCTGACAAAAGTGTCTCTTATGCGGCGGAGCGAATGAACGAATCTCATGTTGATTCGTTAGTTGTCATGGATCACGGAGAGGTGCTGGGAATGGTTACGACGAGAGACGTGCTGTCCGCTCATCCTAACCGAATCGTTGCCGATGCCATGAGCAGTCACCCGTTCTACCTGTCTGCCAACCACAATGTTTGGGAGGCTTATCACGCGCTTCATCAAGAACAAAGTGGTCTGGCTTTGATCAAGGAAGAGGATCAACTAATCGGATTCATCACAAAAGAAATCGTAGAGATGAAAATAGCAGAATATCGAGACCCATTATCGGGTTTGTATCGCGCTCCCTACATCCAGTTTATTGGGGAGAATTTTTTAAAGGAGCGTAAACCTTTCCATTTGCTTTTTATCGATTTGAACGACTTTGGCCGAATTAATAAGCTGCATGGCCATCCATTCGGGGATGATGTCATCCGCACCTATTCATCGGTTCTTTCTTCTCTGGCTGAAGAACAGGGGGATTACTTATGTCGTTATGCAGGGGACGAGTTTGTTTTGATCTCTACGATTTCCGATGAACAGATTCAGGAATACATTTCGCTTATTACACGTCCAACAAACGTTCTGGATATCTTTGTATCTGCAGCTGTTGGCCATGTAAACGGGTTTCAAACCCCAGACTTTTTCGATAAATCTTGGCGGGAATTAATCGCTGAAGCAAGTTTAGGCTCCTCAGCTGCCAAATTATCCAAAACAATTACTTCCACAGTAGGATAGGAAAAGTATAGTTTGTTAGCAATGCGCATACACTTTTGGACAGGTTTAGATCCTTCTTTGCAACCGATTATTTTATGGTACGTAATATATATTGTGAAAAGATCGATATGAGGAGGAAATGACATGATCGTAACTACTACCAGCATGATCCAAGGAAAAGAAGTGGTGGAGTATTTGGATATCGTCAGCGGAGAGGTAATCATGGGCGCAAACGTAGTCCGTGACTTTCTTGCAGGAATTACGGACATCATCGGAGGCAGAAGTGGCTCGTATGAGAGCAAGCTCTCAGAAGGGCGTGAACTGGCCTTGCGTGAAATGAAAGAAAAAGCACGGGCATTGGGTGCAAACGCAGTGATTGGGGTTGATCTCGACTTCGAAACATTGCGGGAAGGTATGATGATGGTTATTGCCACAGGCACAGCTGTCCGTGTAAAGTAAGCCGGTAAACACCCGGCTTTCTTTTTTTACAGAAAAGCGGTCCACATACATAGCAAGCAAGGAGCAGTGAGCATGCAGGTACAAAAAACTCTTCAGGATTTATCGAATAGAATAAACGCCCAACCACAAGGGATCATTGGATTACATGCTGTGTACCATTTTGTCCTAAGTGGAGAAGAGGGTGGCACCTACGAGGTGGTTTTATCCGATAATCAAGCGGACTATTCAATGGGTGTGACAAGGGAAGCGGGCTGCAAACTGGAGTTGTCTGACCAAGATTTTGTTAAGCTCGTAGAGGGACGCTTGAATCCCACCGTTGCTTTTGTAACGGGTAAGCTAAAAATTAGCGGAGAAATGGGACTTTCGTTTAAATTGCAAACAATCTTGCATCACTATCAATCACGAAAATAACGAAAAAACTAGTCAATTCTTAAAAGGTTGCGTTAAAATATGACCAAACAATGACACCTACTCTAACACAAAACGAGGGGAAACATGCGCCATATTTGTTCATTGATTGCGATGGTAAGCCAACTGGAAGAACAATCTGTGCGTTTTGATTTTTATCAAGAAATCAGACGACCCAAGCCAGAACGTCAGTTATTAAAGCATCATGTACAATTACCGCGTCATTATTTCGATTATTTAATTCATTCAGGAGTATTGGAAGTGGAAACAGATGCCCCATATCAGCCGGGGAAGACTATGCCTGCTTCCATTGGTATGAACATACGCTCGCTCGGTGGAAACGTATTGTTTGACATGTGCTTTGCTCCGCAAACATATAAATTGTGGCAAAACACAGATGCAAGCATAGAAGACCTTTCCCTACCTGCTGATATATTTGAAGAATATGTCTATCGCTTAGGCGCCATCAGTCGTTTTCGCTATTTAGGCCGAATTGACGATCCTGTAACAGCAACAAAACTTGGTGAGAACGACATGATTGAATTCAAACGCGACTTTCTTTATTCAAAGACGGGGATTATTAAGTCTATTGTGGCGTTTGCGAATTCAAACAACGGAAATTTATTTTTAGGCATTACAGATGAGGGGACAGTGTGCGGGATTGATCATGAGATCGAGCAGTACGGAGACCCGGACAAATACATCCTGGCCATTACGCAATACATCCAAGATAAGACGTCACCGTTTGTAACCCCATTTCCAAAAATTTCGTTGAAAAAAATAGATGGGAAAACAGTGGTAGCTATCTTTGTCGAAGCCTCGTCTGATTTGATCTGTGGTTTGGACAAAAACAATGAAAAGTATGTGGTGATTCGTACGAACAATCGCTCCGTTGTCGTGAAAGATCCGCACCAAATTGGTGAAATTTACGTGAAACGAAAGCTAGGCAGTGAGATCAGCCGTCGATTGGGACTTCTGTAGCGTTATCTTACAGGAATACACGAGGAGGGTTACTGCGTGATAGCGTCTTTACGTACGTGTCTACTGGTTATGATGGTGAGTAGTTTGTTCGTCACTGGCTGTGCACAGTCAGGCAAGGTTTCTGACGACATGAAAGATCATATCGAGAAAGAGCTTGGTGCGGTTGAAAAAGTAACGGTGATGTCAACGGATGGACAGGAAGTATTATTGGACTTGCGCTTGTTTTTGCAAGAACTGTCCGGACAAGGACAAGATTTACAAGTATCATCGGAGGCTTTAAAGCAAGAAGATGTACGTTTCACGCTCGTCCTTTATCGAACACAGCAGGCGCCACTCGTCGTGACAGTGGGTGAGTCGGCAAGTGAGTTTGGGGGACACACGTATCGTGGAGCGGGGGCCAGCTATTTTTATCAGTGGGTAAACAAGTTAACTGGAAAAGGAGTGCTCTCACAAAAAATTCAGAGCGTGCGTTTATCGGCAGAGGACCTTGGGCAGGCGCGCGTGTTGAACGAATCAGAAGCAGAATACATCAGGAAAGTAATGGGATCGGCAGTCCCGGAGGTGGACACGCGCAGCAAGCAGTATCCACTCTACCCGAACTATCAGATGAGAATGAATTCTGCTGACAGGCCAGTTGAAGTGGCCATTTTAACGCCGACGCTGATTGCGGTTCCTTTTGGGAGAGAAACGTTTTTCTTTCACGTGGAAGGTAGTCTCTTTTCGCGGTTAACGGAATGGATGCCGCCAAGCAATCGTAAGGACGACAAGATTGACCCGTTATTTAAATCTACACGGATTCGCGTCACAGCAAATGGCGAAATGAATGTCCAAGACACAAAGTTGGATGTCACCCAAACGACAATCGAGCAAGGAATTGCCCATCAATCTGTCCGATTGCTAAAAAATGCCGATCCACTAAATGTTCCACCCAAAAATCCGGGACAAAAACAATACGAACTTCATTTTTTGGTGAATGATATCGATCAGAGAATGGAAGTATATCCACGTTACTTTAAGTATGACCAAACTTGGTATATTCAGGATGAACTCGCTGAAAACGTGTGGAAATTGTTTCAATCTCTACGAAAATGAGGGATTTCCTCATGAAGTTTCGCATTTCTGGTCACGATAAAAAGAACATATTACTACCACTTTTGCAGTTTTTGTCGTAGAATAGTTACGTTGCACTGATAGTGGAGGTTATGACCGGAAAAAGACAGACGTCTTTGAACCGGTCTAAAAGCCTGCCGATCTTTATCTGCCATAGGAGGATGGAGAATGAACATTCATGAGTATCAAGGTAAAGAGATACTTAAGCAGTACGGTGTAAAAGTTCCTGAAGGACGCGTAGCTTTCACAGTGGAAGAAGCTGTAGAAGCAGCAAAAGAACTGGGCACCCAAGTAAACGTAGTAAAAGCGCAAATTCACGCTGGTGGCCGTGGTAAGGCTGGCGGTGTAAAGGTTGCAAAAAATCTTGATGAAGTTCGTACATATGCCAGCGAAATTCTTGGCAAAGTACTGGTTACTCATCAAACAGGTCCAGAAGGTAAAGAAGTTAAGCGCCTTCTGATCGAGCAAGGCTGCGACATCAAGAAAGAATACTACGTTGGTGTAGTTGTTGACCGTGCTACTGGAAGTGTTGTAATGATGGCTTCCGAAGAGGGCGGTATGGACATCGAGGAAGTAGCAGCAAACACTCCAGAAAAAATCTTCAAAGAAGTAGTTGATCCAGTAACAGGTCTGAATGGCTTCCAAGCTCGTCGCCTGGCTTACGCAATCAACATTCCAAAAGAATTGATTAACAAAGCTGCCAAGTTCATGATGAGCTTGTACCAAGCTTTTGTTGATAAAGATGCTTCTATCGCTGAAATCAACCCACTGGTTGTTACTGGCGACGGTGAAGTAATGGCACTGGATGCGAAACTGAACTTCGACAGCAACGCTCTCTATCGTCACCCTGACATCGTAGCTCTGCGCGATCTGGATGAAGAAGATGAGAAAGAAATCGAAGCTTCCAAGTTCGATCTGTCCTACATCGCACTTGATGGTAACATCGGTTGCATGGTAAACGGTGCAGGTCTGGCGATGGCAACAATGGACATCGTGAAATTCTACGGTGGAGACCCAGCTAACTTCCTTGACGTTGGTGGCGGAGCTACTGAAGAGAAAGTAACGGAAGCGTTTAAAATTATTCTCCGTGACGAAAAAGTAAAAGGTATTTTCGTCAACATTTTCGGCGGCATTATGAAATGCGACGTTATCGCAAACGGCGTAGTGAATGCAGCAAAACAAATCAAATTGGACAAACCTCTCGTTGTACGTCTCGAAGGTACAAACGTAGATTTGGGTAAGAAAATCCTCAATGAGTCCGGTTTGAACATCGTAGCTGCAGAATCTATGGCGGATGGCGCTGAGAAAATCGTATCCTTGGTGAAGTAAGATATTTCGAGTAGATACGTAAAAAAAGGTGGGAAAATTACGCGATGAGTATTCTCGTTAATAAAAATACAAAAGTAATTACGCAAGGGATTACGGGTGCAACTGGTCTGTTCCACACTCGCGGAGCCGTTGAATACGGTACACAAATGGTGGGCGGTGTAACACCTGGTAAAGGTGGAACCGAAGTTGACGGTATTCCAATTTTCAACACAGTTAAAGAAGCGGTTGAAGCAACTGGTGCAACTGCATCCGTTATCTACGTTGCTCCTCCTTTCGCTGCTGACGCGATCATGGAAGCAGTTGACGCTGAACTGGATCTGGTAATCTGCATTACAGAAGGTATCCCAGTTCTGGACATGGTGAAAGTTAAGCGTTACATGGAAGGCAAGAAAACCCTTCTCGTAGGTCCTAACTGCCCTGGCGTAATCACTCCAGGTGAGTGCAAAATCGGTATCATGCCTGGTTACATCCACGTTCCAGGTAAAGTGGGTATTGTTTCTCGCTCCGGTACCTTGACTTATGAAGCAGTTCACCAAACTTCTACTCGCGGCCTTGGTCAATCCACAGCTGTAGGTATCGGTGGAGACCCAGTAAAAGGTATGGAGTTCATCGATGTACTGAAAATGTTCAACGAAGATCCAGACACTGAAGCAGTTATCATGCTGGGAGAAATCGGTGGTACTGCGGAAGAGGAAGCAGCAGAGTGGATCGCTGCTAACATGAAAAAACCAGTTGTAGGCTTCATCGGCGGACAAACTGCTCCTGAAGGAAAACGTATGGGCCACGCTGGTGCGATCATCTCTGGCGGTAAAGGTACAGCTGCTGAGAAAATCGCGAAGCTCGAAGAATGCGGTATTCGCGTAGCGAAAACACCTGCTGTTATCGGTGAAACACTTGTTGAATTGCTGAAAGAGCGCGGTATGCTCGAGAAAGTAATGGGCAAGTAATCAGATAAGACAGAAGTGGACAGGCTTAGGCTTGTCCACTTTTTTATTTTTGAAGCAGCCTCTTTCTTTCGATAGAATAACTTTCAAATGCTATCCGCTGTGACAATTGTGGTCGGGATGAAGGAGGATTTTGGTGTGGAAAAGGCGAAGCTCGACGAGAGAGACTGGTTGTATGTGTTAACGATGATCTCGGGTTTGGGAAGAAAGAAAATCCGAGAGATGTTTGAAATCACAGGTTCTTTTCAGATTGCCATCGAAAATTGGCAGGAACTGGCTCGTGAGCTCAGATTGACTCCTTTGATCACTGGGCAGGTTGACAAGCAAAGCAATGAAGCTTCAGCTATGGCATTATTGGAAAAGCGTGAGGAAGAGGGAACGCGCTTTTTATGTCCTTTGGACGATGCTTATCCTGTTTCGCTCCGCAATATTCCCGATTCTCCGTTGATGTTGTTTTATCGTGGCGATCACACATTATTGGATAAATTGTCGATTGGCGTTGTTGGTTCGCGCAAACCGACACCATATGGAAGAGCGAGCTGTAGCTTTTTTGTCCGAGAGCTGGTACAAGCAGGTCTTGTCATTGTCTCTGGGGTAGCATATGGAATTGATGCAGAGGCTCACCAAGCTACCTTGAAAGCAGGTGGTAAGACTATAGGCGTACTCGGTTGCGGAATGAATCATGTTTATCCTTCTCGACATCGAGAGCTTTATCGTGAAATTGAATCTTTTGGCCTACTCCTCAGCGAATATCCTCCACATATTCCCCCTGTTTCTGGATTATTTCCAGAGAGAAATCGCATCATAAGTGGACTTTCTATCGGTGTATTAGTGGTGGAAGCAGCAGAAAAAAGCGGATCGTTGATTACGGCAGACTGTGCACTTGAGCAGGGCAAGGAAGTTTTTGCAATTCCTGGACCGATTTTTTCATTGATGAGTGCGGGGCCGCATAACTTGATCAAACAAGGTGCAAAGTTAGTAACGTGCAGTAGCGATATATGGGAGGAAATCAAGCATCATCTTCCCGAAGCAGAGCAGATGCAGCAGGTGGAAAAAAGCAAGGCAACCGATGATGTTCCCTTATCTAATGAAGAAAAAGCGATTGTGGAAGCCGTAACCTATGATGGGATTCATCTGGATGAGTTAATGAGCAGCTTAGAAAAAGACCAACGCAGGATGCTGCATCAGCTGGTCATTCGTTTGGAAGCAAAAGGAGCCATCGTGGCACTTCCTGGCGGTTATTTTGCACGGCGATAGCATATCCGCTAGCTTTTTGGCAATGCCTAGAGGCACAAGTGTTTGACAAACCGGATGAGGGTATTTAATAATAGGGAAGATTCCTTACTAAAAGGGGAGGAAAAAAATGGCTGATACGCTAGTAATCGTAGAATCCCCTACGAAGGCCAAAACCATTGGAAAATACCTGGGTAGTAAATATATCGTGAAAGCGTCTATCGGGCATGTGCGCGATTTGCCGAAAAGTCAAATGGGTGTAGACGTTGAACATAATTTTGAACCCAAATACATAACCATTCGCGGCAAAGGGGATGTATTGAAGGGCTTAAAAGATGCCGCTAAAAAAGTAAAAAAAGTATATCTCGCAGCCGACCCGGATCGCGAAGGGGAGGCAATTGCTTGGCATTTGGCACAATACTTGGGGCTCGATTTGAATCAGCCACTTCGTGTGGTGTTTAATGAGATTACCAAAGATGCTATCAAAGAAGCGTTCAAGCATCCACGACACATAAATATGGACTTGGTAAATGCTCAACAGGCACGTCGCATTCTCGACAGACTCGTGGGGTACAATATCAGTCCAATTTTATGGAAAAAGGTTCGAAAAGGCTTGAGTGCCGGACGTGTACAATCGGTTGCGGTAAAGCTTATCATGGATCGTGAGCGTGAGATCCAAGAGTTTATCCCGGAAGAGTATTGGACGATTGCAAGTACATTGATTAGCGACGGTAAAGTAATTAACGCGAAATTCTATGGTTATGGCGATGAAAAGGTGGAACTTCATTCGGAAGATGATGTAGCAGCGGTATTAAAACGAATGAAGAACAAACCATACGTGGTACAAAAGGTAACGAAACGTGAGCGTAAGCGCAACCCTGCACCTCCTTTTATCACGAGCTCTTTACAGCAAGAGGCAGCGCGTAAGCTGAACTTCCGCACGTCTAAGACCATGCGGATTGCTCAAGAGCTCTATGAGGGGATCGACGTTGGCAATAAAGAAGGCGCAGTTGGTTTGATCACCTATATGCGTACAGACTCTACTCGCCTATCTGTAACGGCGCAGAACGAAGCAAGGGAATACATACTTGAGAAATATGGTCCAGACTATGTGTTAACTGAGCCACGCAATCAAGTGAAAAACGAGAATGCTCAAGATGCTCACGAAGCGATTCGTCCAACAGGTGTGATGCGTACACCGGATGAAATCAAGGAATACTTGTCGAGAGATCAGTTGCGCTTGTATCGATTAATCTGGGAGCGTTTCCTTGCCAGTCAAATGTCATCTGCTGTTCTTGATACGATGAGCGTAGATATTGACGCAGGTGGAGTTACCTTCAGAGCAACAGGATCAAAAGTGAAGTTCCCTGGATTTATGAAGGTATATATTGAAGGAAACGATGATGGTGCAGAAGAAGAGAGCTTCCTTCCACCTATTGAAGAAGGACAAATCCTCGAACAAAAAGAAATCGAGCCGAGTCAGCACTTTACACAGCCACCACCTCGATTCTCCGAAGCACGCATGCTTAAAACGATGGAAGAGATGGGGATTGGACGCCCGTCTACCTATGCGCCTACATTAGAAACCATTCAAAAGCGTGGCTATGTGTCATTAGAGGAGAAAAGGTTTGTCCCGACCGAGTTGGGCGAGATTGTGATCACTCTTGTCGAAGAGTTCTTCCCGGAAATTCTCAACGTAGAATTCACTGCCCATATGGAATCGGGCTTGGATAACATCGAAGCAGGAACCACCAATTGGGTGCAAGTGCTGGACAATTTTTATCAAGACTTTGCAAAGCGCGTAGTTGTTGCAGAAGAAGAAATGAAAGAAGTAGAGCTGAAAGTCGAAGAATCGGATGAATCATGTGAGCTTTGCGGCCGTGTGATGGTTTATAAGCTTGGTCGATTTGGCAAGTTTTTAGCTTGTTCCGGATTCCCGGATTGCCGTAATACGAAGCCGATTGTAAAAGAAATCGGCGTAAAATGTCCGCAGTGTGAAACCGGAGAGATTATTGAACGTAAATCTAAGAAGAGTCGTATTTTTTACGGCTGCAATCAATATCCGGAATGCGATTTTGTATCGTGGGACAAACCGATTGCCAGACCTTGTCCAAAATGCTCCAGCATGCTCGTGGAGAAAAAGCGCAAAAAGCAAGGAGTTAGCATTGTTTGCACCAAGTGTGATTATCAAGAAGAGGCAGACTCCTAGACAGCCTGATTCGATTTTGTAGTTTGGAGGATTAACAGCATGTCACAACCAACAATTACAGTAGTGGGCGCTGGTCTCGCTGGTAGTGAGGCAGCATGGCAAATCGCGCAGGCGGGTGTAAAAGTAAAGCTGTATGAGATGAGACCGAAGACACAAACGCCTGCACACCATACCGATAAATTTGCAGAGTTGGTATGCAGTAATTCATTGCGTGCTAACACGTTAACGAATGCAGTGGGTGTATTAAAAGAAGAAATGCGTCGACTGAACTCTGTCATTATCGATGCGGCAGATCGTTGCGCGGTTCCAGCTGGAGGCGCGCTTGCCGTAGACAGACACGAGTTCGCAGCTCATGTTACAGATGCCGTTCGAAATCATCCATTGGTTGAGGTCATTTCGGATGAAATTACCGAAATTCCGGATGGGATTGTCGTAATTGCGACGGGGCCACTTACTTCTCCAGCTTTGTCTACAAAGTTAAAAGAGCTGACGGGTGAAGAGTATCTGTACTTCTATGATGCAGCAGCGCCCATTATCGAAAAAGACTCGATTGATATGAACAAGGTATTCGTTGCCTCCAGATATGATAAGGGTGAAGCAGCTTATCTGAACTGCCCGATGACTGAAGAGGAGTTCAATCGTTTCTATGATGCGCTGATCTCTGCGGAAACAGTTCCATTGAAGGAATTTGAAAAGGAAATCTTCTTCGAAGGCTGCATGCCGATTGAAGTATTGGCAAAGCGTGGTCACAAGACCATGACATTTGGTCCCATGAAGCCAGTAGGTTTGGTTGATCCGCGGACGGGCAAAAAGTCTTATGCTGTTGTACAACTTCGTCAGGACAATAGTGCTGCCACATTGTATAACATCGTAGGTTTCCAGACCCATCTGAAATGGCCGGATCAAAAAAGAGTCTTTTCACTCATTCCTGGGTTGGAAAACTGCGAAATCGTTCGTTATGGTGTGATGCATCGCAACACCTTTATCAACTCGCCAAAACTGTTGAAGCCTACGTATCAGTATAAAGACCGGGAAACACTTTTCTTTGCTGGTCAAATGACTGGTGTCGAAGGATATGTAGAGTCAGCAGCATCTGGTTTGCTTGCGGGGATAAATGCAGCACGACTCGCAAAAGGGGAAGAATTAATCGAGCTCCCACCAGAAACAATTATGGGTAGTATGGCTCGTTATATTACAACGGCAGATCCAAAGCATTTCCAACCGATGAACGCAAACTTCGGGCTTGTACCGGAATGGCCAGAACGAATCCGAGACAAGCGGTTGAAAAATGAAAAGCTCGCTGAGCGGGCGCTAGATACAATTCAGAATTTTACACAAGAACGACACAATTAACATTGATATCCGATTTTCGTCTGTGTTACTATATAGGTGCTTCGAGGAGGGTGCATCCCGTATGGACATTTCGCAACAAAATTCTGCGGATATTGAGATGTTTACCCGCTATTTGCGAGTTGAAAAAAACGCCTCTCCTCATACGGTGAAGCAGTATGTGGCAGATATCAGCGAATTTGTCTCCTTTATGGAACAGCACCAAATCACCGTATTTGCTGCTGTTTCTTATTTGCATGGTCGCTCCTTTCTCGCGCAATTGGCTGGCAGGGGGCTTTCCCGGCGAAGTATTGCCCGCAAGCTATCCAGCTTGCGTAGCTTGTACCGATTTCTGTTGCGTGAAGGTCAACTGGAACAGAACCCATTTCAACTAGTCTCCACTCCCAAAATGGAGAAGAAACTTCCTTCCTTTTTATATCCGCAAGAAGTTCAAGCTTTTTTCGATCTGCCTGATACAACCACTCCATTGGGAATTCGTGATCGGCTGATTTTTGAACTGTTGTATGCTAGCGGCATGCGCGTTACGGAGCTCACCACTTTATCTGTGAGTGATGTGAATCCGAGCATGGGAGTCGCCTTGGTTTATGGAAAAGGAGCGAAAGAACGATATGTGCCGGTTGGAAGTTATGCCTGCGACGTTCTTCGGCAATACCTAGAATATGGAAGAGAAAAACTGTTGGCTGGAAAAGTAGAACACGGCAATTTGCTGGTTAACTATCGGGGAGAACCGTTATCCGACCGCAGTGTTCGGCGGATTGTAGACAAATACGTAGAAACGTACGCTCTTCAATTGCGGGTTTCACCACATACCTTTCGTCATACGTTTGCGACCCATATGTTGAATGGCGGTGCTGATCTGCGTACCGTGCAAGAATTATTGGGACACGTTAATGTATCGACGACACAGGTGTACACGCATGTGACCAAAGAGCGACTTCGGCATGTATATGACACCGCTCACCCACGAGCAAACCCGGGCAATACAGGTTCCGCCAATCGGACATAACGGGAGGAATCAGTGATGGAACAGTTTCACGCAACAACCATATTTGCTGTACAGCACAATGGGTCTGTAGCGATGGCCGGAGATGGTCAGGTTACTTTTGGCAACAGCATGGTAATGAAGCACGGTGCCAAAAAAGTAAGACGTCTGTATCGCGGCGAAGTTTTAGCAGGATTCGCTGGCTCTGTTGCTGATGCCATTACGCTTTTTGAGAAGTTTGAAGGAAAGCTGGAGGAGTACCACGGCAATCTGCAGCGAGCTGCTGTAGAGCTGGCGAAAGAGTGGCGCATGGATAAAATTTTGCGTCGTTTGGAAGCAATGATGATTGTTGCCAATAAGGAGCATTTGCTGCTTATTTCCGGAAATGGTGAAATCATTGAGCCTGATGACGGGATTCTTGCAATTGGTTCTGGCGGTAGCTTTGCCCTTGCAGCAGGTCGTGCATTGAAAACATATGCGCCTCACCTCGGTGCACGTGAAATTGCGGAAGCATCGCTTCGTACCGCTGCTGAAATTTGCGTGTTCACAAACAACAATCTTGTTGTGGATGAGTTGAATTGAGCGAAAGGGAGGACCTACTGTGCTGAATCTTGAGCAATTAACCCCGCGTAAGATCGTAGAGCATTTGGATAAATACATTGTCGGGCAGGCACAAGCCAAGAAAGCCATTGCTGTGGCACTTCGCAACCGCTATCGTCGCAGTCGTTTGCCAGAGCAAATGATTGAAGAGGTTGTTCCAAAAAACATCTTGATGATCGGACCTACTGGTGTTGGAAAAACGGAAATTGCACGTCGGATTGCAAAACTGACTGGTGCTCCTTTTATTAAAGTAGAAGCAACGAAGTTTACGGAAGTCGGTTATGTAGGACGAGACGTAGAATCGATGGTCCGTGATCTAGTGGAAGCTTCTATCCGTACGGTCAAACAAGAAAAAGTAGAGTCGGTGAAAGAGAAAGCCGAGAAGCTTGCGAATGAAGCGATTGTGAACGTACTCGTTCCATCTCGCAAGCAGGCGAACTCATTCAAAAATCCGTTGGAGATGTTCTTCGGTGGACAGCAGCAACAGCAGCAGGATACCTCTGATCAAGAAGAAGTGTCGATTCAGCAGCAACGCCGGCAAGTTATGTGGCAATTGACGAATGGCCAGTTGGAAGAGCAAATGATTGAGATTGAAGTCGAAGATCAATCACCTTCGATGTTTGACATGTTCCAGGTTCCGGGTACAGAACAAATGGGGATGCAAATGCAAGATATGCTCGGTAGCCTGATGCCTAAGCGGATGAAGAAACGAAAATTGCGAATAAAAGATGCGCGAAAGGTATTAATTCAGCAGGAAGCGCAAAAACTGGTGGATATGGACGAAGTCACGCAGGAGTCAATTCGTCGAGCTGAACAACACGGGATTATCTTCATTGACGAAATTGATAAGATTGCGGGTAAGGATGGGCGTGGCCCGGATGTATCCCGTGAAGGGGTCCAGCGTGATATTTTACCGATTGTGGAAGGCTCAACCGTCATGACCAAGTATGGTCCTGTCAAAACAGATTATGTTCTGTTTATTGCAGCTGGTGCTTTTCACATGGCAAAACCATCAGATTTAATTCCTGAATTGCAAGGTCGTTTTCCGATTCGGGTGGAGTTGACTAGCTTGCGCGTTGAAGATTTTGTCCGAATTCTGACAGAGCCTAAAAATGCGTTGCTTAAGCAGTACGTGGCCCTATTGGAAACAGAAGGTGTGCGTGTTGACTTTACCCCGGAAGCCATTCAGGAACTCGCTCGCCTCGCTGCTGAGGTCAATCAGAGCACAGATAACATTGGTGCTAGACGATTGCACACCATATTGGAGAAGCTACTGGAGGATCTCTCTTTTGAAGCCCCAGAAATTCACCTAGAAGTTGTACAGATTACCCCCGATTACGTTAATCAGAAATTAGGTACAATCGCGGGGAACAAAGACTTGAGTCAATATATTTTATAAACATTGGATAGGCAGCACATATAATTAGGAGGAAATACAGATGGATCTACTGTCAAAAACAAGAAGAATTAACCGCATGTTGCAAAAATCCGCGGGTCATGCCGTGAACTTCAATGAAATGTCCCAAGTTTTGAGTGACGTGATTGAAGCAAACACTTATGTGGTAAGCCGCAAAGGAAAACTTCTCGGCTTTGCGATTCATCAAGAAATGGATAACAGCCGTATGCGCAAAATGCTGGAAGAGCGCCGTTTTCCAGAAGAATACAGCATGGGGTTGCTAAAAGTAGACGAAACATCTGCGAACCTGGATGTAGATAGCCCATACACGATTTTCCCTGTTGAAATGAAAGAAGTATTCCGCACAGGTTGGACGACGCTTGTTCCAATTATGGGTGGAGGAGATCGTCTCGGTACGTTGATTTTGGGTCGTATTAACGATCAATTTGTCGATGACGACCTGATTCTTGCAGAAGTAGGGGCAACGGTAGTAGGCATGGAAATCTTGCGTGAGCGTTCTGAAGCAATCGAAGAAGAAGCACGCAGCAAAGCGGTTGTACAAATGGCAATTGGTTCCCTCTCCTATAGTGAGTTGGAAGCAGTTGAACATATTTTTGAAGAACTCGAAGGCAAAGAAGGCTTGCTCGTAGCCTCCAAAATCGCGGATCGCGTAGGAATTACTCGCTCTGTTATTGTAAACGCGCTCCGTAAGCTGGAGAGTGCGGGTGTTATCGAATCCCGTTCCCTGGGGATGAAAGGTACCTTCATTAAAGTGCTGAATGAAAAGCTGTTGCCTGAGCTTGAGAAGCTCAAAACTTCGTAATTTACCTTGTCAAAAGTTACAAGAAAGTAAACAAAAAGGTGTAGCAACTCAAGTTGCTGCACCTTTTCTCATGGGACTTTGGTCCTAGTTGTAGTAAAAAACGACACATTATTACCATAAAATATATATTGATTTTTTATGCATGCCTCGACATTTGCAATGGTTTGAATATGGTTTCCTTGTAAAATGCAGTAAAAAAACAGGAAAGATAAGGGATTTAGTCCCATTGAATCATTTTGAAAAACGTCATGAAAAGGGGCTTTTTTGTCCAAATTGATTTTGCTATGATTGAATCGTATTAGGGTGTCGAAAATACAGGAAATATAGGTGGTTTTAGGGAAAAGAATTGACTCATATTGGGGGAGAAGGAAAAATGCTGGATAGTTACCATCTGCAGGTCTTGGAGAGATCACTGGACGCTGCAACATTGCGACATAGAACGATCGCAAACAACCTTGCCAACATAGACACCCCTCAATTCAAAAGTCAACAAGTCATCTTCGAGAGCTTTTTGCAAGATGAGTTGAACGCAAGAGCGGGAAATGGCAAGTTAGAAGCGTATCGGACCAATCAAAGACACCTCCCGTTTGGAAATGCAGGTGTTGCAGTCCCACAGGTTGTGTCCAATCCGAATAACTTCATTCAGAACAGTGGCAATGATGTTGACTTGGAATCAGAAACAACAGAATTGGCCAAAAACCAAATTTGGTACAGCGGTTTAACGCAATTGACAGCAGGACATTTTCAAAAACTACGCAGTGTAATTGAGGGTGGAGGTAAATAAAGATGAGCTTGTTTCAGGGAATTAACACAAGTGCTTCTGCCTTAACAGCTAACCGCTTGCGATTGGATACGATTGCTTCCAATATTGCGAATGCGGAAACCACTCGAGCGAACTTCGTAGATGGCGCCTGGCAGCCATATAGGAGGAAAATGGTGGAGTTGTCACCTCAAACAAATGGAACATTTGATAACTTCCTGCAAGCTGCGGTAGGGACGGTCTCAGGAAGTCGGGGTGGACAAGGTGTGAAGGTCACAGCGATTCAAGAAGACAATACTCCGTTTAAGCGAGTATTTGATCCATCTCATCCAGATGCAGATCAAGACGGGTATCTCTTGATGCCGAATGTCGACCCGATGAAAGAGATGGTGGACATGATCTCCGCATCAAGATCATACGAAGCCAACGTGACAGCATTGAATGCTTCCAAATCGATGATGCTAAAAGCATTGGAAATCAAGTAAGGCGGGTGACAGTAAGGAATGGAAATGAGTGCAATCTCCCAACTAACGCCAATTCGTACACCGAGTGTGAACAAGCCAACCCCAGCTGAAGTTTCCCAAGAATTCTCATCGTTTCTATCGGATGCCATGAATAAAGTGAATCAGGCGCAAGTAGAATCGTCGAATCTTGCCGACAGGTTTGCAGCGGGAGAAATTACCGACTTGCACCAATTGACTGTTGCAGGTCAAAAAGCTTCCGTGATGCTACAAATGACCATGCAGGTCAGGAACAAGATGATTGAGTCTTATCAAGAAATCATGCGCATGTCGATTTGATCGTTGTTGGTATCCTTTGAGAGGTGAAACATGAACGAACGTTTAGCAGTATACAAAGACCAGATTACGTCAAAATGGAACCAATTTTCCAAGAAACAAAAATGGATGATTCTCGGTATTTCGCTCTTCCTCTTGATTTCTCTAGGTCTATACATATACATCGCTTCTCAGCCGGTGTACAAACCACTTTACAACCAAAGATTAAGTGAACAGGAAATCGGGACTATCAAGCAAGAGTTGGAAGCTTCACAAATCCCATACCGTATCACGGGGAATGGTACAAGTATCGAGGTTCCAGAAAAAATGGCACAAGATGTCATTGTCGATTTGGCTGCACAAGGTATTCCGAGCCAAGCAGGAATTAATGCGGAAATATTCTCCAGTACTCTAGGAGTTACAGATCGCCAATTTGATGTCATGAAGAAAGAGGCTTTACAACAAGAGCTACGCAAGATGCTGGAACGTGTAAAAGGTGTACGCTCCGCACAAGTGATGATTACGTTGCCGCAGGAAAGCGTTTGGGTAACGGAGACTCCGGATACAGCGACGGCTTCCGTTATCGTCGATGTAGAACCTGGAACAACGCTTGATCAAAAGCAAATTAACTCGCTTTATCTGCTTGTTTCCCGAAGCGTTCCCAAATTGCCGATGGAAGCGATTGCGATTACAGACCAGTATTCCAATCCACTGGAACGTTCCGAAGGCAATGAAAACGAAGGAACATTGAGTAGCTTTAAGCAACAGGAAACAATCAAAGCAGATGTTGAAAAGAAAATTCAACAAAACCTGTACAACTTGTTGGGTACAATCATGGGACGCGATAAAGTCATCGTACATACGTTCATCAAAATGAACTTTGACAAAGAAAATCGCGTAGAGAACATCGTCGAGGCACCTGACAAAGAGAATAACGAAGGACTTATCATTTCTTCTCAAAAATTATCAAAAGCCTTTTCTGGACAAGGTCAACCTCCAGGGGGAATTG
Source organism: Brevibacillus sp. AF8 (assembly GCF_021270385.1). NCBI lineage: Bacteria > Bacillati > Bacillota > Bacilli > Caryophanales > Paenibacillaceae > Brevibacillus > Brevibacillus sp. AF8. The sequence goes on along the minus strand of NZ_JAGQDN010000003.1, from coordinate 24,178 downwards.
CAGGAACCAATAACAATGCAGTTCCGAACTACCCGGGAGCTAACCCACAAGGAAGTAACAGTCAATACGAAGAGTTGAATGATACGATTAACCGTGAAGTAAATCGCATCACACGAAATGTTACATCAAGCCCGTACAAGATCGAAGACATCACAATCAACGTTGGGGTAGAACCGCCAGCTGGTGGAACACTGGATGCTGCTACACTCGAGAGCATTAAACAAGTGTTGCGCAATGTTGTTCGTGTCACATTAAGTGAGCAGGCTTCTGATTTGACGGATACTGAGTTGGACAAGCATATTTCTGTACTCCCTCGTCAGTTCTCAGGAAAAGCTGAGATTGAGGATTCCAGTGCACTAAGTCCTGCTGTTCTTTGGACAGTTGGTGGTATTGCAGTCTTGGCACTTGCTGCTGTTGCCTTCCTCGTTTATCGCAGACGCAGTCAAGCGAAGCAACAACAAGAAGAAGAGGAATTGCCAGACTTGCTGACACCGTTAAACGCGGCCGAAATACCAGACTTGATTTACCAAGAAGATGGAGACCAGGTAGTGGTCAGAAAGCAACTTGAAAAATTGGCGCGAAGCAAACCAGATGAGTTTGTTGTTCTGCTTCGTACATGGTTAGCAGAAGATTAAGGAGTGAATGGTATGGCTCGCGGCGCTAAAGAGTTGTCAGGACGACAAAAAGCAGCTATCCTCCTCATCTCACTCGGGCCGGAAGTTTCTGCCCAAGTGTTCAAGCATTTGCGTGAGGATGAGATCGAGCAACTGACATTAGAAATCGCCAATGTGCGAAAAGTGGATACGGATGAAAAAGATAAAATTTTATCTGAATTTCACCAGATAGCAGTTGCCAAAGAGGTAATTGCACAAGGCGGGATTACATACGCCAAAGAAATCTTGCAAAAAGCTTTGGGTGAGACCAAAGCGATGGATATTATCAATCGCTTGACGGCAAACCTTCAAGTTCGACCGTTTGACTTTGCTAGAAAGGCTGACCCAGGTCAAATCCTAAACTTTATCCAAAATGAGCATCCGCAGACGATAGCCCTGGTGCTTTCTTATCTGGAGGCTCAACAAGCTGCCATGATCCTGTCGGCACTTCCACAAGAACGTCAAGCGGAGGTTGCAAAACGTATTGCGACTATGGACAGTACTTCACCGGAAGTAATCGCCCAAGTAGAACAGGTATTGGAGCAAAAGCTCTCTGCCACTGTTACCCAAGATTACACGCAGGCAGGCGGGATCGAAGCGATCGTGGCTGTACTCAACGGTGTCGATCGTGGAACCGAACGCACGATTCTGGATTCCCTCGAAATTCAAGATCCAGAGTTGGCAGAAGAAATCAAGAAGCGTATGTTCGTCTTCGAGGATATTGCTACACTCGACAACCGTTCGATTCAGCGCGTTATCCGCGACGTGGAAAATGCCGATCTGCAACTTTCCCTCAAGGTATCCAGTGAAGAAGTTCGGGAAGTTATTTTCCGGAACATGTCCAAGCGGATGGCGGATACCTTCAAAGAAGAAATGGAGTTTATGGGCCCAGTTCGCCTTCGCGACGTCGAAGAGGCACAATCTCGTATCGTTGCAATTATCCGTCGCTTAGAGGAGGCTGGTGAGATCATCATCGCCCGCGGTGGAGGAGATGATATCATTGTCTAGGATCATCAAAAGCGCCAATTATCGGCCTTCTGAGGAATCTTTTCTTCTCTCGGTAACGCCTGTACCACTTAAGACGGAGGAAGTTGCCGAAAGGTTGCAAGAAAACCAAGAAATTTTTAATCAAGCTGAGATCGAGGCGAAAACGATCATCTCAGATGCAGAAGAAACCGCACAAAACATCTTGCAGCAAGCTGCGGAGCAAGCAGAGCAGGTAAGACAAGAGACGCTTGCTCAGATGGAAGAATGGTGGGAACAAAAGCGTCAGGAAGCCGCTCAACTTTTTCAGCAAGTGCAGGAGCAGGCTATGACGGAAGGGCAAGAGGCCGGTTTCGAAGCGGGTAAACGTGAGGCGTACGAGGAGCAAACAGATACACTCAGCCAAGCAAAAACCATTCTGGAACAAGCGTTTGCCGAGAAAAAACAAATTATCGCTGAGGCGGAGCCCTTTCTAGTGGAACTCAGCATAGAAATTGCCAAAAAAATCATCGGACAGGAATTGCAACAGCATCCCGAGCAGGTCCTGGAAATGACCAAAAAAGCACTCCGCCGCTCCCGGGTTCATGGCGAGATTACAGTGTGCGTCAACCATAAGTACTTCGATTATGTGCTCGAGCATCGTGCTGGTTTTCTGGAATTATTAGATGGACAAGCAGAGCTCTCCATTTACCCTGACTATACAGTACAAGACGGTGGATGTGTCATCCGTACCGCTTTGGGAAGTGTCGATGCCCGCATCGATACACAAATGGAGGAGATTAAGCAGGCACTGCTTACGATTGCCAGAGGAAGTGAGGCTCCATGAGCATCCTAGATCTCTCGAAGTACAAGCACATGCTGCATGGCTTAGATCCGATGCGGGTGAATGGCAAAGTGACACAGGTCGTTGGACTCACCATTGAGTCGCAAGGGCCAGAAGTGAAATTAGGCGAGATATGCCATCTATATCCGGCTAACACAAAGGAACCGATCATCGCAGAAGTGGTTGGATTTCGCGAAAATAAAGTGCTGTTAATGCCATTAGGCGAATTGACCGAAATTGGTCCAGGTTGTGACGTCGTCGCGACAGGACGGTCGCTAGATGTAAAAGTTGGACCTGAAATATTGGGTTCGATCCTCGATGGCCTTGGGCGGCCCTATCAAGGTTCACTGCCATTTGGACTGACGTCCTATCCTACCAACAATATGCCGCCAAATCCTATCCTTCGACCGCGCATTCAAGAACCATTGAGTGTGGGAGTGAGAGCGATAGACGGACTCCTTACCATCGGGAAAGGTCAGCGGGTCGGCATTTTCGCTGGATCGGGGGTAGGGAAAAGTACATTGATGGGAATGATTGCCCGAAATACGACGGCAGATATCAATGTGATTGGTCTCATTGGAGAACGTGGCCGTGAAGTCATGGAGTTTATCGAGCGCGATCTTGGGGAAGAAGGACTAAAGCGGTCTGTTGTTGTCGTAGCTACTTCCGATCAACCTGCCATGATTCGAATCAAGGGAGCGATGATTGCGACTTCCATAGCGGAATATTTCCGCGATCGTGGAATGAATGTCATGCTCATGATGGATTCTGTCACGCGCTTTGCCATGGCACAACGTGAAGTGGGCTTGGCAATCGGTGAACCTCCGGCTACGCGTGGTTATACGCCATCGGTGTTTGCGATGCTGCCAAAGCTGATGGAGCGTGCAGGAACAGCGGATAAGGGAAGTATTACGGCATTTTATACCGTATTGGTTGACTCTGACGACATGAACGATCCGATTGCGGATGCGGCGCGGGGGATTTTGGACGGTCACATCGTTCTTGACCGGAAAATTGCTCACAAAGGTCATTTTCCTGCCATTGATGTGATGGCGAGTGTAAGTCGTGTCATGAATGAAATCGTCGATAGTAACCATTTGGATGCTGCTCGTCAGCTGAAAAAACATTTGGCTACGTATCGTGAAGCGGAGGACCTCATAAACATCGGGGCGTACAAGCCGGGAAGCAATCGGGAAATCGATGCAGCCATTCGCTATCGTGATATCATTTCTGGTTTTACGGCACAAGGAACGCATGAACCGTCTACTTTGCAGGGTGCTATCCAAGCGTTGACAGCTCATTTCGGAGGAGTGAACTAACGTGCGTGTGTTTCAGTTTCATCTCCAAAAGGTTCTTGATTTAAAGGAAAAAGAAAAAGAACAAGCAGAGTGGGCTTTCGGAAAGTCCATCCAGCGTAAAAACGAAGAAGAGTGGAAGCTCTCTCAACTAACTGAGCATCATGACGAGATGACGATGAAGCTCCAGGAAGTACAGATGCAGACATGCAGTGCTGCGCAGCTCATTTCCATTACGCAATATCAGCAATCTGTTGCGAAATCCATTCAGAATCAGCAACGTACCTTGCATGGTTGTGAACAGGATGTGGAACGCTGTCAGTCACGATTGACGGAACGTATGAAAGAGTCCCAACTATGGCAACGCCTTCGGGAAAAGTCGCTCCACCAATTTCTGGACGACCAGAAGCAAAGAGAGCAAAAAGAGTTGGATGAGATCGGTACGCAGCTCTATCTTCGCCGAAGCTACTGAGGGAGGTTCCAAATGGAAGAAATCCAAGAAGAACGGGAATACGGCAGGTGGGAATGGTTCTTTTATATGATTGTCATTCCTGCTCTGTTTGCCAGCCTCCTTGGCGGTGTGCTCCTGAGCTTGCTCGGAGTAAACGTGTTAGGGACTGTTCTCCACTGGGCTAACTCCATACCGTACGTGGAAAAATTAGTCCCGGACGACTATGCAGCAACTCCCGGCTCAGAAGAACAACCTGACATGGACAAACAAGTGGCAACCCTACAGCAAGATCAAGCAAAAAACCAGCAGCAGATTACCACTTTAAAAGAAGAGTCAGCAAAGAAAGATGCCACGATTGCGGCACTGGAAAAACAAATCGATGATGTAAACAAGGCAATGGAAGACAAGCGTGCAACTGAGGAAGAGCGTCAGAAGCAGTTTACAGATTTGGCGAAAGTGTACACAACCATGTCTCCAAAGAATGCTGCGGCCATCATTGAAAATTTAAAACTGCAAGAGTCAGTTGCCGTCATGACGAAAATGAAGCCTGCACAACAGGCAGACATTTTGGCCAAGATGGAACCAAAGAAAGCTGCCGATATTTCCATCTTGTTAAAAGATTCAGTTGTGAACAAAGATGATGACATTGCTGCTCTGCAACAACGAGTTGATGTTCTGACTAAGGCGTTGAGCAATACGCGTGAGGGGTCTGAGTCGAACGAGGAACTAATGAAGACATTTACTCAATTGCCGCCTGCGGATGCTGCTGCTATCATTCGTTCACTCATGGATACTAACAGAGGTCAAGCTATTGCCTTAATGAAAGACTTGCCTGCGGATAAACGGGCACAAACTCTCTCAGCGATCGCCAATGACGACAAGAAACAGAAAGAACCAGATAATCTGGCGGCTCGCATTACAGCAGAGTTGCTTCGAAAATAGAATGAGCAATCATCTGTTTTCGTTCTTATAAGCAACAAATATCAAATGGAGGAGGTGAACGAGATGAATGTGGCCAATTTGACCCCTGCAGTAGGATCAGCAGGATCTGTTACAGCAACCCCTACCGTTAATGCAGGTGGAACTGGTCTAGGTCAAATGTTTTCCATGCAATTGATTCAGGTGTTGGATCAGGTGGGGAACCCAGAAGAGACAATGGTGGATCCAGAGGGTTTAAGTGAAGAGGACATGCTCGCATTAGCTGATCTCATGGCATTATTTGCCCAACTGCTTGGCTCTGGTCAAACTGCGCAAGACGAATTACCGCCTGACGCCCAAGAAAAATTTGCAACTGCAATGGAACAACTATTGGGTAAAGCGCAAGGGAATGCTGGTCAAGTGAGTGAGGATTTAAAGCAGCTTCTAGCTAACCTGAAAAAAGGGGAAGCAACTCCAAACGAACTAGACAAGCTGGCAGCTCTTCTCGAATCCCTGAAGAATCAAAAAGGAAATGCTGAGGAGTCAAAACGAAGTGGACTGAACTTGCGATCCGATGTGATGGCAAACATGAACACAACCCAACAGGATACGTTTAAGACGATTTCTCCACTGCGGTTGAATCAAGGACTCTCGGCTTACAAGCTAGAGGCAGGGATTCAATCCCAAACAGTACAGTCAACCCTTCAAAGCGGCCTTTTGAATCAGGATGGCAATGCAGAAGAGGGCATGTTGAATGGAAATGGTCAGTCGCCGATTATTGCTTCATCTAATACACAGACACAATCTGTACAGACCTTTCAGCAACAGTCTGTTCCAACACATCACGTGAACGCCAACCAACTGACACAGCAAGTCACACAGCTTTTCGTGTCCAAGATGCAGTTGACCCAACATAATGGCGTACATGAGGCAAGGCTGATTCTGAATCCACAATCTTTGGGCCAAGTAGATGTAACAATTACTTCCCAAAATGGAGTGATTACAGCACAGTTCCATGCTGAAACACAGGCTGGAAAGGATATGCTGGACAATCAGCTTCCACAGCTTCGAGCTGCTTTGACCCAACAAGGCTTGCAGGTTGATCGCTTGGAGGTAAACCAACAGCAGGATACAGCTTTTAACTTCCAGCAACAGCGTGAACAAGCACGACAGCAACAAGAGAATCGAAAACAGCAAGATAAAGACGAGCAAGAATTTGCTCTCGATGCCCTGGTAGACAGTAATGAATCATCAGAAGTGCTATGGAATCGATTGCGGGAAACGGCTCGCGGCATTGACGACATCGTCTAGGATTGGATGTAAGGAGGAAGTGCCATGAACCATATTCGTGTGGGGCAACCCTATTTTCCTCCGAAAACGAATCACGTCGCAAAAGCTACTGCCCAAACTGCTCCGGGAAACAACACGTTATTTCAGCAGTATTTGACGGAATCGATTGGCGCTGTAACAAAGGCGGAGCCACTTAGTTTTAGCCAGCATGCCGTCAATCGCTTGCAGGAACGGGGCATAACGCTAGAAAGACAACAGATGGAGCGTTTGGAATCCGCTGTGGAAAAAGCAGCCGCCAAAGGCGCCAGAGAGTCTCTCATTATGATGGATAATGTGGCCTACGTCGTGAGCATCGTAAATCGGAAAATTATTACCGCTGTAGACGATGGCAGCATGAAAGACAACGTATTTACTAACATTGACAGTGCCATATTCGTGTAGGTGGCTGTTTACTGGGCTGGACCTCCTTTTGAGGAAGCCCATTCGGCTACCGACTGACAGAGGTAGCCGCTGTAAATGAGAAGGTAAAGGAGGAAGCAGGTATGCTTCGATCTATGTATTCAGGTATTTCAGGCTTGCGTGGATTTCAAACTAAGTTGGACGTTATTGGTAATAATATCGCGAACGTAAACACCGTGGGCTTCAAAAAGGGTCGTGTGATGTTCCAAGATATTTTGAGCCAAAACGTTCAAGGGGCTGGGGCACCTACAGCTGGTGGGAAGGGCGGAACTAACCCAACTCAGATTGGTCTAGGAGCTTCAATCGCATCCGTTGATACCGTCTTCAATGCTGGTAGTCCAATGACAACCAACCTGCCAACAGACCTTTCTATCGAGGGCGATGGATTCTTTATGGTAAGCCCGGATGAAGGGGCAACGATCTATTATACGCGTGCAGGCAACTTTACACGTGATGCAGACGGATACCTGGTGAACTCCCAAGGGATGAAGCTCATGAACACTGATCCAGGTGCCATTCAGATCAGCCAAAATGATGGGATTGTTTCTTACTCTATCGGAAAAGACGGAGTCATCACAACGGTGGATGAAACAGGTGCATTAGACTCTACGAATACCATTGGGATAATGACCTTCAATAACCCAGGTGGTTTGAAGAAGATTGGGAACAATCTTTACGAAAACACAGTAAACGCTGGTGCGAATGATAATGACCCCTTGACACCAGTAACGCCAGCTGATGCAAAAGTAAGCATCATCGCAGGACAACTGGAAATGTCCAACGTTGACCTTTCTGAAGAATTTACAGAAATGATCGTGGCACAACGCGGTTTCCAAGCAAACTCACGGATCATCACGACATCTGACACAGTATTGGAAGAACTGGTGAACCTGAAACGATAATTTCGTTTAACGGAAAAGCCGGGGAAGTGTTCTAAGCCTTCCCCAGCTTGATCCGGAAAGGAGCAGCCAATGATTAAGTTAACGCGGTTTAACGGTTCTACTTTTTATCTGAACATCACTCACATTGAAACTGTTGAAGGAACTCCGGATAGCGTAATTACGCTGTTCAACGACAGAAAGTACATCGTGAAGGATTCGGTGGAATCCATCGCTGAACGTGTTCAGGCTTTTTATCATAATGTTCCTCCGGCAACATCTGTACCGAAAATGCCGGGTGATTCAAATGAATAGCGGGAGGCATTAGCGATGTTTCAAAATCGATTGTTTAACATGGCTCTAATCATTATCATCGCGATATCGCTACTGGGAGTGATCTCGTTTGTTCTCTGGCAAACCTATCTCTCTCCGGCAGCCCAAACAGCCACGACGGAAGAGCAAGAAGTGAAGCCGCTCACGGCAGAGGAAATGAAAGAGTTCTCTGTTGATACTGGCGAAATTACTACGAACTTGCTAACGAATAATTACATGATTGTACGCTTTAGCATTACGGCTGACAGTAGTGCTGCCAAAACAGAGTTGGAGCAGCGCTTGCCGCAAGTCAATCAGGTGATTATTAAAACATTGGCGGGGTTGACACCAGAAGACATAAAAGGGACTGAAGGTGTGAACAAGCTAGAAGCAAAAATCATGAATGAAATCAGCTCCCTGATGCAAGAAGGTAAGATTGTTCAAGTAGTGACAACCAAACGCGTCTTGTCATAGGAAGCGATTATGGTATACATAGCAAGGAGGTGACGACATATGGCCGAGGTTCTCTCACAGAGTGAGATTGATGCGCTGTTGGCCGCCCTATCTTCGGGTGAAATGGATGCCAACGAGCTGAAAAAGGAAGAAACTGAGCGTAAAGTCAAAGTATATGATTTCAAACGCGCCCTGCGATTCTCGAAAGATCAGATCCGTGGTTTAACGCGAATCCATGAAAACTACGCGAGGCTGTTGACTACGTATTTTTCAGCTCAGCTCCGTACCTTCGTGCAAATTACGGTTGCCTCCGTCGATCAATTGCCGTATGACGAATTTATACGTTCTATTCCCAAGATGACTATCTTGAACATCTTTGAAGCTCCTCCGCTGGAAGGACGAATGGTTTTGGAAGTAAATCCAAACATCGCCTATACCATGTTGGATCGACTTCTGGGAGGACAGGGGGCGATTCCGGAAAAAATGGGCGCCCTTACGGAAATTGAAACAACGGTGATGGAACGCGTATTCGGCAAAGCGCTGGATACTTTCCACGAGGCATGGAAGCAAATCATTGAACTGGACCCGTATCAGGAAGGCTTGGAAATGAATCCACAGTTCATGCAGATCGTCTCACCTAATGAGATTGTCGTGGTAATCTCTTTTAGTACCAAAATCGGCGATACAACAGGAATGATCAATCTCTGTTTGCCTCACGTGGTACTGGAGCCAATCATGACAAAGCTGTCTGGACAATACTGGTTCTCCAAACAGAAGAAAACGCGGGATGAAGAAGAGCGCCTGCGTGTAGAAGAGCGAGTAAAAGTTGCAAAATTGCCGATTGTTGCTGAAATGGGAACAGCTACGATTACAGTAGGAGATTTCCTACAGCTACAAAAAGGCGATGTCATTCAATTAGATCAATCGATCGACAACAAGCTGAAAGTCAAAGTGGGCGACCACTTAAAGTTCTTGGGTCAGCCAGGAACACATAAAGGAAGAGTCGCCGTACAGATTGATGAAGTCATAGAGGAGGGGGAGGAACAAAATGAGTAGAGATATGCTTTCTCAAGACGAGATTGACGCGCTGTTACGTGCGAACAACTTGGTTGAGGACGAAGAGGAAGCTGTATCGGCAGTGACCCAGGATGTTGCCGATTTTCTGTCCCCGTTTGAACAGGATGCACTCGGAGAAATTGGTAATATCTCCTTTGGGAGCGCAGCTACTGCGTTATCTACTTTGTTAAGTCAAAAGGTAGATATTACCACCCCTACTGTTTCCGTAGTCAATGTCGATGAATTGGAAAGTGAATTTCCGATTCCTCACGTGGCTGTCCACGTGGAATATACAGATGGATTCAAAGGAATTAACCTGCTCGTCATTCGCATGGAAGATGCTGCCGTTATCGCGGATCTGATGATGGGCGGAGATGGTAGACCAGCGAGCACTGAAATGTCTGAGCTTCATATCAGCGCGGTTCAGGAAGCCATGAATCAAATGATGGGCTCCGCTGCTACGTCCATGTCGACGATTTTCAACCAGTTCATCAATATTACGCCACCAGGCATCGATGTAATGGATCTAGCGCAAGGCAAGGGTGGAGACAGCTTCTCTGATGATGACAGTCCTCTGGTGAAAGTATCTTTCCGCTTAAAGGTAGGAGAACATGGCGAACTTATTGATTCCAATATTATGCAGCTTCTCCCTCTTTCCTTTGCGAAAAAGATGATTGATCGACTGGTTGGAGGTGCAGGGGATGAAGAAGCAGCAGCGGCCCTCATAGATGAGATAGAGATGCCTTCTCTGCCTGCTATGGGTCTGTCGGCTCCTTCTATCCAGCCAAGTGCGCAAGAACAGCCACAGAGTCATGTACCGCCTGTAGCGCAGCCGTCACAGGCACAGCAACAGCCAATGTATCAGCAGCCGCCGGGCTACGCACCGCCAATGGGCTACCCAGGACAGCCGCCGATGTATCCTGACGCGTATGGACAACCAATGATGCCACCTGGCTACGCTCCGTACCCAGGAATGTATCAGCAGCCTCCAATGGCTCCGCCAACACCACAGCATTTCGGAGGTCCTGCCGCTAGTCAGGCGAATGTAGTACCAGCACAATTTGCTCCGCTTGGAGGTGCTCCTATGTATACAGGAGACATACAGAATTTGAACTTGCTTCACGATATTCCATTACAAGTAACAGTTGAGTTAGGACGTACGAAAAAGCTTATTAGAGAAATCCTTGACTTGTCCGCTGGATCGATTATACAGTTGGACAAGCTGGCAGGTGAGCATGTAGACATTTTGGTGAACAACAAACTAATTGCCAAGGGCGAGGTTGTCGTCATTGATGAGAACTTTGGGGTTCGTGTTACAGACATCATCAGTCAGATAGATCGTGTTCAAAAATTACAATAAACCAATCAAGTGGGAAGCATTAGGGAGGAGCTATTCATGTCTAACAAAGTTTTAATCGTCGACGATGCAGCATTCATGCGTATGATGATCAAGGAAATTCTTTCGAAAAACGGGTACAGCGTCGTAGGGGAAGCAAGTGACGGTGCACAAGCAGTTGAAAAGTACAAAGAATTGGGACCTGATCTGGTAACCATGGATATTACCATGCCAGAGATGGATGGAATTTCTGCATTGAAAGAAATTAAAAAGTTGGATCCTAACGCGCGCGTGATCATGTGCTCTGCGATGGGACAACAAGCGATGGTAATCGATGCGATCCAGGCGGGCGCAAAAGACTTCATCGTAAAACCATTCCAGGCAGATCGCGTTCTGGAAGCGATCAAAAAGACAATGAGCTAATGATGATGATCCGGAATGCAGGGGCAAGACTCATTTTAGCCTTCAGTCTGATCCTGTTGCTTTTCGTCTCCTCCCTGCCGAGTACCGTTTTTGCGGAAGGTTCAGTAGCGGATGCGTACAACCAGGGAAAAGTGCCAACTAGCAATGCGCCCGCCGGCAGTGAACAGCCGGCGGCCATTCCGGGCAGCGGAACAGGAAGTATGATCGGGTATCTGGTTCAAGTCATTTTTTCGCTTGGCTTTATTGCAGTATTGATCTTTTTATTGCTTCGTTTTCTTGGTCGACGTCAAGGGGCCGGGAGTCATGGACCGATTAAAGTGATTAGCGCTACTGCGCTTGGCAATGGCAAAACACTGCAGGTTGTTATGATCGGCGAGTCTTTGTACATCGTGGGAGTAGGAGAAAACGTTCAATTGCTTCGTAGGATCGAACCGGGTGAAGAGGTAGATGTGATCTTGGCTGACGCTGAGATCAAACCGATGAAAAGCCCATTCTCGCTAGAATGGCTCCCGTTCGGTAAGAAAAAGCAGGCGGAAGAAGAAATCTTGTTTTCTTCTGACATGGACGGGAAAAGCTTTCAAGATCTGTTGCAAGGTCAATGGAACGACTTGAGAAATCGTCCAAACCAAACAGAACATTGGAAGAAAGAGCAAGCTCAGGACAGAGGGGACCAAAAATGAAATATTTTTTGCAGGTGCTGATGCTTGTCGCAGTGTTGCTATCCGTACCTGATATGGTCATGGCGGCGCCAGCGGGGACACCGCTTGTTCCGAGTATTGATTTGAAGATAGGCGGCGGAACAGGAACTCCGCAGGAGACATCGACGGCCATTCAGCTGTTACTGATTTTGACAGTATTATCTGTAGCTCCAGCGATTTTGCTTTTAATGACCAGTTTTGCGCGAATTATCATTGTCTTGTCTTTTGTGCGAAATGCATTGGCAACTCAGCAAATGCCACCGAATCAGGTATTGATTGCCCTTGCGTTATTTATGACATTTTTCATAATGGCTCCGACACTCGGACAAGTAAACGAAACAGCCGTGCAGCCATTTATGCAAGGAAAGCTAACGCAACAGCAGGCATTAGACGCAGCGGTCATACCCTTTAAGGAATTTATGGCAAAGCAGACGCGTGAAAAAGATTTAGCACTTTTTCTGGAATACACAAAAGCCGAACGACCAAAATCAATCCAAGATATTCCGTTGAATGCATTGGTACCTGCTTTTGCCATTAGTGAATTGAAGACGGCTTTTCAGATCGGCTTTATGATATTCATTCCATTTCTCGTAATTGATATGATCGTCTCCAGTATTTTGATGGGGATGGGGATGATGATGTTACCGCCGGTTATGATTTCATTGCCGTTTAAGATTTTATTGTTCATCATGGTGGACGGCTGGTATCTCATTGTGAAATCACTTTTGACCAGTTTTTAGCGACATTCCGAATGCCTCAGGAGGTAGAGCATGACACAAGAATTACTTATGCAAATTGCCCAGAGCTCTGTTTATACCATCCTGCTGATTTCGGCACCCGCACTTGGGGTCGCCTTGCTGGTCGGTTTGATGGTCAGTGTCTTTCAGGCAACGACACAAATTCAGGAGCAGACACTCGCTTTCATTCCAAAGATCGTGGCCGTATTTGTCGTGATCTTGGCTGCTGGTCCATGGATGCTCCGGGTACTGCTTGATTTTACGATGGGGATTTTCGGTAACCTTCATCGTTTTGTTGGGTAGCGTATGAATCTTTTTCTGATGTATCTGCCCGTATTCTTGCTTGTTTTTGTCCGAATGAGTGCCTTTTTTGTAACGGCTCCGTTCTTTTCCATTCGTGGTGTACCGAATCAGTTTAAAATCGGTCTCGCATTTATCATTGCCGTCATTAGTTTTCAATCCTTGCCGGTACAAGGCGAGATTCCAATGGATTTGACTTTTATTCTGTATATTATGAAGGAAGCGCTTGTTGGTGTCATTCTTGGATACATATGTGAAATGATGTTTGTCGCCATTCAGGTTGCCGGCGGACTGATGGACATGCAGATGGGTCTCGCAATGGCAAACGTGATTGATCCCAAAACGGGTGCATATATCCCGATAACAGGTAACTTCAAAAACATTCTCGCTGTCCTGTACTTTTTCAGTATTGACGGACATCACATGCTGATACGAGGTGTGATAAGCAGTTACCAGGTTATACCCGTGGACATCATGTGGGCGGCTTTCGGAAGCGAAAACGTCATGATGACAGCAGTAAAAACATTTCAAACGATGTTTACGAGTGCGTTTATGATTGCGGCACCGATCGTCGTTGCATTGTTTCTGGTTGATCTCTCTCTTGGTATTATCGCCAAATCTGTCCCGCAGTTTAATATCTTTGTGGTGGGTTTGCCCATTAAACTGCTTGCCGGCTTTTTACTGCTTATTGTGGTGATGCCTGCGTTCTTGCTGACCCTGAACGGATTGTTTGGAAACATGTTCCGGGCACTTGCAGAAATGATGAAATCGCTCGGAGGATCACCATGAATCAATTGAGGCTTTCCTATCAAGTAGATCTTCAATTTTTTAATGGGGAAAAGACAGAAAAAGCTACGCCCAAGAAAAAGCAAGATGCACGAAAAAAAGGGCAAGTCGCGAAAAGTCAGGATCTTTCCCCAGCCCTATCTTTGACAGCATTTTTCTTTCTGCTAATGATGCTTGGCTCTACCATGCTAGGCACCTTTCAAGATTTGATGCGGGAGTCATTGATTACATATACCACGTGGCAAGTAAATGAAGAAAATTTAAAAGTCATCGTAATGCAGCTTGCATTTGAAGCGATAAAAATTGTAGGACCTATCTTGGGCTTGAGTTTTCTTATCGCATTTGCGGTGAACTACATGCAGGTAGGCTGGCTAATTAGTACAGAACCCCTTCAAATGAAGCTGGAAAAGATCGATCCGATTAAAGGGGCAAAACGAATTTTTTCCTTACGCTCGCTCGTAGAGCTACTGAAATCTTTATTAAAAATAAGCGCAGGCATTTACGTCGCGTACGTCATTTTGTGGAATGCAAAGGAACAAGTTGTACAGCTTTCCTTATTGTCTCTCGGAGCAGTCTTATCGTTTACTGCCGAAGAGGTGACAAAGCTGGGAATCTATCTCGGGTTATTGCTTTTCATTCTTGCGGTCCTGGACTACGCCTATCAGCGCTATGAGCATGAAAAGAATCTGCGGATGTCTAAGCAGGATCTCAAGGACGAGCATAAGCAAGCGGAAGGTGATCCGCTCATCAAAGGGAAGATTCGTGAACGGCAAAGAAGCATGGCCATTCGCCGTATGATGCAGGAGCTTCCCAAAGCGGATGTCATTATTACGAACCCGACTCACTTTGCTGTTGCCGTTCGCTATGACGCGAGTGCGATGAGTGCACCGACGGTAATCGCCAAAGGGCAAGACTATCTAGCGTTAAAAATAAGGGAAGTAGCGAAAAAGCATCGTATCGTTACCATGGAAAACAAGCCCTTGGCCCGGGCTCTCTATAGTCAAGTTGAAGTTGGGCAACAAATTCCCGAAGAGATGTTTAAAGCGGTCGCGGAAGTTCTCGCGTACGTCTACAAGCTGCAAGGGAAAGTGAAATAAATGGAAGGAGGATAACCAGTGGGATTCAAATTTAAAGAAGTTGGTACGATCCTTTTTGTCATAAGCATTGTTGTCATGATGGTAATCCCACTTCCTTCAGCGCTTCTTGATTTGCTGTTGATTTTGAATATCTCCCTTGCATTGACCATCTTGCTTGTGTCGATGTATACAAAAGAAACTTTGGAATTCTCGATCTTTCCGACGGTTTTGCTTATTACAACACTTTTTCGACTGGCCTTGAACGTGTCGACGACGAGAAATATTCTATCGCACGGTGAAGGCGGTAAAGTTATTGAAACGTTCGGTAGCTTTGTAGTCGGTGGTAATCAAGTCGTCGGTTTCGTTGTGTTTTTGATCTTGATCATCATTCAGTTTATCGTAATCACCAAAGGTTCTGAGCGTGTCGCTGAGGTAGCAGCACGTTTTACGCTCGATGCGATGCCTGGTAAACAGATGAGTATCGACGCGGATCTAAATGCAGGAATGATCACAGAAGCAGAAGCACGTGTACGAAGAAAAAAGATTGAAAACGAAGCTGACTTTTATGGAGCAATGGATGGTGCCAGCAAATTCGTAAAAGGGGACGCCATCGCGGGTATTATCATTTTTATCGTAAATATTATCGGTGGTTTTATCATCGGGATGCTCATTCACGATATGAGCTTTGCCGAGTCTGCCTCTCGTTTCACTACCATGTCTGTCGGTGATGCATTGGTGAGCCAAATTCCTGCGCTCTTAATCTCGACTGCAGCGGGTATTATTGTAACGCGTTCCACTTCTGGTGAAGGTTTGGGAGAAGACATCGTCAAGCAAATGTTCAGCTTCCCACGTCTTCTCTATATCGTATCGGGATGCATGTTGTTGCTGGGTCTTTTTACTCCGATTGGAATTTTGCCTGTGCTCCCAGTAAGCGGGATAATGGCATTTGCCGCCTGGAAAATGGAAAAGAACCAGAAGATGCAGATACAAGAATCCGCCGATAAGGTGGAAGAACAGCAAATGGAAGAAGTACGCAGTCCAGAAAGCGTCGTGAACCTGTTACAGGTCGATCCGATCGAGTTCGAATTCGGTTATGGCTTAATCCCGCTTGCTGATGTGAAGCAGGGGGGAGATCTGCTAGATCGAGTCATCATGATCCGAAGACAAATCGCACTCGAGATGGGGATCGTTGTACCGGTCATTCGTATACGTGACAACATCCAGCTTCGGCCGAATGAATACATGATCAAAATAAAAGGCAACCAGGTCGCAAAAGGGGAAATCATGCTGGATCACTATCTGGCAATGAGCCCGGGGATTGAAGATGATTCCATTGTTGGGATAGAAACCGTAGAACCTGCGTTTGGATTGCCCGCATTATGGGTAACAGAAGAGAATAAGGAGATTGCTGAGCTGTCTGGCTATACAGTTGTCGATCCGCCATCTGTTGTGGCTACACATCTGACAGAGGTCATCAAGCGACATGCCCACGAATTGTTAGGTCGCCAGGAAACAAGGGCCCTGATCGACAATGTAAGGGAGACAGCACCAGTTCTCGTAGACGAGTTGATTCCAAGTTTGCTCGCCATCGGGGACGTACAAAAAGTATTGCAAAAGCTGTTGCGTGAAAAAGTGTCTGTTCGAAATCTCCATGTCATTCTTGAAGCGCTCGCGGATCATGCCTTGTATACAAAAGATCCGGATGTACTGACAGAATATGTGAGACAGGCGATGGCGAGACAGATCACACTCCAATTTACGGAGCCAGGACAACCACTTCGCGTGCTGACAGCTGGAGCAGGATTGGAAAAAGCAATCTCTGAACGTGTGGAACAGTCTGAGCAAGGAAGCTATCTGGCGATGGATCCGGAAACGTCTCAGCGAATTTTCCAAAACATGTCGACTGAAGTGAGCAAAATGATCAACTCGGGTCAACAGCCGATCATTCTTTCATCACCAGCGGTCCGAATGTACTTGCGTCAATTAGTAGATCGCATGATGCCAGACGTTCCCGTTTTGTCGTACAGCGAGCTCGAACCACATGTTGAAGTGCAAAGCGTAGGGATGGTGAACATTTCGTGAGGGTAAAACGTTACATTGTCGATTCGATGCCAGAAGCAATGGAAAAAATCAGGACGGACTTAGGAATGGATGCAGTGATTCTTAATTCCAAGCCGATCAAAACAGGTGGATTGTTCGGGATGTTTGGCAAACAACGAATCGAAGTAATCGCTGCTGTCGATGAAAAGGCATCCGAGCGAGAAAATCCCACAGTAGCAGCTGAACATCGAACCAGCAACGTTTTGCCCAAATCGCAGACGGGTACGTACACGGCTGCTCAAGCGTATCGAAGACCGACTGTGGCAAAAACATCGGAGAATCAACAAGTTCAATCAACAGGGAGGGAGCAGCTCGTAGCCGCGATGACACAAACTGCGGTTGCGACGCCTCCTCAAGAAGAGATCTCAGATACGAGAGCTGTGCCAAAGCAAGGAGAGCCAGCTGAGCAGCATGCTCCTGTCACGACATCCCAAGAAAGAGCTATACCCGTAAGCAATCATGACGCGATTGCCACTGAAATGCGAGATATGCGTCAAATGTTTCAAAAGCTGTTGGTGCATGACTTAAGTGAACAACTTCCTCCGGCGATACAATCTATTCGTGCAAAGTTATTGAAGCAAGAAGTGACGGAAGAGCTAACTGCAGAAATCATTCGAAAAGTAATGGATATGTCGCAACCGGGTGAAAAATGGACGGAGGAAGAAGCGTTTACGGTAAGCCGAACGATTATCACTTCCATGATCGAGCCATATACAGCATCTTCGCCAAAGCTGGGTAAGAACGTACGGTATGCTTTCTTTTTCGGTCCGACAGGGGTTGGAAAAACAACGACCATTGCGAAGCTTGCGGCGAACAGCATGTTGAAGGAAAAGCGAAAAATCGGCTTTATCACGGCTGATACGTATCGAATGGCGGCTGTAGAACAATTGAAGACGTACGCAAACATCTTGAATGTCCCACTGGAGGTTGTCTTTTCGCCGAAAGAAATGGCGGCAGCGATGGAGCGCTTAAGTGATTGTGACCTCATTTTTGTAGATACGGCTGGACGAAATTTTCGCAACGATGAATACGTCGAAGGCATTCGTGAATTGTTGGAGCATGGCAAAGACAGCGTGAACTACCTGGTACTTAGCTTGAGCTCCAAATTCAATGATATGAAAGCGATCGTCCAAAATTTTGCGGAAGTTCAAGTGAAGCAAGTCATTTTTACAAAAGCGGATGAAACGAAGAGCTTTGGCACGATGTTGAATGTTTGTCAGGAGATGAATCTACAGCTCTCCTATGTAACGACAGGTCAAAATGTACCAGATGATATCGTTGTAGCTACACCCGAGCTGGTTTCAACGATGATTATGGGAGAGTAAACAGATGCGTGACCAAGCAGAGCAACTCCGTGAGCGGATGCTACAAAACAAGAAGACACGACCAACTAGACTGGTCACAGTGACGAGTGGAAAAGGTGGTGTCGGCAAGTCCAATTTCAGCTTGAATTTTGGACTTGGTTTGATTGAGAAAGGTCATAAGACGGTTTTGTTTGACTTGGATCTGGGTCTGGCAAATCTGGATGTATTAATGGGAATTACCCCAAAAAAGCATCTGTTTCATTTGTTAGAGCCAGATACGACTGTTTGGGACATTATCGAGCACGGGCCAGGAGGCTTAGAATTCATTGCGGGTGGATCTGGATTTACGCAGATCATGCAGTTAGATGATGAGAAGCTTGATCGCTTATTCTCACATCTGGACCCATTGCAGGGCTATGCCGACACCATCATTTTTGATACGGGAGCAGGTTTTTCAAAAGAATCCATGCGATTCATGCTCTCCTCAGACGAGGTCATCCTTGTTACCACTCCTGAACCACCAGCGATAACAGATGCATATGCAGTCATGAAGATGCTACACGCACGCAATCCTGCTGTATCCATTCGTTTGGTGATAAATCGAGCGTCGTCGGAGAGAGAAGGGAAAATGACGGCAGACAAGCTTGCGATGGTTTCCAAACGTTTTTTGAATATGGAAATTCAGTCGCTTGGATATGTTTCGGATGATCCTTATGTTTCAAAAGCTGTTAAACTGCAGCGTCCTTTTCTACTTACATATCCACAATCGCAAGCCGCGAGAAGCATACGAAATCTGGTAGAGCGGTATTTGGATCGTCCGGTTACTTCAGATGCTTCTGTCAGTGGCCTCAAAGGTTTTCTTGCGAGGTTGAGGCACTTGATACGATGAGACATAAAAGTAGGAAGGGAGCGACATTCGAATGAGCAAAATCCGCGTTCTCGTCACGGACGATTCAGCATTTATGCGTAAAGTGATTTCGGACATTTTATCTACTGATCCTGAGATTGAAGTGATCGATCGTGCCAAGAATGGACTCGAATGTATTGAAAAATGTAAACAACTGGTGCCGGATGTTCTCACACTCGACATTGAAATGCCTGTCATGAACGGTTTGGACGCTCTGGAAAAACTGATGAATGAGTGTCCGGTTCCGATCGTCATGTTGAGCAGCCTGACAAAAGAAGGCGCCGAAGCTACGATTCATGCGTTGGAACTAGGTGCGTTTGACTTTGTAACGAAGCCTTCGGGTCCAATTTCTCTCGATATCCACAAAGTGGGAGATCGTCTTATCGAGCGCGTGAAGGCTGCGGCAGCATCGAAAGTACGTTTGAAAAAGCAGATGCCACGCGTAGCCAAACCGGTATCTTTCGAACCAACAGCTGCACCTGGTGCTCCGGCCTCCCCAGTAATACGTACGAAAATACCGAGCCCGCCTGCTGTGATGCGGTCACAAGTGGGGGGGAAGGCAAGACTGGTGGTTCTAGGTACTTCCACAGGTGGTCCTAAAGCATTGCAGAGTGTACTGACTGCAATTCCGGCGAATTTTCCTGCACCAATTGCTATCGTTCAGCATATGCCAGCTGGATTCACAAAATCGTTAGCAAATCGACTAGACTCGTTATGTCAGATTCGAGTAACCGAGGTTGTCGATGGCGAGTTTTTGGAAAATGGTACAGCGTACATCGCTCCAGGAGGCTTCCACTTCGAAGTTCGTCAAGTGAATGGCAGACTGCAGGCCTACTTACATCAAGAGGAGCCACGAGGCGGACACAGACCGTCTGTCGATATCCTGTTTGAATCAGTCAGTCAATTGACAAATGTAGACAAGTGGGCAATCATCATGACAGGCATGGGAAATGATGGGACTAAAGGGCTAAAACTCATGAAGGAACTGGGCCGTGTCACAAGTATTATCGAAGATGAGTCGAGCTGTGTTGTATACGGAATGCCACGCGCAGCGATTCAAGCAGGCTTGGCAGACAACGTGGCCCCATTGGAAAAGATTCCAGAGCTGTTGTGCAAGCTCTTGCACTGATTTTTGGGAGGTGGATCACCTATGGATATGAATCAGTATTTGGACATGTTTATTGAGGAGTCAAAGGAACACCTACAGGCGATCAACGCCAATTTGCTACTCTTGGAAAGTGATCCGGGTAACATTGGCCACGTCAAAGAGATTTTTCGATCCGCGCATACATTGAAGGGTATGTCGGCAACTATGGGCTTTGAAGACATGGCGAGTTTGACTCACGAAGCGGAAAATGTACTTGACCTGATTCGCAATCAGAAGCTAACGATTACCAGTGATATCATGGACTCTATTTTCCAGAGTGTAGATTTGATTGAAGGCATGGTCATCGATATCACAGAAGGCGGAGACGGCTCAGCGGATGTATCCGCTATTGTAAAGAAGCTGCGTGCGATTGTTGCAGGAGACTTTTCAGCCGAGCAGGAAGTAGCAGCTACTACTATGGAAGTGGAAGCACCGCAAGAGGAAACTACATCAGCTGAAGATCATGAGCTTGATGATTATGCCATGATGGTCTTGAAGCAGTCTCAGGAGCTCGGGAACAACGTTTTGTGGATCAAAGTGACATTGAATGAAAACTGCTTGCTCAAGGCAGCCCGCTCTTACATGGTTTTTGATCAACTGGAATCCATGGGTGAAGTGATCAAAACGAAGCCAGCTGTTGAAGATATCGAGAATGAGCGATTTGAACAGTCGTTTGAAATCGCCTATGTGACGGAGCACTCGATTGAAAAGGTACGTACTACGATTCTTAACATTTCGGAAATCCAAGATGTGACAATCGAAACCATTCAATTGAAGAAGGAAGCTCCACCTGCTCCCGTAGTGCAACAGGCACCAGCACCAGCTGAAAAGGGTGCAGCAGAAGCTCCTCAAGCACCAGTGAAAAAGGCGACGGCTGGTGGAAAAACCATTCGTGTCGATATCGAACGCTTGGATATCTTGATGAATCTGTTTAGCGAATTGGTCATTGACCGCGGTCGTTTGGAGCAGTTGGCACGAGAAATTGGAAAGAATGAACTGCAAGAAACCGTGGAGCACATGAGCCGGATTAGTGGCGATCTCCAGAACATCATTCTGACCATGCGCATGGTGCCGGTGGAGCAAGTATTCAATCGTTTCCCACGTATGATTCGCGATCTGCAAAAAGATCTAAATAAAAAAGTGAATCTGGAGATTATCGGTGCGGAGACAGAATTGGATCGTACCGTCATCGACGAAATCGGGGACCCACTCAATCACTTGCTGCGTAACTCGCTTGACCACGGAATTGAGTCTCCAGCAGATCGGAAAAAGGCGGGTAAGCCAGAGGAAGGAAAAATCGAGCTCCGCGCTTTCCACAGTGGCAACCATGTATTTATTGAAGTAAGAGATGATGGTGCTGGAATCAATAAAGATAAAGTTCTCAAAAAAGCGCTTGAGAGAGGCATTGTCAATCCTGCCAATGCAGATAGCATGAGTGACAAGCAAATCCATGAGTTGCTATTTGCAGCAGGCTTTAGTACAGCGGAAGTTGTATCTGACATTTCCGGTCGTGGTGTTGGATTGGATGTCGTGAAGTCCAAAATTGAATCGTTGGGTGGCAGTGTCAGCGTAGATTCTGTGCGCGGTCAGGGCACGACTTTCCTCATTCAATTGCCACTTACGCTCTCTATCATTTCCGCGATGCTGGTGCAAGTGAAGGATGAGAAGTACGCTGTCCCACTCAGCTCCATTATTGAGACGGCTGTATTTAAAAAAGATCAAATCATGATGGCTCACCGCCAAAAAGTGATCGACTTCCGGGGACGTGTAGTTCCGCTCGTTTCGCTGCAGGACATTTTCCAAGTGCCTGATAATGGGGAAACGATGGAAGATGAAGTGGCAGTCGTCATCGTACGTAAAGGTGAGAAAATGGCAGGCCTTGTCGTCGATTCGTTCATCGGACAACAAGAGATTGTTCTAAAATCTCTCGGCAAATATCTGGTCAATGTATTTGCCATTTCAGGTGCAACGATCCTGGGAGACGGTCAGGTCGCGCTCATCATAGATTGTAACTCGCTGATTAAGTAGAAGGAGGGGCAGCCACATGCTCGATCAAAAAGAAGTCATTAGCGAAGTCAAAGTGATTGTCTTTCGATTGAAGGACGAAGAGTATGGCGTTGAGGTTCATCAGGTTAAATCCATTGAAAAGCTGGAGCACATCACAAGAGTTCCTCGAACGCCTAGTTTCGTCAAAGGGGTTATTAATCTGCGTGGCGTTGTGACACCGATTATTGACCTGCGAAATCGTTTTAGTCTCGAAGAAAGCGTCTATTCCGAAGCAACTCGAATCATTATCGTGGCCGTAGGTGAATTGGAAGTGGGTCTCATTGTAGATGCCGCAAACGATGTTATCGATATACCAGTTGATGCGATTGAACCGCCTCCAGAAGTTGTTGGAGGTGTGGAGGCTGCTTATTTGCGAGGCGTCGCTAAGCTGGATAAACGACTGTTAATCCTCTTAAACCTCGATAAAGTATTGAGCACTGAGGAAATCAAGCAGTTGGACGCAATTGAGGGGTAAGTAAAATGGGCGATTTTACGAAGTTTGGGGATTTCCAATTTGACGTTTTACGGGAAATCGGGAATATCGGTGCTGGTCACGCTGCCACGGCTCTCTCCAAGCTCATACAAAAAGAAATCGATATGAAAGTTCCACAAGTCAAGATTATCCCCTTCGACGAAGTTGCAGATTGTGTCGGAGGAGCGGAAACTGTAGTAGTGACCGTCTTCCTCCGGGTTGAAGGCGATTGTCCAGGCAACATGTTTTTCATCCTTGATTTGGATTCAGCCAAGCACCTGCTCGAGCAAATCACAGGAATTAATAAAGATGTGCACGAGTGGGAAGAGCTGGAGATCTCCGCGTTGCATGAGATTGGCAACATCTTAACAGGTTCTTATTTATCATCGTTAGCTGATTTTACACAATTAAATTTACAGCCGTCCGTACCTGCACTCGCTGTGGATATGGCTGGAGCTATTCTAAGTTATGGATTAATAGCGTTGGGTCAAGCGGGTGACTTTGCCCTCACGATTGACACCGCTTTTTTCGAAGGCAATGATCAAGTAAAAGGGAACTTTTTCTTAATTCCTGATCCTGAATCGCTCCCAATACTATTTCGTTCATTAGGGGTTC
Organism: Brevibacillus sp. AF8; assembly: GCF_021270385.1. Classification (NCBI taxonomy): domain Bacteria; kingdom Bacillati; phylum Bacillota; class Bacilli; order Caryophanales; family Paenibacillaceae; genus Brevibacillus; species Brevibacillus sp. AF8. Next base: position 659 of record NZ_JAGQDN010000003.1, on the reverse strand, counting down.
CGTTCGATGGAGATTATTAAGATAGGGATGGCTGATCTCGGTGTGGCAAAGCCGCCGAGCAAGCTGCGTACTACCGGTTTAGGTTCTTGCGTAGGAGTAGTACTCTACGATCATATCCATAAAATTGCAGGTATGGCACATGTTATGCTCCCTGAATCGTCTTTGGCTAAAGGCGGGGAGCTAACGATAGGCAAATATGCAGATACAGCAATCCCTCATCTGATTCAGTTGATGGTGAAGGCTGGTGCGGAGACGAGACACACAGTTGCGAAATTGGCTGGTGGCGCACAAATGTTCGCGTTTTTAGGAAATAATGACACCATGCGGATTGGGCCTCGGAATGTAGAGGCGTGCAAACTTGCATTGAAGGATGCTCATATAAAGATCGTGGCAGAAGATACAGGGGGAAACTGCGGTCGGACAATAGAGTTAGATGCCACAAACGGCATTCTTCAAATCAGGACCGTAAATCAAGGTGTGAAGGAAGTATAACAAATGTTAGGAACCATTTGGATTAATTTTGGATTAGGGATGCTCGCATTTCTTGTAACGCTGGGTACGGCTGTGGCGAGTAATGTCTGGCTCGTATCACTGGAGAGAGCAGGCATTTGTCCTATTCTTCCTCGCTGCATTTCCAATTCGTTGGCTGCTCGCAACGT
>NZ_JAGQDN010000039.1:0-8235 GCF_021270385.1 Brevibacillus sp. AF8 | reverse complement strand
ATTTAATGATAGACTCATTAACGCTTTCGCTGTTCAGTTTTCAAAGAGCATTTTTCGTCCGTCTCTCTCGAGGCGACTTTTCTATCTTATCATACCGCCTAGGATTTTGCAAGATGTTTTTTTAAAAAATCTTGTTCCGCTTGATGGCGACAATTCAATACTTTATCAAACAATGCTCAAGAAGTAAATAGCCTAATTGACTTTTCTTCTTGAAGTGTTGCTCCAATCGAAGCCACAAGGAGTATCTTATCACGTATTTTTAAACAACACAAGAGGTTTTTATAATAAAATTAAATTACTTTAAAACATATTAAAAAAAGAGGCGAATCACTCGCCTCTCTTCTTTATTGTTCCATTACTCTCACAATAGATAAATGTCGCGCTTCGACTAAGTTTACGATTTTCCCACCTGTTTCAACCATTGGTCTCGTTGGATGATTACGATCTGTAAATACGATCTTCCCAATCGTTCCATCACTTAATTCAACTAATGTTCCTACAGCGAATTGAGTGATCCCCTCCACAAATGTCCGAACAATGGTAGGATCAAGTTTCCCGAAGCTATCCTGTACTAATTGCTCCACGACTTGATAGGGAGACAACGCCTTTTGGTGCACACGGTCCGAGCTCATTGCATGATACACATCGGCCACAGCGACAATTTTACTGTATAAATGTAGTTTAGATCCAGGCAAACCTAGCGGATAGCCTGAACCATCTTCCCGCTCATGATGTTGCAAAGCCGCTAATGCTACACCTTCACTTAAACCGTGGGATGCCTTAATAATTTGGTAGCCATAAACGGTATGCTTTTTCATCTCTTCGAATTCGTCTGGCGTAAGCTTCCCTGGTTTTTGCAATATCCGCCGATCAATTTTCGTTTTTCCTATATCGAGCAATGTACCCGCCAATGCGACCTGCATCCATTCTTTTTCTGGTACCTTGACCCATTTTGCAATCATATAAGAAATCATCCCAACCGCTACGGCATGCTCATAAGCATAGCTATCCATCTTTGCAAAGCGCCGAAGGGAGAGGAGAACTTGGGGTTGCTGCTGAAACTCCGTAATGATCGGCGTAACAACTTCTCTGACTTCCATAACGGGTATGTTATTGCCACCTTGTACGCGGGTCATCAAATTTTTTAGTGTAGACACTGCTCTATCAAATGACTCCTGAAACACAGGTTTAGCTTGAGTAAACTTATCAGAAGCTTCTGGCGCCTCTACCTTAGTTGTAGGAGATTCCCCTTGGTCAGTCGAAGCCCCTCCCGAATCTTCTACTTGTACCTGCTTGATCATGAACGCTTCTAAGAATTGCACTTCTCTTTCATAGAGAGGGGTTCCTTTTGCAAAAAGAATGCCTCCCAATGCTGTAAATACGTCTTCAGCCAATTTCGCTCCAAGAGTCAGTTGTTTCACTTCCACATTGGGCAACCTGCTCACCACCCGATCCAACTTGTTAATGATATAGTATCCATTTCCCAATTTTACTTCAAACCCAAACCATTTGCAGGAAAAAAGCACTGGCCAGGACAAACTTTCTGCACTTACACGAAAAAACGCCCCACATTATGCGGGACGCTTTCGTCGCGATTTTCTTTATTCCTCTGTCGGTTCGGTAGACTCGGTAGGTTCGGTAGGCTCGGTTGCTTCGACAGTCTCTCCGTCTTGCATATCTTCGATTCCCTCTTCCACATCTTCATCTGACATGTCCTCTTCCTCAGTCGGAGGACATTTGGCGACTGATCCCACTTGCTCATTTTCAGACAAACGGATCAGTTTCACACCTTGCGTGTAACGCCCCATCACAGAAATACCTTTCATTTCTGTACGAATGATGATGCCGGAAGTGGTAATAATCATCAGATCTTCTTCAGGTTCAACGACTTTCAGCCCGACGACCGGACCGCTTCGATCCGTAACATTGTGAGTCTTAATTCCTTTACCGCCACGAGATTGAATGCGGTATTCATCGACAGGAGTCCGTTTTCCGTAACCATTCGCCGTTACAATGAGCACTTCTGCATTTGGTTTGATAACGTCCATATCGATGACATCATCATCGTCGTCAAGGGTAATCCCCTTCACACCGGTGGCGTTACGTCCCATCGTGCGTACGTCTCCCTCATTGAAACGGACGGACATGCCTTTGTGAGTACCCATAATGATTTCTTGTTGGCCATCCGTCAGACGAACACCAATCAACTCATCATCGTCGCGCAGGTTAACCGCAATTAGTCCGCCTTTGCGAATATTTTCATAGGACTCAAGCGTGGTTTTCTTAATAATCCCCTTCTTGGTCGCAAAGAACAGGTAATGTTCTTGATCAAACTCCTTCACAGGGATTACCGCACTCACCCGTTCCCCTTTTTCAATCTGAATGAGATTGATGATTGGGGTACCTTTCGCTGTCCGGCTCAGGTCAGGAATCTCGAATCCTTTTAGGCGATACACCTTCCCTTTGCTCGTGAAGAACATGATGTAATCATGCGAGTTGGTAATGTACAGATGCTCGACAAAATCGTCATCCTTGGTTCCCAACCCCTGCACGCCACGTCCACCACGTTTTTGCGAACGATAGGTGGAAACAGGCAGACGCTTGATATATCCGTCATGCGTCAGGGTGATGACCACATCTTCCTCTGGGATCAAATCTGCATCTTCGATATGATTCTCATCGAATGTAATTTCCGTGCGTCTTGCATCGCCAAACTTCTCTTTGATCTCACCCAGCTCTTCCCGGATGATCGCGTAGATTTTGCCTTCGTCCGCAAGAATAGCACGCAGTTCTGCGATTTTTACCATGAGCTCTTGGTATTCGTTCTCGATTTTTTCTCGTTCCAAACCAGTCAGGCGTTGCAGACGCATATCAAGAATGGCCTGTGCCTGCTCGTAGGACAAGGAGTAATTTTCCATGAGTCCTGTGCGAGCTTCTTCCGTGGTTTGAGAAGAACGAATCAAGCTGATAATCTCGTCAATATGATCCAATGCAATGCGCAAGCCTTCCAAGATATGAGCACGGGCTTCTGCTTGCTTGAGATCGTATTCGGTCCTTCTGCGGATAATGACACGTTGGTGCTCCAAATAGTAATAGAGCATGTCACGCAGATTCAATACACGCGGACGACTGTCAACGAGTGCCAGCATATTCACACCAAATGTAGACTGCATTTGGGTATGCTTAAACAGATTGTTCAATACAACCTTTGGAATGACGTCACGGCGCAATTCCATGACGATACGCATTCCTTTGCGGTCAGACTCGTCACGAAGGTCGGTAATGCCTTCGATTTTTTTCTCACGCACTAGCTCCGCGATTTTTTCCACGAGTCTAGCCTTGTTCACCTGATAAGGGATCTCTGTTACGATGATGCGCGGTTTGCCTTTTCCATCCTCTTCAATCTGGGTTTTGGCGCGCATAATAATGGAACCACGACCTGTTTCATAGGCACGGCGAATACCACTGTAACCGAGAATCTCCCCTGCTGTAGGGAAGTCAGGTCCCTTGATAATCTTCATCAAATCTTGAATCGTAATATCCGGATTGTCGATCATGGCAATGACACCATCAATAACTTCCGTCAAGTTATGCGGCGGAATATTGGTAGCCATACCTACAGCAATCCCTGATGCACCATTTAAAAGCAGGTTCGGGAAACGAGAAGGCAATACAACCGGCTCTTCTTTGCGTCCGTCGTAGTTAGGAATGAAATCGACCGTTTCTTTATCAATATCGCGCAAGAGCTCCAGCGCGAGCTTGGAAAAACGCGACTCCGTATAACGCATCGCCGCTGCCGGGTCGCCGTCTACAGAACCGAAGTTCCCTTGCCCTTCAACCAGCATGTAGCGCATGTTAAAATCTTGGGCCATACGTACCATCGCTTCATAGATGGAAGAGTCACCATGCGGATGGTAGTTCGCCATTACTTCCCCGACAACGTTTGCCGATTTACGGAACGGCTTGTCAGGAGTAAGGCCCATATCGTGCATGGCATACAAAATACGCCTGTGTACAGGCTTCAAACCATCGCGAACGTCAGGCAAAGCCCGACTGACGATAACGCTCATCGCATAGCTAATGAACGATTCTCTCATTTCGTGGCTAATATCGACTTTTGGAAACCGAGCAGTTTCTTCTGCCATAAAGGGTAAACCTCCAACTGGTTATCACAATACTTCATTATACCATACAGAGAGAGGAGACGTCCAAAAAAACCAGTTGAATCAATCTATTTCCCCAATATTTCCCTCGGAATTTGGTCGTACACTCACGCATTTCATATTACCCCTAAATATTCCAGCTTTGTTTCACGCTGGGTCATTACACAAAACAAAAAAAGGCCCCTTTATTCTGGCGCCTAGAAGTTCATGTTTTTTTACATGTATTTATCATCATCTTTACAGCTTCACGACCATTTCCAATTCAGAGGAGCGAATCATTGTCTTTGTATCGATTAACAACCCGAACGTAATCGCGATCATCTGTACTAGTTTTCTCATGGTGTATCCCTCCGTTTATTGAATGTACTTTGATTTTACAGGGAATAGACATGTAGTCCTATCGATTTGGGTTTCAACTTCCTTACACTATTGTAAGGATCGTAGGCAAGTATGGGAAAAGTATGGGAAATGCCTACAACAACTACTTAAGTCCGTTTGAAGATGTACAATATAGTGAGAATCTACAGGTTCGCGGAGGAAACCTATGAAGACCTTTCACATTGCTATCGTAGACGATGACCTCAATATTCGTCAGATCATCGCAGCCTATCTGCAAAAGGAAGGCTATGTTACAACTGCCGTTGAATCAGCCGAAGAGGCTATTACATTAGAGCAAGAGAATCCCCCCGATCTATGGGTATTGGACATTATGTTGCCAGGTATGAATGGCTATGAGTTTTGCCGACGTATTCGAGCTGGCTCAGAAACGCCTATTATCATGGTTTCTGCTCGCGACGAAGAAGTAGACAAAATTCTTGGACTAGAGCTAGGAAGCGACGATTATCTCACCAAACCTTTTAGCCCTCGTGAATTAGTGGCACGTGTGAATCGGGCACTCCAGCGTTGGAAACAGATGAAATCCCATACGGAAGAAACCGCTAACAGCACTCTGGTATTAGATAAGGAAAAACGTCTCGTATATTCTTTTGGGGAGGAAGTTGAGGTGACCTCGAAAGAGTTTCAGGTGCTCAGCCTTTTATCGGAGCATCCGAATCGGGCTTTTTCCCGTGATGAACTGCTCTCTCTTATATGGGGTTATGATTATTTTGGAAGTGATCGAGTGGTTGATGATCTCATTCGTCGTATCCGAAAAAAGCTGGACAAGCTCCCTCTCGAAACGGTTTGGGGCTTTGGGTATCGCCTGCGAACTTCGGAAGGAACGAAGGATGAATGAGTATCCAATTTCGCATTACGTTGATGTTCGCCCTTCTTCTCTGTCTTGTCATGGGGGTATCCGCTGTTCTGATTAATTCGTTTTTACTGGATAATTTAATTGAGCAGCAAAAGAATGAATTAAACCTAAAAGGTCGATTCTGGATTGAAAAAATGAACGAATCGAATGTAAAGATTGAAACAGAGGGAGTCGCAGAACTCGAAAAGCTTCTCGTCTCCAATCGCAAGGTAGAAGTTTTAGTCTTGGGCAAAAAGAAAAAAGTGCTCTACACATCCCTGCCTTCTTCCAATTTGAATGAGTGGATGGATGCTCTTGAGCGTAAAGCGGAGAAAAGGCAAAATCGAAACATATGGATGGTCGGAAGCGATGATTACGTGGTCGTTAACTTGCCTTTTAAAAACGACGAAAAGCAAAGACTGATTCTAGCCTCTCCTGTACGTGGACTAAAAGACATTCGTATGGAGATGACGAATAACATATTACTGATCGTCTTGATTGGAGCTGTATCTACCATTTTGCTAAGCTTTTTTATTACACGTAGTATGGTGAAGCCACTCCATAAATTGACGAGAGAAATAAAGAAGGTTCAAGCACGACGTTTTTCCGAGGTCCAACTCATTCCTGCACGCGGTGAAATTGCTGAGGTCTCGAATAGTGTTTACTCCATGGCACAGGAACTCGATCGTTTTCATGAAATCCAGCGGCAATTTTTACAGAATGCTTCCCACGAGCTAAAAACCCCTCTCATGTCTATTCAAGGATATGCTGAGGGAATTCGCGATGGTGTTTTTGTTGATGCTGCTGCTGAAAAAGGTTTTGATGTCATCGTAGAGGAAACCAATCGATTAAAGCATATTGTGACTGAAATTATATTGTTGGCCAAACTTGAGGGCGAAGAGAATTTGTTCGATCCCTCATGGCATTCCGCTACTGACCTGGTGACTCGGGCCATTGAGCGCTTACACCCTTTGCAGCTCCAGCACAATGTAACGATTTCAGTACTTCCGACTAAAACCAATGACGTCGTGTACGTCGATGAAGGAAAGTTTCTTCAAGCCTTGTTGAATATCATTGGAAATGCTTTACGCCATGCCAAGAATCAGATCACGATTGAAATCAAATCAGGCAAACGTCAACTCCAAATAGAAGTACAAGATGATGGAGAGGGCATCGCGGAAGAACTTCTCCCTCATTTATTTCATCGTTTTGTGAAAGGAAAAAACGGTGATGTCGGACTGGGGCTAGCTATTTCTCGAGCAATTATCGAACGTTCGCACGGCTATCTCCAAGCAGAAAATGGTCCACTCCACGGCGCCGTTTTCCGCATCAACCTCCCCTTGTATCCGCAGCCTGAAAACTAACGAACACCCGAGTGATCTAGTGTCTACTCGGGTGTTTTTCTTTCCATCTATAATTTTACCGCTACATGTTCCCGGAAATTTTCGCCGCGAGCGCGTTCCTTCCAATCCGCATAACCATGACAGAAGCTATCAAGCAAAATATTCCAGCAATGATAAACATGATGAAGTAACTATTCAACATGGAATAAATGACTCCTCCACCGTAGGCAGCCACAGCAGCACCTAATTGATGTGCGGCCAATATCCACCCAAACAAAATTCCTGATTGTTGTTTTCCAAAAATATCGGTTGTCAACTTAAGTGTTGGAGGAACCGTGGCTACCCAATCTAAGCCATAGAAGACAATGAATAAGCCCAAAGTAAACGTAGAAGAGGATAGCGCTGCAGGAAGCAGCATTAACGAAAATCCCCGTAAACCGTAATACCAAAACAAGAGCCAACGATTGTTAAAACGGTCCGATAGCCAACCAGACAATGTTGTTCCAATAATATCAAAGATACCTATGAGGGCGAGTAAACTTGCAGCCGTTACCGCTGGAATGCCGTACTCCATACAAGCAGCTATAAAATGAGTACCGATTAAACCATTTGTAGAGAGACCGCAAATAAAAAAGCTGCCAGCCAACAACCAGAAATCAAAGGAACGAGACCCTTTTACTAAACCATCAATTGCTGCACGAAAAGGGTTTTGCTTGGTATCCTCTATTTCTTGATCAACTTCCGTCGCACCAAATGCCTGAAGTCCCTTATCACTTGGTCGGTCACGCATCAAGATAGCCACAATCGGAACCAAAATCAGAGCCGCTATTGCAATCACCCACGATGGCGTACGCCAGCCATCTGATTCAGCCAAGCTTGCAAGAAGAGGGAGAAATACCAGCTGTCCTGTTGCACCACTCGCTGTTAATATCCCCATAACCAATCCTCGTTGCTTCACAAACCAGCGATTTGCAATCATCGCTCCCAATACGGAGGCCGTGCATCCTGATCCGAGCCCAACAACCACTCCCCATAGTATCGTCAATTGCCAGGAGGCCTGCATCCAAGTCGTGAGGGAGGAACCCAATGCTAACAAGATAAGAGCAATGATCGTAATACGCCTTATGCCGAATCGATCCATGACTGCTGCTGCAAATGGGCCCACTAATCCGTATAGCAATAGATTAATCGACAGCGCTATGGAGATAGAAGAGCGACTCCAACCAAATTCTTGTTCAACAGGAACCATAAAAACACCAGGAGCTGAGCGAATTCCAGCGCCAACCAAGAGGATAAAAAAGGTGACACCTGCAATGATCCAGGCATAGTGGAGCCGACTCGAAGAAGCTTGTTCCATAATGGCATGACTCCTTTTTCGAAATGATAGACGTCAGAAATTTCAGTTTTAAAGAAGTACAAAAAAACCATCCAAGCTGGATGGCTTCTTTTATTCCCTGAAAACTGGATCTGCATGATTGCTAAGTGTGTGGATAAGTCC
>NZ_JAGQDN010000038.1:0-14983 GCF_021270385.1 Brevibacillus sp. AF8 | reverse complement strand
CTGGAACAATACCAAAAAGAAATCCCCCAAAAAGGGGGTTTCTCTTCAGTCTGAGCCCGCTCCCTGAAAGAGCGGGCTTTTCTGAAGCTTTAGACCTTGTGACTGGCTAAGTCGTCAGTGTTTCGTATCGGAGGCGCAACTCTCTTTTCAAGATTTTGCCGCTGGGGTTTCTGGGTAGATTATCAGCAATCACTACATATTTAGGTGCTTTGAAGGAGGAAAGACGTTCTTTGCAAAAAGCAAGCATCTCGTCAGCAGTCAGTAACTCACCCGCTTTCGGCACAACAACGGCCGTCACTGCTTCGATCCAGAACGGATGAGGAACGCCGATCACGGCGACCTCAGACACTTTCGGATGTTGATAAATAAGCTCCTCAACCTCCCTGCTTGCTACGTTCTCTCCACCCGACTTAATCATATCTTTTTTCCGATCAACGACCGTAATATAGCCTTCGTCATCCATGATGCCTAAATCCCCGCTGTGAAACCACCCTCCCTGGAAGGCAGCCTGTGTCTTTTCCTCATCACGGAAATACCCCAGCATCGCGTGACTGGTCCTGTGTACAATTTCACCAACACTACCACGAGGGACTTCCTTCCCGTCATCATCGACGATTTTTGTCTCCACATTTAACGCTGGCTTGCCTGCAGAGCCTGCTTTTCTCATCTGATCCTTCGGTGGTAAAACAGTTGCTAATGGCGCCACTTCCGTCTGTCCGTAAAAATTGTAAAACTGTGCATTCGGGAGGCGTTGACTGAGCTCTTTTAACACTTCTATTGGCATGATTGCTGCACCATAGTAGCACTTTTGCAAAGAACTCAAATTACGCGCGGCAAAATCGGGAGAACGAAGTAAAGCAATCCATACAGTTGGCGGGCAAAACAACTGGGTGGCCTTATACGTCTCTACCGTCTTTAGCATCAGCGCAGGGGTTGCCTGTTCCAAAATAATGCCACTTCCACCCAGGTACACATATGGTCCCAAAAAGCAGTGAAGCTGCGCGCTATGAAACAAGGGTAGTGCGTGAACAGCCACATCATCCTGCGTCATCCCGCCTTCGATAATCGTGCTGACATATTCGGAGATAATGCTTTTATGAGTGAGCATAACACCCTTGGGCTTTGACTCCGTTCCGCTGGTATACAAAATCTGCACAACATCTTCGTCCACGATGTCGACTTCGGGCTCATGATCGTCTGCCGCTTCAATCAGCGTGCGAAAAGGCAACCATTCCCCTGCTTGAACTGCTGGTTTGGACATGAGGGAAAGCAGCTTGGGGGAAATTCCAGCTAGTTGGAGTCCGTCTTGAGCGAGCTGCATGAATTCGGGAGCTGCGAAGCACGCACTCACTTCCGCATGACCGAAAATATAGGCGACATCTTCCTTATTCAACATAAAGTTGATCGGAACCATGATAGCCCCTGCTTTCGCTAGCCCAAAGTTCAGAATCGCAAAATCCATCGAGTTGCGTGACAATACTGCTACCCGCTCCCCTTTTTGCAAGCCTTTGGAAAGAAGCAAATGAGCCGTCTTGTTCGCAAACTGATCAAGCTGCGTGTAGGTCAATACTTCTTCCTCAAAGTACAGGGCAGGCTTATCAGGATTTCGTCCACGACTTCTTCGCAAAATATCGCCAAGTGCATTTCTACGAACCCTTTGCGCTTCGAGCATGCATATTCCCCCATCACTTATAGTCTCCTCTCCATTATATAATAGTTTTCTTTATTTTCTGATATTTTCAAAAAAAAGAAACGACAACTTACTCTCAAAGTTCTCGACCATAAAAAAGACCCCAGCTTTTCAACTGGAGTCGGTTCATTTTGTATTTATGGCGGAGGGAGCAGGATTCGAACCCGCGTGAGCTTGCACTCTAACGGTTTTCAAGACCGCCCCGTTATGACCACTTCGGTATCCCTCCGTATTTCAACAATATAAACTATATCACAGCTCTACTATTTTTTGCAAGAGCTCTTTCTCCATTTCCTTTATCGCTTGATGGCAACGAGTTTCAATTCCGTCATTTCTTCTATCGCGTATTTGACCCCTTCCCGACCAAGTCCACTCTCCTTTACGCCACCGAAGGGCATATGGTCCACCCGAAAAGTCGGAATATCATTCACCATCACACCGCCCACACGCAGCTCTTCTGCCGCTTCCAGAGCCAACGACAGATTGTTGGTATAGACACCAGCCTGTAATCCGTAGCGTGAATCGTTGACCAACGTAATGCCATGCCGGACCGAATCCACTGGATTTATCAGCACGACAGGGCCGAATATTTCCTGACAAGATACTTTTACATCTGCCGGAACACCCGTCAACACCGTAGGTTGAAGCATCCGATCCACGATCTGTCCCCCACACTCCAAACGTCCCCCCTGAAGGAGTGCCTCATGAATCCACTCCATCGCTCGTTCAGTTTCGCGCGGATTGATCATAGCCGAATAGTCTGCGTCCTCAGAGAGCGAATCACCACCGCGAAGTGCTCGTGTTTGTTCAACAAAACGCTGGACGAAATCTTGATAGATCTCTTTCACCACATAAATTCTTTGCACGGAGATACATACCTGCCCTGAGTAGGCAAAGCCACCAAAAACGCATCGAGGAATCACTTCATTCAGCTGTACATCACGATCAACGATCACTGCCGAATTCGATCCCAACTCGAGCATGACTCTTTTCATACCTGCTCGATTGCGTATATCCAGCCCAACACTTGGACTCCCTGTAAAGGTAACGGCCCTGACTCTCGGATCAGACACGATTTGATCGCCAACGCTCGCCCCACTTCCCGTGATCACATTGAGGGCGCCAGCAGGCATACCAGCTTGCTCTGCGAGCTCTGCCAGAAACAATGCGCTAAGCGGTGTCTGCGATGCTGGCTTGAGAACAACGGTATTGCCAGCAGCGAGAGCAGGCCCGACCTTATGGGCGACGAGATTCATCGGAAAAGGAAAGGGTGTAATGGCTCCGATGACTCCCAGTGGTTCACGCACGGTATAAGCCAAGCGTCCTTCTCCCCCGATCGCTGCATCGAGTGGTACGGTTTCTCCGTGGAGGCGTTTGGCTTCCTCTGCCGCAAACTTATACGTCTGAATGGTTCGAATCACTTCTCCGCGAGCTGTTTTGATTGGTTTCCCCGCTTCTATTGCGATGATTCGCGCCGCTTCCTCCAAACGTTCATTCATTAAAATCGAGATTTTTTCAAGCAGGAAGGCGCGTTGATAAGCAGGAAGACGCCGCATGTCGGCAGTCGCTTCGTGGGCCGCAGCAATTGCCTTTTCAACTAATGATGAGTCTGCTTGCGAAATTTGTGCAATCTCTTGACCCGTACATGGAGAGAACAGTGGTGCATGAGTAGTGGCTGGCACCCACTCTCCCCCGATAAAGCACGTTTTTTTCATCGGCATATCCCCACTCTCATTGATTGGCGTTCACCTTCCAATCATTCTCTCTCATCCGTGTGCCTTCCTGTCTCGATTTTGAAATATTTGGTTTTTTTACTCTTTCACACTTTCAGCCACACCGCACCATTCCAGTAACGTAAGCGCAAAGATCTCAGCGCAACGGAATACCTCATCCAAAACGATGAATTCATTCGGGTAGTGTGCAACCTGTGTGACTCCAGGTCCGACCACAATCGCTGGCGTATTGGCCAAAGCCGTCAGCAAACCGCCGTCTGTACCCCAAGGTGATGCTTCCACAATGGCACGATCTCCTGTCACAGCTTCAAACTGCGCTTGCAAAATATCCATCAACGGATGATCGAGCTCCACTGCTCCCGGTACCCAACGAGCTCCGAACCACTCCAGCTCAACAGGCTGCTCTGCAAACCACGGGTCGACCTCTGCCAGCTTTTTGAGTGCTGCCGCCATTTCCGCTTTGGCATCGTCCATCTGTTCTCCTGGGGCAACCCCCATCCTTCCTTCCAGCTTGACGAGGTCCGCTACAGACGAAGGCCACTTGCCACCCTCAATCACCCCCAGATTAATCGGGATCGGAATAGGTAGCTTGGCATAGAGCGGATCGTCGAGTCGATCGTTACGCTCTTTTTCCAATTGTCCAATGGCTTGAACGACGAGCATGCTCTTTTCGATGGCGCTGACTCCCTCGTAGCGAGTCCCTCCGTGAGCAGAACGACCTTTAACCGTTAATCTGAACCACATGGAACCTTGCTGCTTCGGGAAAATTTTCATATTGGTCGGCTCTGGAATCAAGGCAGCATCCGCTTTGTACCCGCGAATGATCGTCGCCAATGTGCCTGCACCGCCGCTTTCTTCTTCTACGACGCTCTGAAAAATGACGTCGCCTTTTAGTTGCACACCCAACTTCTGTAGAACCTGGATCGCCAACAGTGAAGATAAGTTTCCACCCTTCATGTCGGTTGCTCCACGCCCGTAAAGCTTGCCATCCTCAACCTTCCCGCTAAACGGATCATCGCTCCACTGTGCCAGATCGCCCGCTGGCACTACATCCACATGTCCGTTCAGAATGATGGAACGGCCATCTCCTTGCCCCTTCCACACACCGACGACATTCGGGCTGCTTTCAAACATTGTGCGCGGGGAGACAAAATACGGATGTGACACCAGCTCTTCGCCTTCCATGACCCATAAGTCAACGTCCAGCCCCATCTGCCCCAAAAGCTCTGCAATGCTTTGTTGAATGGATTGTTCTTCTCCTTGCACGCTCGGGCTTTTTACCCATTGCTGCAGTAGTTGAACAGCGGCCTCCCGATCTTTTTCCAATTGCTCCCGGATACGCACCTGCCAGTTTGCCATGTTTTTCCCCCGTTCTATCGTTTTTTCTTTGCTTAGCGGAAAACGCGAACCTCTCCGTCCATCTTGAGTTCGGCTTCCGTTGCTCCAATCACGTCAGCGACACTGTATGGATACATAACTTCTCGCAGATACAACCCATCTGGCATGACCTCCATCACTGCCATGTCCGTGATGATTAAATCCGCAGCTTTTGTCGCGGTTAACGGCAGTGAGCATTCTCGCACGATTTTCGAACGTCCGTTTTTATCCAGATGCGTGGTCACAACCATGACCTTCTTGGCCTTTTGTGCCAGTTCCATAGCTCCACCCATGCCAGGGACACGTTTGCCTGGAACGATCCAGTTGGCAATGTCACCATTTTGACTTACTTCCAGGACTCCTAAAATCGTCATATCCAATAGTCCACGGCGGATGATGGCAAAAGCAGTCGCACTGTCAAAAAAGGAAGCCCCAGTGGCAAGCGTGACAGGAAAACCGCCCGCATTGCAAAGCATGGCATTCTCCTCGCCTTTCGCAGGGCTTGGCCCTGTACCGAGAATGCCGTTCTCCGCGTGAAACATGACTCGTTTTTCCGCTGGGATAAAATCCGCTACTAATGTTGGAATGCCGATTCCCAAGTTAATGATCATACCGTCTTCCACTTCCAATGCTGCGCGGCGGGCAATACGTTCACGATAGCTCTCGGTTTCTTTTACTTCTCCCATGCCCATTGCCAGTTCACCCCTTCACTTTGGACAATAAAGTTCACGAAAACACCCGGGGTGACGATTTCTTCCGGGTCGATCATGCCTACCTCTACTATCTCATCCGCTTCCACGATGGTAATGTCACCTGCCATCGCCACTAACGGATTGAAATTCCGTGCACTTGTATCAAACACCAAATTGCCAAAGCGATCCACTTTTTTCGCATGTACGATAGCCACTTCGGCAGTGAGCGGTGTCTCCAACAAGTATTCCTTTCCATCCAGAACGACCTTCTGTTTTCCTTTTTCCGCGATCGTCCCGATGCCGACATCCGATAGAATGCCTCCCAGACCGACTCCACCTGCCCGTACACGCTCTGCAAGTATCCCCTGCGGGCAGAACTCTACTTCCAGCTCCCCAGCTGTCATTTGGGCCCCTGCGTTCGGATTTGAGCCAATATGCGAAGCTATCACTTTTTTGACGCGCTTTTCGGTTACCAGCTTGCCAATTCCGATATGCGGGAAAGCCGTATCGTTACTGATCAGCGTCAGATCACGCACACCTCTATCCAAAATTCCCTGTATTAAAGTAGGCGGGTTTCCTACGCCACCGAATCCCCCTGCCAACAGCGTCATCCCATCACGAAAATGGGTGAGCGCTTCGGACAGGGAGACGACCTTTTCAAATCGATTTGTCATCCTCGTTCCTCCTTCTCTATCCGATCAGTGCCTTGTCTTGGAGCTCTTGCTGAACAGCTACCACCGCTTCTTTCAGCAGAGATATCAGTTCATCGATTTGCTCCGTAGTAATGGTCAGTGGAGGTGAGATGATGACAGCATCCCCTGCCACCCCTTCGATTCCGCCCATTGCCGGATAAATAAGCAAGCCTTTTTCAAATGCTTTTTGAATGACCTTCCCGCCTACGCCTTGAGAAAGCGCAAACGGTTCTTTTGTCTGCTTGTTTTTCACAAATTCCAGCGCGCACAACATGCCAAGACCACGTGCATCTCCGATCAACGGGAGCTCGTCTGCCAGTTCTTTTAGGCGGGCAAGCATATAGGCACCTTGTTCGGCTGCTTTGTCGACCAACTGATGCTTCTCCACATAGTCGAGGACAGCCAGAGAAACAGCAGCAGATTGTGGATTGGCGCTATACGTATGTCCTGCCATAATCGAGCCGCTGCCTTTTGTAATGGTCTCAATGATTTCGTCCGAGACAATCGTAGCAGCCATAGGCGTGTAACCGGCACTCATCCCTTTACCCAATGTCATCAGGTCAGGCACGACGCCCCAATGGTCGATCCCAAACGCTTTTCCTGTGCGACCTACTCCTGTCATTACTTCGTCTGCGATAAACAAAACCTCATATTTATCACAAATCTCGCGAATACGCTGGAAGTAACCGTCTGGTGGCACGACCGCTCCCCCAGAAGCTCCGATGACAGGCTCTGCAATAAATGCCGCTACCTGCTCGGGTCCTACGCGCAAAATTGCGGTCTCCAGCTCTTCTGCACACGCAAGCGCATACGATTCCAGGGACATGTCTTCCGGTTTACGATATGGATATGGTCCTGTGATCGCCGGATAGTCAGCCAATAATGGGGTGAACCGCTTTCTGCGCAAGACGTGTCCAGACATCGAGAGCGCACCCATTGTAATCCCGTGATAGCTCATCCAGCGGGAGATAATCCGATTTTTCGTTGGTCTTCCTTTTTCCTGCCAATACTGGATCGCGATTTTTTGTGCTGTCTCGGTTGCTTCCGAACCACTGCTGACAAAAAACGTCCAGTTCAGTGAGCCTGGTGCCCACTCCGCCAGCTTTGCAGCCAGCTTCTCCACGGCATCGCTGCTAAAATGCGAGCGGTATACGAAGGAAACCTCCTTGGCTTGCGCATACATCGCCTCAGCTACTTCTTCTACACCGTGACCAATGCTTGCCGTCACCGCTCCACTGGAACCGTCGATGTAACGATTCCCCTCTTTATCGTAAAGATAGATACCTTTTCCGTGAGAAATAACCGGATACTCTTTGCCCAATTCAGGCTTGATTACATAGCTTTTCGTCATTTTCGTCGCCACCTCGCTTATTCTCTACCTCTATCCTAGCTGACCAGCACGCAAGAGCCATCCTACGTGCTGGCAAAAAAACATGGCAAAGAGACAAAATCTTTTGTACATTTTGTATAAGAGAACCTTTACCGAGGCTTTTGGAGGAGATACCTGATGACCATCACGATAAGAGAAGCGCTGCAACTGCCGGACATGGTTCACACCAGGCTGATCGCAGGAGCAGGCGGACTGGACAATCCGATTCGTTGGGTGACAATTGTCGAGGTGCTGGAGGATACGAGTCGCTTGCAGGAAGGCGAATTTTTGATTACAACCGGCTTTGGGCTGGCTGAGCATACAGAAAAGCTCGCTTCTTTTATTCCTTCGTTGGCGAAGCAAAAGCTGAGTGGCGTTGCGATTCATACGGGCTTTTATTTACGGGAAATTCCCGAGACGTTTTTGACTTTGGCGGATCAGTATCAACTTCCATTGATTGAAATTCCTACGGAGATAAACTTTTCTACTATTACCAAAGCCATTTTGCAGCCGATCATGAATCGGCAATTTGAAACGCTGGCCTATTCCTCGGCGATTCATAACCGAATGATTGATGCTGCCCTGTCTAAAGGAGGCCTTCCCGCCATCGCAGGCGAGCTCGCTGCACTTACGGGAGGCGTCGTTTCGCTCGTAGATGCACTAGGCTTTGAAGTCACACAGCATGGCAGTTCGGAAGCGCTGCCGCATGATCAGTCCCAGGAAATCGCGCATCATGTACCGATTCGCGCCAATCGCGAGCATTTTGGCACGTTGACCTTAACGAAGCCCGAGCACGCCTGGAAAGAGCTCGATGACGTCGCTCTACAGCATGCCTCTACTTTATGTGCACTCGAATATGTAAAGGAAAGGGCAGTAGCCGCAACGGAATGGCGGTTAAAAGGGGATTTTGTGGAGGAGTTGCTGAATGGGCAGCAGATGACCCACACGGAGCTGGAGAGCCGTTGTCGCATGCTCGGGTACCCGCTTGCTGGACATCATCTCTGCGTCGCTGTCCGTGTAGAGGTAGCCGATCAAACGATGCTCGGAGACATGCATCAAAGTGTCATTACGTTGATGCGGAGGCTTAGCGACCGTCATCAACGCTCTTATTTGCTTCGCGAGCGGCCACATTGCCTCTTGTTTATTTTGCCGGATGATCAGACGAGCCTGCGCCTGTTGGAACAGCTCACTTCCCGCTGGAGAGGGCTGCACCCTGACTTTGCTCTACACATCGCCTTGAGCAATCCCTGTGAGCAATTGCCAAACGTCGTCACTGCCTCCGAAGAAGCGATGTTTGCTCTGCAAGCTTACCCGCTGTTGGCCCAGTCCCCGCAGATTTTGCGATACCGGGATATGCAGGGCTATCAGTTTTTGTTTCCGTACCATCGTGAAAAAGATAGCTTGCTCCGCCTGTGGAACCCATTGCTGGATCCATTGATTCGCTATGATACGAAATATAATCAACAGCTGCTCGAAACACTTGAGGTGTATTTAGCCCAGAACGGAAACGGTCTTCAGACCTCGCAAGCCTTGTATATCCATCGACATACGCTCAAGTACCGGTTGACCCAGATCGAAGAAAAAACAGGCTACCGCCTGGAGGATGCTCATCAACGCTGGCAGCTTCAGTTGGCCCTGATGGCCCGCCGTCTGCAACAGCAGTTGTATCCTACAAACAGGTAGCCTGTTATTCCCTCGTCGGGCGAAGTGGCTTAACCCATATATTCATGTCTTCATAACCTGAAAAGATCGTACAATTGTTAATTAGCCGTCCGCGGTATGCATAGCCCATTTTGGCAGCCGTCACATTCATGCCTGCCGATTGTGCCCGGGTCAAGGTGTACAAAAAGTAAATCCCTGCCTCCTCCATCCTTTTTTCCAACGCGATAAACAGCGGTTGGAGGAGACCTTTCCCCGCATGGTCTGGATGGGTCGCGCAATCCGTCATTTCCGCTGACCCAAAGCGTTCGGATACTTCTGCTGACGCAGCACATGCAATCTTGCCGTCATATTCAACGACATAGTAGAGGGTGCCTTCTTGCATAGTTTTGCGAATGTAGGACGGATCGTTCATCGGTGTAGGATACGTCGCGAATACCAGTCCATACAGACACGCCAATTCCTTCGTGTCTGCCTCCGTTGCTTCACGCAGGTGGTATCCCTCTGGTAATGATTTTTCTATCGTACTCCCCGCTTTTGACAGGCTCAACGTAAGAATTTCCTCAGCAAGTTTTTCTGCACCAGAGGTACCCCGCTCTTTTGTCAGATAGCAGGTGAGCATCTGTGCGTTTTCCCCTTGAAAAAAGCCGTCAATGGTACCCTCCAACTCGTAACCTAGGGATTGCCATTGCGGAACATCTTGTTTCTTCCCGTACACAATCACTTTTGTTGCCTCTGACTCCTCGGCCAGTTCCTTCAAGACCCGATCCCACTGCTCGATTTGTGATGGTTCATACACATGCAGCTTTACGCGGCGATTTTGTCGATCAATGATCAGGTCGCCAGCATCCTGTGCGCTTACAACATTTATCACGGTCTTCACCCTCCCCTACAATACTCTTACTCTCATTGTAGCAAAACAAGGTATACCGTCATCTGCCAATCTGTATAAAAAAGCGTTCCTTATGCACAAAAAAACAGAAGGTGGGCATTCTGTTGGGTCATATTTACCTCTTCTTCATACCATGAGAGTAGATGCTTCATGTGCGAGAAGGAGGGTGTGTTTTGTGAGTTGCCATAACAATTTTGCCCTGATCCTTGTCCTCTTTGTCCTGTTGGTCATCGTACTCGTCGTAATCGGATAGACTTCTGGAGATGCCTCTCATGTCAGGTCGTATCGAGGGGCCCTTTACATATCATGATAGTAGGCAATGACACGCTCGAGAAGGGAGGAAGCCCTCGTGCCCCCACTTATTTATGCCCATCGTGGCGCTTCCGGCCTGTTTCCGGAAAATACGATGGAATCGTTTCAAGGAGCCGCCCGACGAAAAGCCAATGGGATCGAATTAGATGTTCAGCTCAGCAGTGACAATAAGCTGGTCGTCATTCATGACCATAACCTGGAGCGCACGACCAATGGTTCTGGCTTAGTGCGTCATTACACATTGCGTGAGCTGCGTCAGCTACGAGCGGATAAAGACTCGTCTATGCGAGTACCAAAAGCCCACATTCCAACCCTACAGGAGGTATTTCAGTCATTTGTAGACACACCACTGCGCTTTATCATCGAGATGAAAAATTTCTTCCTCGATCAACCTCACTTAGAGGAGCTCGTCATCGAACAAATCAGACGATATCAGCTAACAGAGCGAACGATCATTTCAACGTTTAACTTCGATAGCCTTTTACGAATCAAGCAATTAGATGCCACGCAAACGACGGGACTTTTATATGTTGGGCCACTCGCCAAGCCTTGGGAAGTAGCCAGTCGCTATCGAGCTGATCAATTGCACGTCCCCTATGATCAATTGACGGAGGATTTGGTCAAACAAGCAAAGCAGCGTCATTTTGAAGTTTTGAGCTGGACGGTAAATACTGGTCCGCAAATCCAGCGAGCCATCGACTGTGGGGTAGATGGTCTGATCACCAATTACCCGAAGCGTGCGAGAAATCTGATTCGCAATCTATAAAAAGAAAGGGAGCCCAGAAATGGCTCCCTTTTTGTTGCGATGAATTTACGTGCGTGGCACGAATAACTTTCCTTGCCAGCTATTCCGTGCTTTCAGTTCTGCATCAATACCATTCAGAACTTCCCACTTTTTGCGGCTCCACATCGGTCCAATCAAAAGATCAGGTGGTCCGTCCCCTGTGATTCGATGGACGATCATCTCTGGAGGTAAAATTTCCAATGTATCCACAACGAGCTTCGTGTACTCTTCCTGAGACAGGAATTCCAAGAGTCCTGCTTCGTACTGCTTCACCATCGGTGTTTTGCGCAGCAGATGTAACAGGTGTATTTTGATCCCCTGCACATCCAGATGTGCCACAGCATCTGCCGTCTGCATCATCTCTTCGTGGCTCTCTCCGGGCAATCCGTAGATGATATGAGAACATACACGTATGTTGTGCTTGCGCAACCTCTCTACAGCATCCACGTAGCATTGATAATCGTGTGCTCGATTAATTAACTGGGCTGTGTGCTCATGAACTGTCTGGAGTCCGAGCTCCACCCACAAATATGTGCGCTCATTCAATTCAGCCAAATACTCCACAACGTCGTCAGGCAGGCAGTCAGGACGTGTGGCGATGGAGAGTCCGACTACACCTTCTTGCTGGAGGATGACTTCGTACATCTCCCGCAGTTCCTCCACAGGCGCATACGTATTCGTATACGCTTGGAAGAAGCCCAAATACTTGGCTTGTGGCCATTTCTCGTGCATACGATTTTTCACATCGTGAAACTGTCTTTCCAGATCCATTCTGCGGTCACCAGCAAAATCTCCAGATCCTCTGGCGCTGCAAAATGTGCAGCCGCCTGTCGCTACTTTCCCATCCCGATTCGGACAACTAAAACCGCCATCCAATGGAACCTTGAAAATCTTTTCGTGAAAAGTCCCTCTTAAATGATAATTCCATGTATGGTATCGTTTATCGCCCCACAACAATGGGACGTCGTTGTTGTGAATATCTGTCGCGAGCTTCATTGCTGTTTTCCTCCTATGGGCACCGCTACGTCTGGCGCTGGTGCCTTAATCCCGTTGGCGAACGCTACTTGCTTGATCACGTCATTATACCAAATTCGGCAACGGTCTCGCTACTTTAAGATAATAGGAAAACCACAGGTGAATATTCCCCCTGTGGTTTTTGCTTGTTTACGTCACTATTGCTGGATCTCCTCGATACGAATCGCGCGTGTGTGAGAGGTATGACTCCACACTTGGTTTTTCTTCGTAAAGAACGCGTAAAACATAATCGGAAGCCAGGTCAGGAAAAAGAACGGTAGCAAGAGGAGCCCGAAATACCCCTTCCACGGAACTTTATCCAAATAGAGGGCCAAGATCGGCAACAGGTAGAACACGGCAGTAGAACCGTATACCAGCCATGTTGGCAAGATCGTGGATACCGTTGAAAACGTACCGATATCAAAAAATCTTGCCAGGAACAATACCGACATCATTGTCACCATCAGCACATACATCGGTTGGAAGAGGTAGAAGGCTGCATCAAGCATCCCCAGCTTTCTCGACTTCATACCATTAAACAAGACAGATCGAATATAGCGTCCTGCCACATCGTAGTGCCCTTGCATCCAACGCAAACGCTGGCGCATAGACGATTTTAAGTCAATCGGTTTTTCATCCCATACCTTGGTGTCATGTGCCCATGTCGGGTAAATACCTCGTTCAATACAACGTGTTGCAAATTCTAAGTCTTCCGTGAGACTGGTTGCTCCCCATCCCATTTCTTTGAGCAGGTTGCTCTCAATGCACAAGCCAGTTCCGCCCAAAGTGTTCGGCAGTCCCAAATTGTGACGAGCCAGTTGCCACATACGGTTTGTAAACCAATAGGTAACCGCATAAGACAGCGTAATCCAGGAATCAAACGGGTTCTTGGAGTCGAGGTAGCCTTGAATCACACGCGCCCCTTTGCAGAGACGGTCATTCATTACTTTCAAGAAGTTTTTCTCAACCAAGTTGTCAGCATCAAACATGACGACAGCGTCATACTGCTTAGGTCTTGCCCAGAGGTTCTCCAACATCCATTCGATGCCGTAGCCTTTCCCACGCTTGGATGTGTCAAAACGCTCACATGCAATTGCACCATGCGCCCGACTAATTTCTGCCGTGTTATCTGTACAGTTGTCGCAAATGACGAAGATGTCGTACATTTCACGTGGATAGTCGAGTTTCTTCAGGTTTTCAATAAGCGGAGCAATTACGGCGCTCTCATTGTGAGCAGCCACGAGCACAGCAAACGTCTTTTGCGGCTCAGATGTTACTTGCTCTTTTTTGCGGAACAGGCCTGCACAAGAAACTAGTGTTTGGTATGTGCCGATTACGCCCACCGCAGAAGTAAATCCGATGAATAATCCCTCAATGATCTCTCTAATTACACTCATGGGTTCTTCTCCTCGACCTAAACCAGATTGGGTCTGATCTGAATTTAGGTAGTGTTGTTTTTCCAACATTTCTCTATTGTTTTTCTCTCAATTGGCAGTTTACATCAAATGCGATTCATAAGCAATGACCCAAAAGTGGGAAAAAATAAGGCACTGCTATCACCTTTCCCACCTTTTTCTCTTTCTATTCGACAGTGCTTTCGCAGTTGGCAGAAAAAAAAGCCCTTGTCGAAAAAGGCTCCATCTATTTAGAAAAATACAAACGCTCGTTTCCATTTCTTCCTGATTGTTTCCGGGATTGGTGCGGTCGGCGAGACTCGAACTCGCACGGGTCGCCCCGCCACCCCCTCAAGATGGTGTGTCTGCCAATTCCACCACGACCGCCTATAAACGTTGATTTTACTCGTGTTTTTCTGTTGACACGAAGTACGTTTTTGAGTATACACAATCAATTTTCGTAAGTCAATATCGTTTTCGAGTAGATGGAGCCCATATTTTTCCTGTCAAACTATTGTTTTTTTGCTCTGTCTTCTAGTAGATACGTTTGTCGAAAAAGAAAGTTACATGTCGCAAAAATTTTGAAAGAATGCAAGCGCCTCCTTACAAAAATATCATCGTTTCGTCACATTTTCCGAACAGAAAGGGAGCCATATTCTGTGATATTTTTACATAATTTATGACAAATTAGACAAAATATTTCCAGATGTGGGTGAAAGTTTTTTTGCTATTTTTTGAAATAGGCCATTTGACTTATCATTTGTTTCTGATTGCCTCCTGAAAGGCGCGCTATCTTCTACGAAAAAAACCTCCTGCGGACGCCACAACGTCCTAAGGAGGATATCTTTTGAAAAGGCGTGGCGTCCCAGGAGAGATTCGAACTCCCGACCGACGGCTTAGAAGGCCGTTGCTCTATCCTGCTGAGCTACTGGGACTAAAATGGAGGGAGTACCCGGATTTGAACCGGGGATAAGGGTTTTGCAGACCCGTGCCTTACCACTTGGCTATACTCCCGTGTTGTATGGGGCGATCGATGGGACTTGAACCCACGAGTGCCGGAGCCACAATCCGGTGCGTTAACCCCTTCGCCACGACCGCCATATTTTTTATGTAGTTTGGTAGCGGTGGAGGGAATCGAACCCCCGACCTTTCGGGTATGAACCGAACGCTCTAACCAGCTGAGCTACGCCGCCAAAATAAAAATGGCGGAGAGTGAGGGATTCGAACCCTCGCTACGCTTGCGCATACTAACGGTTTAGCAAACCGTCCCCTTCGGCCTCTTGGGTAACTCTCCGTGATTATATGCACCTTCAAAACTAGATATGCATGATTGCTAAGAATGTGTGGATAAGTCCTCGACCGATTAGTATTCGTC